>NZ_JAPMAL010000012.1:0-212254 GCF_026343935.1 Paraburkholderia sp. CNPSo 3076 | reverse complement strand
GGTTGAGAGAATCGCGTGTTGTGCCGGAAACAACACAACCCCAATTGAGCAACACCTCTTTACGCTTCTTCCCGATTGGCTGTGGCGCAGAACCCTGCGACGCAGCAACCCGTCATGCCTGATGACCATAGCGAGCTGGTCCCACCCCTTCCCATCCCGAACAGGACCGTGAAACAGCTCCACGCCGATGATAGTGCGGATTGCCCGTGTGAAAGTAGGTAATCGTCAGGCTCCTTATGCTGTAACGTCCAGAACCCCGGTAGCTCCGAAAGAGCACCGGGGTTCTGGCGTTTGGGCGTGAGAAAAGAGACGATCATTCCCAGCGACTGATTTATTCGCGGTCGATAGCAAAAGCGAAAATCTCCAAACCGCTTTGAATAGCATTTCATGCGTGCGTCAATACGCCTCAGAAATCGCGTAAATAAAAATTCAATTCGCATTAAATTGCAGATTTCCTAAAGTTTCTCCCTAACCCGGCCGATACATGCGTGTGTAGTCATTAACTACAAACTAAAGACCACACGCTACACCAATAAGAACCGGGGAGCTTCCACGCATGCGCTCGCGTGCGGGAAGCGAGAAACATGCACGACCGCTGGAATGACTGCGCGCGCAGCGACGCACTGCGCCCTCTATCTCCGCCGCAACGACGCTTGCGAGGACGCCCTGCATGCTCCGCTTGCACGCCGCCGCCGTCTGGCACCGCATCTCGCCGATCTCCCCTTGTCCAGCCGTTTCTGTCCTGACAACAAGGAGAATTCATGAAATCGTCCAAAACGTGCGGTGCGGTCCTCGCCGCCATCGCCATCGTGGCCCTTGGCGGATGCGCGACGGAGTCGTCGCGCTCGCTGCCGGTGCCGCCTGTCGCCAGCGCGCAGCGCCCTGCCGTCGGCAAGCCGGTACAGATCGCAGTCGGCAAGTTCGACAATCGCTCGAGCTACATGCGCGGCATCTTCTCCGACGGCATCGACCGCCTCGGCGGCCAGGCAAAGACCATCCTGATCACGTCGATGCAGCAAAGCGGCCGCTTCAGCGTGCTCGATCGCGACAACCTCGACGAGATCCGCCAGGAAGCGGGCTTCACCAGGAAAGCCCAGGCGATCAAGGGCGCCAACTATGTCATTACCGGCGACGTCACTGAGTTCGGTCGCAAGGAAGTCGGCGATCACCAACTGTTCGGCATTCTCGGCAGCGGTAAAAACCAGATCGCTTACGCGAAGGTGAGCATCAACGTTGTCGACACCACGACTTCGGAAGTCGTCGCGTCGGCGCAGGGCGCGGGCGAGTACAGCCTTTCGAACCGCGAGATCGTTGGCTTTGGCGGCACAGCGAGCTACGACTCGACGCTCAATGGCAAGGTGCTCGAGCTCGCGATCCAGGAAGCGGTTAACCATCTGGCCGACCAGGTCGACGCGGGCGCGCTGCGCACCGCGCACTGACCGCCCACATCGACCGCGCTACACGCTGGATCAAAACAACTACTCATACGGGGTTTTCATGAAATACATCGGCACGCTTCGGGGACTCTGCCTGCCCATCACGGCGGCAACGCTGCTGCTCGCAGGCTGCGCGAACACCACGCCGCCGCTCTACCAGTGGAGCGGCTATCAGCCTGAGGTCTACGACTACCTGAAGGGCGAGAAGGCGCCGCAGCAACAGATCGATGCGCTCGAGAAGTCGCTGCAGGAGATCCGCGCGAAGGGCAACATGCCGCCGCCCGGATTCCATGCGCAACTGGGCTTGCTCTACGCGAACGTCGGCAACGACACGCAAGCCATGCAGGAATTCGACGCCGAGAAGCACCTCTTCCCGGAGTCGTCGACCTATATGGACTTCCTCATGAAGAAACCGAAACAACAATAAGTGAGCGTACCGATATGACCAGATTTTCAACTCTCAAGCTCTGGCTGGCTCTGTCCGCGCTCGCATTGCTGGCCGCCTGTGCACAGCCGGTCAAGCACGCGGACTACACGGCGTTCAAGAATGCGCGCCCGCGCTCGATCCTCATACTGCCGCCCGACAACGCGACGACGGATGTGAATGCGTCGAACAGCATGCTCTCCCAGATGACAATGCCGCTCGCCGAGGCGGGCTACTATGTGATTCCGGTCGCGGTCATGGAAGAAACGTTCAAGCAGAATGGACTGACGACGGCGGGCGACATCCAGCAGACCCCGCCGGAGAAGTTGCGCGAGATCTTCGGCGCCGACGCGGTGGTGTACTCGAAGATCACGCAATTCGGGACCCAATATCGTGTGCTCGACAGCGCGACGGTGGTGACGGCGACGGCGAAACTCGTCGATCTGAAAACCGGCAAGGTGCTGTGGCAAGGCGCGGCAAGTGCCAACAGCAACGAAGGCAACAACAGCAGTGGCGGCGGCTTGATCGGCATGCTGGTGATGGCGGCGGTCAAGCAGATCGCGAATTCGCTGACGGACAAGAGCCACGATATCGCCGGTATCACGAGCTATCGTCTGTTGCACGCGGGCCCGCCGACGGGCCTGCTCTACGGTCCGCATTCGCCGAAATTCGGCACGGACTGACCGGCGTTCGCGTCGCATAAAGAAAAAGCCCGTCACCGGAAGGTGACGGGCTTTTTTTCAATCCAGCTCCGGAGAGCGCAGCAATAAAACTGCTTAGCGCTCCAGGAACGGACGCAGCTTGTCGGCGCGGCTCGGGTGCATCAGCTTGCGCATCGCCTTGCTTTCGATCTGGCGGATACGTTCGCGCGTCACGTCGAACTGCTTGCCCACTTCCTCGAGCGTGTGGTCCGAGGTCGTGTCGATGCCGTAGCGCATGCGCAGCACCTTCGCTTCGCGCGGCGAGAGCGCCTTGAGCGCCTCGTCGATGGCAGCGCGCATGTTCGCGTGGATCGCCGCATCGGCCGGCGAGGCCGAACCTGCGTCCTCGATCATGTCGCCGAGCGTCGCGTCGCCGTCGTCGCCCACCGGGCTTTCGAGCGAGACCGGTTGCTTGGCGATCTTGAGGATGCCGCGCACCTTCTCTTCGGTCATGCCCATACGCGCGGCGAGGTCCGCCGGATGCGCTTCCATGCCTGTTTGCTGCAGGATCTCGCGCGAAATGCGGTTGAGCTTGTTGATCGTTTCGATCATGTGCACCGGCACGCGGATCGTGCGCGCCTGGTCGGCGAGCGCACGCGTCACGGCCTGACGCACCCACCACGTCGCGTACGTCGAGAACTTCCAGCCGCGGCGATATTCGAACTTGTCCACCGCCTTCATCAGGCCGATGTTGCCTTCCTGGATCAGGTCGAGGAACTGCATGCCGCGGTTCACGTACTTCTTCGCGATCGAGATCACGAGACGCAGGTTGGCCTTGACCATCTCGCCCTTCGCCTGACGCATCTTCGATTCGGCGACGGTCATGCGGCGATTGATCGCCTTGATCTGCTGCAGCGACAGCGATGCAGCCGCTTCGATCTCGGCGAGCTTGCGCTGCTCTGCCTGGATAGCCGGCAGGCTGCGCTCGATCGAGGGACCGTACTTGCTCGACGCGGCTGCGGCGCGCACGCCCCAGTCCAGATCGGTTTCGTGGCCCGGGAACTGCTCGACGAAGGCTTCGCGCGGCATGCCGCAGCGATCGACGACGATGGAGAGCACGTTGCGCTCGATCGCGCGAATCTGCGCGACCTGCTCGTGCAGCAGCGAGCACAGGCGGTCGATGGTGCGAGCCGTGAAGCGGATCGGCGCGAGTTCCGTCTGGATGTCGGCGCAGATCTGCATTTCCGCAGCCGAGGCGCGCGCATTGGCGTCCGACGTGCAGGCCATCTGTTCGAACAGCGTGCGAACGCGCGCGAAGATCGCGAGGCTGTCTGCCTTCAGCTGCGCGAGCAGGGCTTCGTTGGCCTTGCTGTTGTCGGCGTCGCTGTCTTCGTCGTCGCTCGAGTCGTCCGACTCTTCTTCTTCCGCTGCCTGGACTTCGACTTCTTCGCTCGCGTCCGCGTCGGCCGCCGTGGCGGGTTCCTGCGCGGCTTCGTCGCTGCCGATGCCGTCGACGAGTTCGTCGATGCGCATCGCTTCAGCCGCGACGCGGTCGGCGTCGGCGAGGATGGTCGCGACGATCGACGGGCATGCCGCGATCGCCTGGATCATTTCCTGGAGGCCGTCTTCGATGCGCTTCGCCACTTCGATTTCGCCGGCGCGCGTGAGCAACTCGCTCGAACCCATTTCGCGCATGTACATGCGCACCGGGTCGGTCGTGCGGCCGAATTCGGAGTCGACGGTCGAGAGCGCGACTTCGACTTCTTCGTCGGCTTCGTCGTCGGCCTGCCGGTCGGCGCGGGAATCTTCGTTCAGGAGCAGCGTGTCGGCGTCGGGCGCCTGTTCGTACACCTGCACGCCCATGTCGTTGAACGTGGCGACGATCGTTTCCAGCGCGGCCGTCTGCGCGAAGTTGTCGGGCAGATGGTCGTTGATGTCCGCGTGGGTCAGATAACCGCGTTCACGGCCGAGCTTGATGAGCGCCCGCATTTGATGCTGGCGTTTTTCGAGTTGCGAGCCTGCGTCCATGGGCGTCGTATCGCCGGTCTTGTCTTTGGACGAGCGGCGTGCGGGGCGGGCAGACGAGGTCAGCGCGTCGTCCCGGTCATGGCTTGTCAATACATTCTCCTCGAAGGGATAGCCCGACAAGGGCAAAAAAGGTCACGCGCCAGCGGCGTGGCGTCCTGGCGATGACGAAATTGCAGGGGAGTGGGCGGGGGCGCATGCCGGTCCCGCCAAGCGAGCGCCAAACGTCTGACGACGTGGCAGCCTGGATTTTCGTGCAATGCAGAAAGACCGCGTATGGTAGTGCGTTACGGCATGCGAGGCAACCCGAATCGTCGTGTTTGCGGCACATTGTCCGCCTTCAGGGTCGTATCGTTTGCTAGCGCTCCGCCTTACATATTTCCTACATGAGTCCCTTAGACCATTTTTCAAGCGAAAAGTTCACGTATTTGTCACTCGCCTGGCCTATGACGCGCTGTTATTCCCCGCTAATTCCCTGTTGTCCGATCGCCATGCGTGGCAGCGCTCACGCGCGAATTGCGACAATCCGTTGAACGCGTTTGCCGGAGGACCGGTTGACCGCCTCCTCGTCGAGCGCGATGGTCGTGCCCTCGAGCGCGGCGGTGACGAGCGCCGGGTCGAAAGCACTATATAGACGCCCCGCTGGGTCGCGCGCGCTGTCGCCGTCAGTGACGCGCCAGCTCAGATAGAGCACGCCGCCGGCATCGAGCAGTTCGACGAGGCGGCGGCAGGCCGGGCCGATCTGCGCGACGGGCAAATGCATGATCACGGTCTCGCAGAGGACGTTGTCAAAGCTCGCGGCGGGCACACCCTTTAGCTCGGGCAACGTGGCACGACGCGAAGGTTTCGCCCATTCGGCTGCGTAGCCTGCGGCGCCACTCGTGTACGTCTCGATCGTCATGGAGTCCATATGGGGCTCGCCGTTCTTGTGACAAGAGGAAGGAGGCTTCGAGACTAGCCGATCAACGCGACGACGGGCAGTAGCACAGTGATACCGGTATGGCCGCTGCCATGCTCGCCTGCGGCAAGTCACGCGATGCACACGACACGCGCGGCGTCAGGGCGGGAATTCGTCGTACCGGGGCAGCGAGTCGGCAATCTCGAACCACGGCGCTTTCGAGCGCACGAAGATATGGCCGGCGGGGCGGATGTCCGGCGGATCGGTCAGCGTGCCGAGCGTTACGTGCACATACGCTCCTTCGCGCACGACTGAATAGAGCAGTGAGCCGCAGCGGCCGCAATGCACGTCGTGGGCGGCCTGCGGATCGCCGTAGATCATCGTCTGCCCTGCGCCCTCGGTGAGTCGCAGCGCCTCGCTTTCGATGCCCGCGAACGGTTTGAACGCGGAACCCGTGGCACGGCGGCACTGCGAGCAGTGGCAATTGAACGCGTAGCGGAACGCATTGGCTACCGCATAGCGCACGGCGCCGCAAAGGCACTGGCCGCGCAGCGTGGCGGGAGCATTCGTGTGGGTGGGGGCAGTGTCGGCGGACATGATAGAGGCGGCGCTCTGGTGGCAAGTATCGAACATTGCACACGTACGGCTGGCGTGTGTGCCCTCACATCATACGTTTGAGTCACCCGCGGCACAGAGAAACGCAAAGGTCGCCACATATGGGGATTGGCCGGCCGGTCATGGCCTCCGCACGGTTCGTGGCGGCCCTGTAGCCTCGAAATTCGCGGCGAATTTCCCATGGATGGTTACCTTTCGCGCCCTCGTGCACAACACACCGCCTAAGCCCACCCAGGCGAATCTACGCGGCCCGTTCCCTCAGTTCCTTCAATCCCTTGATGACGACGAGCAGCGCGCGGCCGTGCTCTTCCGAGCCGTCCCACGCCTCGACGATCGCATTGCGCAGCAATTCGTTGTAGGCGGCCGCGTGCCGACTGGACGGCGGCGCCTGCACGCCATAGAAACTGCATAGCTTATTGAATGACGCGCTCCGGCGTACCCGCCGTCCGTTCGACGTGCGAAGACGCGAGACAGTAGGTTGGCTGACCCCGGAAAGCCGCGCAATTTCGCTGGCAGAGCGTGAATCGTCCGATAACCGCCGCAGCAGTTCCTGCACCGGAAAATAAGTATCTGGGGCTTCCATGTCATGCATTATACCTATACAGTAACGGTTATTGAATTGCCCGCCAAAATCGGCGGGTGGCTGCATTCCGAGGAAGTCGATGGCTCTGAAACACCTACCGCCCACGTTTTGCTGGTCCCGCATCGGGCCAGAGGCTGGCGTTGATCTCCCCACACTGATCCTGCGCAAGGAGTGGGAGCGTCGGCAGGGCGGCGGGCGCTTCCTGTGGGGCATCGGCCAGTCGCTCGGCAGCAGCGCTCAAGTCGCCGCGCTGCGCACCGGTTCGCTTCTCGCCCTGTTCTCGCCGGCGGCAAGCCGCCCACGCGCCACGCAAGACAAGCGCGGCAAGCGTGCCGGCGTGGTCGTCTGGAATGCGTGGGTCGATGCGAGCGGCCAGGTGCGCCAGCTTCCGCAGCACGTGTTCGTCACGAGCAGCGCCACGCTGCCCTCGGGCGCCGCGCGCGAGCATCACTACGCGCTCGTGTGCGTCTCGCCAACTGAACTGAGCGTCGGCATCTCGCTGCGGGTGGTTCCGGAGCGGCTACGCAGCGTGAGCACGGGGAAGCCGCCAGGTCGCTCGCAGGGCACGGTGGTGGTGGATTGCGTCGAGCGCGCCGCCCAGGCGGGCGGCAAGAGCCATCCGCTCGTGTTTACGGCGGAACTGGAGGCGCCGTACTTCGTGCGGCTCACGCAGCCCACGCTCGTCAAGGCGCGCGACCTCGCGGCCATTCACGAGGCGTCGCGCATGGGCGACTTCGACACCTACACAGATCTCACCAAACGCGTGCGCAGCGAGGCCTGCGCGCAGCAGGCGCGCGGCGTCACGCGCGATCTCTTCGACGTGCCGCCTGCCGAGCACACAGCGTCTTCACGGCTTGGCGGCGCAAGAACGCGCCACGTCTCCCGGGCGGGAGACTGGACGCAGCTCACAATGGAACTCTTCCATGGCGATTCACATCCCTTCACAAGAGGCCGAGGCCGCGCAACGCTTTTTTGAGGCGAGCCGCAACGTCGACCGGGCATTTCGCGCCCTGCGTGCCGATGCCCACGACCACGTGGCAGCGCGGCTTGGCTATGGCGCCGCGCAATCGCGGCTCGACCACGCGCTGGACGAACTGGCGCGTGCCGAGGCGTTGTTCGATACGGTTACCGACGTCCAGGCGCGTCAGATGATAGATCATCAGGATCACTGAGGAACTGGCGCGATGACCCGCGAAGCGGCGCGCACCGGCACGGGTCCCACTACGCTGGTCGCCGCCCATGGAGGCGCTCGTCAACCTGGGCGCGGGCTTCGATACACAGCTTTACGGCGCGCCGGCCATGTATCGGCGTTTCGTGGAGCAGCAGCGGATCTGGCGCTTCGGCCTCGATCCGCAGACGCTGCCCGCGTTTCTCGCGCCCTACGGCTGGCGCGTGCTCGACCACCCCGAGCCCGAGGCATTCGAACGGCGCTACATCGCGCCCACGGGCCGCTCGCTGACCTGTACGCCGCTGGAGCGCTGTGTCCTCGCGCAACGCGTGGCGCACGGCGGATCCTGATCGCGCTGCAGAGGCGGGTTCGCGCTAACTCAGCCTTTTTCCCCTGCAACCGGCAGCTCCAGCACAGCTGCCACGAGCGGCCAGCGCTTCGCGGCCGCCTGCCAGGCGTCCTCGGCCTGAACGTCGAGATAACGGTCGCGGTCCACGCCCTCGACGAGACGCGCGAGCGCATCGATATCGCCCGGCAGCGCGGGACCACTGCGCAAACGCCGGCCGGCCCCCCACAAGCGTATCGCCATTACTTGCCCTCCACCCACACGCCGTCCGGCGTATGGATCACATAGCCGGTGGGCGTCGTCATCGTCACCGTGCCTTCGTTTTCGCCGACCATGCGCGTTTGCGGCAGGTTGTTCGCATACTGCGCGAGCGGCGGCGCGCCGGTGGCGAACGGGCTGTGCGCCACGAGATTCGAAAGCAGCTGCGCGAGCGCGAGATAGCTCGTGGGCGTGTCAATCGTCGTCACGCCGCCGGTGTGCTCGCTGCCGGCCGGCAGACCCACCACCTTCACGCCCACCGGCACGTGGACGATGTTCGGCGTGGGGATCTCGCGCATGCCGGCAATCTGGTTCTCTTCACCGCGCAGCGCCGCGCCGTGCTCGGGCACGAACACGATGACGGCGCGCCGACCCGATTGCGCGACGAGATTGATCAGCTTGTCGACGTCGCCGAGCAGATTCTGCAGGCGGATCGGGTACGACTGCAGGCTCGTGAGATTGGTGTTCGGAGGCGGCAGGCGGTTGCCATCGTGCATCGAGACCGTGTTGTAGTAGAGCGCGACCGGGCCGCCGCCCGCGGCGATGCGCTGCTTGTACCAGCGCGCGAGCACGTCGTAGTCGCCGACCAGTGTCGAGCCGTCGAACTCTTTCATCGCTTCCGGCAGGCCGTCGTTCGACGGAATCGTCACGCCCGGCACGCCGATTTCATTGGTCACCGTGCTGCGGAAATTGTCGAAGCGGCCGTTGTGGTTGAGCAGCGCCTGCGGCTTGTAGCCCGCTTGCGCGAGTTGCACGAACAGGTGGCACTCGGGCGGTGCGGGATCGTAGAGCGCCTTGTGCGGTTCCTGCCCGCAGCTCGCGCGCAGCACGCGGATTGCGGCGGGCCCGCTATAGCTCGCGCCGGAACTGAAGTTCTGGAAGATGTAGTCGAAGCGCGAGAAGAGCGGGTTGTTGCGCATCTTCACGACATCCATGTCGTCCCACGAGAGCGAGCAGATGTGCACGACGATGATGTCGAACTGCGCGTTCGCATCGGTGGTGAGCGGCGTGAAGTTCACGTGCCGGCCTTCCTCGTTGGCGCGGAACGCCGCGAACTGCTGGTCGTAGCTGCCCGACTGCTCGTCGCGCTTCTTGCCCGTGCCACCGTCCTCGTCGCCGTTGCTGGCGAGCGAAGCGTTGGCGGTGGCGTTCGCCACGAATGTGCCCACGCCCTGCCAGACAGGCATGACGACGAGCGCGATCAGCACGAGCGTCGTCACGCGCACCCAGCGGTTGATGAGGAAGTAGAGCAGCACGGCGATCACCGCCGACACGACCATCGAAAGCGAAATCACGCGCCGCGTGAGCTCGAACATGTACGAGGGCGTGAAGGTGAGGAGCACGGGGATCTGCGAGATCGCCCGGCCGATGTCGGGCATGCTCGACTCGTGGTACGCAATGGCGATGCCCACGATCACGGCGACTACATCGCGCGCGATACGCAGCCACCGGTTGTGCAGCGGCACGAGCAGCAGGATGACGAAAGCGAAGTTCATCCACCACTCGGGCTTGAGCGTGCCGATCGAGTAGAGGTACAGCTTGGCGAGGAAGTAGAGATTCCAGAGACCCATAGTGTTTCGCGTTCCAGGGGGTAGCGGCGGTTCCGGTTATCAGGGTTGGCGGACCTGGCCGGCCCGGCGTCGCGTGAAGAAGCTTTCCAGCGCGTCGAAGAACGCGTCGATGAGGCGCATGTAGCCTTGCCAGCTCAGCTCGATCAACTGAACGAGGCCGTGCAGCGGCGCATCGGAGGGCGGCACGTCCTCCCACTCGAGCCAGGCATCGGCGCGGCCGAACGTGCATTCCACGAGCTTGCGCTCCGTCTCCACCGTCATGCCGACGAAGCGCACGCCGAGGTGCCGGTCGGCCAGACGCGCGACCACGGCGGGGAAGTCGTGCTCCAGCACGCCGCGCGCGAGCGTCACGTTGATGCGCTCGCCGGGCTCGAGCTTCGCTACGGCGTCGGCGGGCAGCATGAGACCGAGGCCGCCCATCGAATAGTTCTCGGTCTTGCAGGCGAGCGTGCGGCCGTCGGGCAGCGTGAGCATGGCGGGCACGCGCAGCGGAATGCGGTGCGCCACGCGTACCTGCTTCGCCTCTTTGGCCACGCCCAGTGCGAGACCGAGCACGGTGAGATTCACGGCGGCCCAGAAGAGGTTCATGAACACGGTGGCGGGCTCTTCGGTGCGCCAGATCGTGAGGCGTCCGATGCCCGCGAGCACGGAGAACGCGTTGATCGCGAGCAGCACGAGATAGGGCTTGGAGATCGTCCAGTCGAGATACTCGTGCTCGATATGCCCGCCCTTCGAGGTCACGTTGAACTTGCCGAGCTTCGGGTTGATGAAGGCCATGGTGGTGGGCAGCACGATGTACCACGCGAGCACGGACTCATAGGCTTCCGCCCAGAACGAGTGCCGGTAGCGTCCCTGGATGCGCGAGTTGGCGATCGCGGCAATCACCAGATACGGCAGCACGTAAGCGAGGATCACGGGCGCGGGCGTGTTGATCACGTGCAGTCCGAAATACAGGTACGCGCCCGGCATCACGAGGAAGATGAGCCGCGGGAAGCCGTAGAAGAAGTGCAGCATGGCGTTGCTGTAGCACATGCGCTGGAAGAACGAGAGTCCCTTGCCGATCCACGGATTGTCGATGCGGAAGATCTGCGTCATGCCGCGGGCCCAGCGAATGCGCTGGCCGATGTGGTCGGCGAGGCTGTCGGTGGCGAGGCCCGCCGCCTGCACGGTGCGCAGATAGGCCGACGTATAGCCGTGGCGATGCAGCCGCAGCGAGGTGTGGGCGTCCTCGGTCACGGTCTCGGTCGCGATCCCGCCAATATGCTCGAGCGCCGCGCGCTTGATGACCGCGCACGAGCCGCAGAAGAACGTGGCGTCCCAGAAGTCGTTGCCGTCCTGGATCAGCCCGTAGAACAGGCTGCCTTCGTTGGGCACGCGGTGGAACGTGTCGAAGTTGCGCTCGAACGGATCGGGCGAGAAGAAGTGGTGCGGCGTCTGCACCATCGCGCATTTTTTATCGGCGAGAAAGACGCCCACGGTCGTTTGCAGGAAGGAGCGCGTGGGAATGTGGTCGCAGTCGAAAATCGCGATGTACTCGCCCTGCGTGAGCGGCATCGCGTGATTGATGTTGCCGGCCTTCGCGTGCGTGTGTTCGTCGCGGCGCAGGTAGCCCACGCCCGCCTCGCGCGCGAAGTCGCGGAATTCGTCGCGGTCGCCGTCGTCGAGAATGTAGACGCGCAGCTTGTCGCGCGGCCAGTCGATCGAGCTTGCCGCGAACACGGTTGGCCGCACCACCGAAAGCGGCTCGTTGTAGGTCGGAATGTAGAGGTCGACGATCGGCCAGTCGGCCGGGTCGTCGGGCAGCGGCTGCGGCTTGCGGCGCAGCGGCCAGGCGGTCTGCACGTAGCCGAAGATCAGCACGATCCACGTGTAGAGCTCGGCGGCATAGAGGATGTAGCCCACGATGGCCTCGGCGGGGCTCGACAGATGCAGCGTTTGCGTGCTGCGCCACCAGACGTAGCGGCCCGTCATGAGGATCGAGAGCATCACCATGAGCATGGTGGCGAGGCGCCCCGGCAGGCGGCGCGCGATCATCACCACGACGTACACGAGCAGGAACAGCAGCACCTGGCCGGCGAACGGCAGCGGCGTCGTGCACACGGCGACAGCCGCGACGAATGCGAGCCACAGGAGGCCCTGGCGCAGGAAGGGCACGCTGTCGAGTGCCGCCGAAAGCTTCTCGAGCTGCTGCTCGATGCCTTCCCACGGCACGTCGGGCAGACGGGCGCCGACTGCCGCGCTCGCGCGCGAGGCGCCGCGATAGATGGGTTCGAGCCGTCTGTCGAGCCACGCGCGCAGCGCGAAGCGATGGTGTCCTTGCGGCGCCTTGTGAAGCTTGCGCAGATCGGCGGCGAGACGCTGACGCGCGCGGCGCGGGCGCAGAAAAATACGCAGGAGCCACGCGCCGACGCTGCGGTCGCGGCCCATATTCAGCCGCTGGCCGATGTCCTGGCCGATCCGCGCGAAGGCAAGTGCGGGCACGTCGCGCTGGCCTGGGCGCGGCGGCCGGAAGAAGGCGCGCAGCAGCCACTGGCCGCCCGGCGCATCGGGCGCCAGATTGAACTCGGGCGCGCTCAGGCGGCGCAGTGAGGTCCAGAACGCCATCCACAGGGCGACGATACGCTCGCGGATCATGGCGTGCTCCCGCGCGCAACGTGTTGCGCGAGCAGTTCGTCGGGTGCGTCGAGGCTCGCGCCCGTGCTCCAGTGCGAGAGCCACGAGGCGATGCCGTGAAGGTCGTGCGCGGCCTGCGAGCTGGGTGCGCTCAGGCAGAAGTTTTCGCCGGCGGCGAGCGCGGCGGGCACGCCGGTGTCCGCATGCACGAGATACGGGAGCATCGCGGCGCCGAGGCGCGCGCGCAGCAGCGCAACGACGTCCATGTGCAACTGGCGCGCGGGCACCACCGCATTGGCGACAAACACGCTGCGCTTGCCCGCGCGCACGAGCGCAGCGATCAGGCGCGGCAGCGTCGCGCACGCGGTGGCGCAGGGTGTGAGAATGCCGAGCACGAGGTCGGCGGCATCGATCGCCTGGCGCGCGTGCGCCGAGGGCCACGTGCCCGCATCGACGAGCGCGATCGTATGCGCCGGCAGGTCCACGCGGGCGAGCAGTTCGCGCAGCCAGCCGGGGCGCGCGTCGAGCAGGGCGCTGGCGTCGTCGTCGCGCGGGTCGTCGGAGGCGTTGCCATCAGTGAGGCTGCCCCATGGCAGCACGAGCACGCCGTCGTCGCTTTGCAGCGCGGCTCGCGACCAGGCGTCGCCAGCGCCGGGACCGCCCGCCAGATGCGTGACGAGCCCTTCGCGCGCGCTCTCGCGCAGCCCGAAATGGAGCGCCAGCACGTTGCGCGGGTCGCATTCCGCGGCGAGCGCAACATGTTCGCGTGCCGCCAACAGACCGGCGAGCGCCGCGGTGAGGGTGGTGCGGCCCGCACCGCCCACGCTGGAGACGATGGCGATGGTTTTCATCGGCGCGGCCCCGTCTGGCTGAAGCGGCGCTGGCCGCGAATCAGCAGGGCGTCGACTTGCGGCGGGAGCTGGAGCGGGCGCGAGCGCGCGGGGCGCAGCCACATGGGCACGAAGCGCCCAAGACGCAGGCGCCAGCCGATCCAGTAGAGCGGCACGCCGAGTATCAAGCCCCAGACGAAGTAACCGAGGAAGATGTTCATGTCGCTCTCCTATGCTTTGAGCGGCAGCGGCGTGCGCTGCGGCGCGGCTCGCGGTTTCGCGTTGTCGGTGCGCGCGGCGGCGTCGAGCGCAGGCAACAGGTCGCCGTTTATGGGAGCGATGTCGACTGGCACCGCGGGTTGCGGCGCTGCGGTTTCTGTTGCCGCAGCCGTTGCTGTGCCCGGTGCGATCGCGGCAGCCGCCGCTGGCGGCACGGTCTGGCCGTTGGCCCGCACGGAGACGGCGGCGGGCGCGGCGGGCTGCCCCTCGTTGATCGCGAGCCAGCCCGAATAGTCGGGCGGCGGCGTGGTGTCGATTTCGTCGCCGAGCGTGGCCAGCGCGTCCGTGATCGCGCGGCCGTCGCCGTAGCGCTCCTCGCCCTGGAACAGCTCGGCGAGCGGCCGCTGGAACACGCGCTGGCACACGGCGTCGGCGTCGCTCATGCGGCAGGCGAAGAAGAACACGTAGAGGCTGTCGCCGCTCGCCGTCACGATGTCGCCCGCGCGGCGCAGATGGCACGCCTTGAGCGCATCCACATGCGCGACTTCCGGCATCAGCGCGAGGCGAATCAGCACGCTCGGCAGCTGGATCACGCGGCTGCGCTCCACCGCCGCGCCTACGAGTTCGACGAAGTGCGCCGCGCCCACGTAACCGCTCTCCTCGCCATGCACTACGGCGGCGAGCGCCGCACGGTAATCGGCAGGCATGGGCCGCGAATACACCTGGCCCAGCAGACTGTCGACGATGGCCTCGACCTGCGCGAGCGGCGTCTGCCGCGCGATCACGCGGTTCGCGCCGAGGTTGAGCATGAGCGACTCGTAGCGCATGGCCACGGCGTCCTCGCGCACGATGATCTTGAGCGCTTCGCCGCACTGCAGGCGCAGCGTGTGCACCTGCTCCGCGAGCATTTCGAGGTCGCGGTTCACGCTGAAATCGAGAATCACCGTGGCCGCGACTGAGGTGCGCGCGGCGGCCACCGCTGCCTCGTTGTTATCGACGATCTGCCAGGCCTGCGGCAGTACGCGCTCGTGCAGCATCGCGTCGCGCGAAACGATCACACGGCCTTCGTCGGGCGCGAGCAGGCCCGCCTCGCCGATCTCGCTTTCGAAGGTGCCGCCGGAAACCGTGAGCCGGTGATCGGCGGCGGAGAAGCGCAGCGGTACGCTCTGGCTGCCGTGCACGGCATCGCCCGCGCGCCAGAACGCGACTTCCCAGTGATACTGTCCCTGCACCTGGTGCAATTGCGCGGCGCCCGCGAAGCGCGCCTGGAAGGCGGCGAGTTCGGGATGCTCCTGATCGTCGCCGAGGCCGGGGGGCGCTGCCACCATCAGGACGCCGTAACGATGCTGCGCGCACCAGCCCGCGAGCTGCGCGCCCTGGCCTGCGAGCGCGGCGGGGTCCTGCCAGTTGAAGAACGCCTCCGCGCCTTCGATGAAAAACTGGCTTTCGGGCGCGGCGCACTGCGCGGCGAGCGCGTCGAGCGCTTCGATCAGCACTTGCGCGCCGTCGCGCTCCGGCAGTGGGCGCAGCGCGCAGACGTTTGCCCACGCATGTGTCGAACCGCTCTTGTCGAGATCGACGCCATGCTCGCGCAGCGCGGCCGCGAGGCTCGCGCCGTCGCGCGTGGAAAGTACGGTGGCGGGACCCGTGAGCGCGGCGGCGGCGGTTTGCCAGAACAGTGCGTCGCGCGCGGGCGAGGCGTTCGCGTAGACCACGTGCACCTGGCCCGCGCCGAGCGAAGCGAGCGAGGCCGGCAGGCCGTCGATCGCGAGCGGCTCGCGGCGCGCGAGCCGCGAGAACAGCGAGCGGCGCGTATCGCGGCCGGCGCCGGCGGGCGCAGCGGGGAGGGTGGCGGGATCGTTCATCGTGTCGCTCGTCTCGCGGGTTTCATCGTTGTCATGTGCGCTCGTTCAGTGGCCATGTCAGTAGGCCGAATATGGGACGACCGGCCGCGGCGGGAACGGCACCGGCCCCTTCTGCGGCGAGAAGAAATAGCGCAGGTAGAGCACGCCCACGTTCGGCGCGTAGTCGCGCGAGCGGTCGAGCCGGAAGCGGCCGCCCACCACGAAGTGCGGCGTCACGCGATATTCGGCCGCCGCTTCGACCGTATAGCTGAAGCCGCCGCCCGAGCCGCCGCCGAAGAACGGCGAGCCGAGGTCGTTGGCGCTCATGAACGCGAGCGCCTGGGCCTGCAGACCGGGCCGCGTCGGGTAGAACGGCGACTCGTTCTCGTTCGTGAACGACATGCCCACCGATCCGTCGATCTCCCAGGAAAGCTTCTTGTAGCGGCCAGTCCAGTCGAGCGGAATGCTGACCGAGAAATAGCTTTGCGGACTGTAGTAGCCGCCGTTACCGAACGTGTAGTTGTGTTCGTTCTTCGAGTATTTCCAGTAGTTGAGCGTGAGGCCGCTCGACACGATCTGGTCGGGCCGCTTGAACACCGACCAGTCGTAGCCGCTGCGAACCTTGAACTCCTGGTTGGTCTCCACGTTGGTGCCGGTCAGCAGCCCGAAGCCAATGCTCGTGAAGATCGTGCCGGGCCCGAAGTCCTGCGCGCCGCGCACGGTGAAGCCGTTTCGCACCACGCCGCCCCATTTCTCGCCCGTGACCGGATCGATGCCGCCCGCATAGGAAACCAGGCTGGCGGTCACAGGACGGCGCGAGACGTCGAGCGAGAGCGACGAACCGGTCTGGAAGTCGTGGCGGTACTGAATGCCGCCCAGCACGCTCGTGATCGGGAAGCCCACCGGCGTGCTGCCGATGTCGGCGCGCCAGCTATTGTTCGCACCGCTGAACTCGTAACCCGCCGCGAGCGCGACGCCCGTCGCGGTCTCGTTGACGGATCCGAGCCCGGCGTTGCCGAGCGCGGCGATCTTGCCATACTTGTACGCGATGTCGAGGTCGTTGCCGGGCAGCGTGCCCGCGTTCAGATAGACCGTATCGGCGTGGAAGAAATAGTGGCCCGTATAGCCATCAGGAATGCGAACGTATAGCGGGACTTCGGTGGCGTGCAGCTCGGAAATGCCGGGGTCGCCCGAGAGGTTCGACTGATACCAGCCGGTCGCGACCTGCCCCTGCTTGCGGTCTTCCAGGCTTTGCAGCGCGCGGCCTGCCGACGTCGTGCCGTCGGCGTCGGGCTGCGTGCCTTTGGCCACTTCCTGCGTGCGCGAGGTGCGATAAAGGCTCGCGGCTTCGTTGTAGTTGCCGCGCGCCTGCGCAATGCGCCCCGCCTGGATCGTAATCTCCGCGTTGTCCGGATACTGCTCGCGCAACGGATCGACCACGGCGGAAGCCTCGTCGTTCAGCCCGAGCGCGGTGAAGCGCCGCGCCACGGCAAGGCGCGTGTCGATGTCGTTCTCCGCGGTGTCGGCCAGCACTGCGCGCACCATGTCGGCGGCCTCCCGGTCTCGGCCCATGCGTTCCAGCATACGCGCAACGGCGAGGCGTGCATCGGCGTCGTCGGGTTGCGTCACGAGCACCTTCTGCGCCGACGCCATCGCGCCCTTGTAGTCACCCTTCGCTTCGCGCAGATCGACGTCTTCGAGCAGCCAGCGCCTGGTCGTCTTCAGGCGGTCGGGCACGGCGTCGAGCGTATGGCGGGCGCCCGTCAAGTCGCCCGCCTCGATCTGACGGTCGGTTTCGCGCGCGACGAGGCGCAGCTCCTGGTCGTCGAGACTGGCCTTCTGTTCGTCGGTGATGCCGGGCTGATCGCGCGTGGCGTCGATCCAGTTCGCCCACGCGTCGTCGCGGTTGGCCGCCGCCAGCAGCTCGCCGTAGCGTACGCGCGCGCCGTTCGCCGCCGGGTCGTCGGGGTGCGCCGCGAGCCAGTCCTGCACGAGCTTCAGGCCCCGGTCCGGCTCGCCTATCGCGATCCACTCGCGCCCGACCGTGGCGAGCATCTGCGGGTCGTTGGCCGCATTCGCGTCGGCGGCCGCGGAATCGAGCAGCGCGCGCGCCTCGTCTTCCTTGCCCTGAGCGATGAGCTGGCGGGCCTGCGCGATCTTCTTCTGCGCGGCGAGATTGCCCATCAGTTCGCGCATGCCTTCGCTGCGCTCGGCTGCGGGGACGGCGTCGAGCTGCGCGGCGGCGGCATCGACGTCGTCTACGGAATTCAGATAGAGCGCTGTGGCATAGCGCATGTCGGGCGCCTGCGAGACCTTCAGGCCGTCTTCCATCACCTGGCGGCCTAGTGCGGGCAGGCCGAGGTCGCGGTATTGGCGCGCGAGCGTGAAGCGCGTCCATGCGTCGTCGGGCGTGAGTCGCACGGCCTCTTCGAGTTTCGCGATGGCCGGGCTCTTGCGGTTATCCGCGAGTAGCTGGTCCGCCTGGATCGAGAGTAGTTCCGCGTGCAACTGCTTTTGCTCGGCGCTCGAGCCGCTTACGCGCGGCGTCGTGGCCGCGATGAGCGGCTCGATCTCGCTTTCGCGTCCCGTCTCGCGCAGCACCGTCACGAGGCCGCGCAGCGCGTCCATATCGGGCTTGGGGGCGGTCACGAGCGGGCGCAGCACGGCTTCGGCTTCGGGCCACTTCTTCTGCGCAATGAGCGCGTTGCCGAGGATATCGCTGGCGGTCGTATTGCCCGGATCGAGTTTGAGCGCCTCGCGCGCGAGCGTTTCGGCTTCTTCCGGCTTGCCCTGCGAATTCGCCTCGCGTGCCTTCGCAATGGTGCCCCAGATGGTGGCCGTCTTTTCCAGGCTGCGCCACTTGCCGGCGTTGTCCGGGTCGAGCTTGAGGGCGCGCGCGAACAGCTCGCGCGCCTCGTCGTGGCGGCCTTCGCGCAGCCGCACGAGACCGAGCGCGCCGAGGGTTTCGCCGTCGTTGGGGTTCGCGCGCTGCGCGCTTTGCAGCGAGGTTTCGGCGTCCTTGAGATCGCCGCGATCGAGTTGTGCAAGGCCGCGCGCGCGATCGGCGGCGCCGGGGCCGGGACGGGGGCGTGCACGCGCCTGGGTGGACGCTCGCGCGTTGCCCGCGGCCGCGCCAGGCGGCGCGCTAATGACGGCCGATGGGTTTTGCGCCAGGGCTTGCGCCTGCGCCTGGCCCTTCGCACCGAGCTTCTTGCCGAGATCGGCGACGGTCTGCTTCGCGTCGGAGTCGTCGGGCACTTCCTGCAGATAGCGCAGATACCACACGTAATAGGCGGGATCGTCGTGCCCGGCGCTCGCGAGCGCGCGCCGCCACAGTTCGAGCGCGAACGCCCGGTTGCTGTCCTGCCGCTGGTACACGTGATAGATGAGGTTGAGGCCTTCCATGCGCGTGTCGGCGCGGTCGGTGAGCAGGTCGCCGAGGATCAACGCGAGGCGGGGATCGTTCGGATTCTGCTTCACGCGCGTGCGCAATTCGCTGATCGCCTGCGCGCGGCCCGCGGTCGTGCCGGCCAGGATGCGGTAGTAGTCGCCCGCGAGATCGCCCGCGGGCGCGCCGTTCGGAAACAGCTTGAGCAGGCGCGCCGAAGCTTCCTCGCTCTTGCCGGCGGCCGAGAGCAGGCGGATCTGGGCCATCTCCATCTTGCCGCTCGTGGCGACGCGGTAGGCGTCGTCGAGTTCTTTCGTTGCGCTCGCATTGGGCGCGATTTTTTTGAGCTGCGCGAGGATTTTCGCGGCTTCGGCCGGGCGGTTCGAGCGCAGCTCGATTTCGCCGAGCAACGCGAGCGCCTCGGGCTGCTGCGGGTCGAACAGCAGCGCTTTTTGCACGAGCCCGCGTGCGATATCCGGACGATTCTTGCCTTCCCACATGCGCGCGGCCGAGAGCAGCTGCGCGGCCTGGGCGGCGGGCGTGGCGGCGTTGGCCGCTGGCTGCGGGCTGGCCTGCGCCGAGGCCAGATACGGCGAGGCCGCGAAGACCAGCGCGACGATCGGCGCGAGTGTCGGTGCGAATTTTGGTACGAGACGCGGTGCGATGTTCGGCAGCAAGCGTTGCGGCGTGCGTGAAACCGCCTCGCCGCGCAGTGGATGCGCGGCCGCGCGCCGCGCCTCACGGCGCGCGCGGCGCACATGGGCAGCGCGGCGGGCGGACGCCAGGGCGTTCAGCGCGGCGTGGGGCATGCGCTCGTCCATGCTGGGGCAACGCGGCCTTGCGCGTCGAAATGGTAGAGCCCGTCGAGGTAGCCGAGCGCGAACAACATCAGCACGCTGCTGTAGTAGCCAGGCGGCGACTTCTGCGCGAGCGTGCGGCTGCGCTCGGCCTGGGCGTTCGCGAGATCGCTGCGGCCGAGCGCAGCCAGATACGGTGCGACCGCGGCGGAAAAGCCGCCGTTGCCCTCGTTCGGCCCCGGTGTGCCCGTGGTCGTGTCGACGCGCTCGGGCGGAAAACCATGCGCGCCGACGAAGTCCGCGAGCGGCTTGAAGGTGGCGAGCGTGCTGGTGCGCAGCGGGTCGTCGCCCGCGAGCATGCCGGCCCACAGATAGACGCGGATCGCGTTGTAGGCGCTTTCGGCGTGCGTTTGCGCGTCGGGGGCGAAACCGCCTTTCGCGTGATATTCCACCCAGTCGGGCGAGTAGCCCTTCGGCGCGGTCTCGTTGACGAGTCTCGCCGACGAGGCGAGCAGCGCCTTCCATTCGCCCGCCTCCGGCAGCGCGAGCATGAAGCGCCGCATGACCTGCAGCGGCACGTAGCTGGGGTTCAGGCGCCAGCCGTCCTTGCCGATCGTAAAGCCCACGGGTCCCGGCAGCACCGTGCGGCCAAGACCCGGCAGCACGGCGGTTTCCTCGCGCACGATGTTGCGGGCCATCACCGTGCCGAGCGCGGTGTAGCGGCGCTCGTTCCAGAGGCGTCCGGCTTCGAGCAGCGTATAGGCGATCCAGAGGTCGGCGTCGCTGGCGGGGTTGCTGTCGATCACGCCCCACTGCGGCTCGCCGGCATCCGCGGCGCCTGAACTGCCAGATGCTGCCGACGCCGCAACCGGCTTGCCGTCCTCGCCGATGTCGCGGCGCCCCCAGATCCATGCAGGCAGATGCGTGGCGAGGTCGCCCTGCGCGAGATTGTTTTCGGTCCACGTAAGGACCTTGTCGAAGCTCGCGCGGTCGTTCGCGACCAGCGCGAAGAAGAGCGCGTAGGACTGCCCTTCGGAAACGGTCACCTGGCGCGGCGTGCTCGCGTCGATCACGCGGCCATCGGCGCTCAGCAGCGTGCCGCGAAACGCATTCCATGCGGGCCAGGCGCAGGCCGCGGGGCTGGCGGATTTTGCTGCGCTGGCATTGACGGCTGGCGCGGCCGCCTGTGCCGTGGCAACCGGCATCAGCAGCGCCAGTGTTGCGAGCGGTGCAAGCGGCACGAGCGGCGCGCAGGCGAGCGCGCCGGCCGCGAGCCAGCGCATGAGCCGGGGCGCAAGCCGTGGCGCCAGAGCGGGCGCAAGCGTAGCCAAGCCCGGGCGCATCGTCAGGTCCCGGAGCGGCGGGAGGCCATGCGGCCGAGCGCCCAGAACACGGTGAGCGCAACGATAAGACCGGCCAGAATGCCCGCGAGCGCCATCAGTGCCGGGTAGCGCGAGATAAACACCCAGGCGCGCGCATACCACGGCAGATCGCCGACAAAATAGCGGTTGCCCACGCGCAGGCCCTCCACCTGACCGGAGCGCACGAGCGTGAGATCGCCGTGCATCTGCGAGATCTTGCCGCCGTCCTGGAGCGCGTCGAGCACGTCGCCGAGCTGCGCCGACGAGGTGGCGGCGAGCGCCACCACGCTCCTGCCCGACTTGAGCGGCGACTCGAAGCCGATCAGCGCCGCCATCGGTCCGCCGAGCGTGACGATCGAGCGGCCCGACGGTGTCGGGTCCTCGTCCTCGGTGCCGCCAAGCCAGCCGGGCCAGCCGCTGCGCTGGTCGCGCGTGGTTATCTCGGTCCTGCCGCGCTCGATGAGAAGCGGCAGGTCCTTGCCCCACTTCTCGAGCAGTTGCGCGCCCGAGCCCGAACCGATCACGAGCAGGTTGCTGTCGCGCACGCTGTCCACCTGGCTGGCGGGCACGATCGTCAGGCGCAGCGAGGGCAGGCCGGTCCACTGGCCCATGTGGCCGAGCAGCGTGAGCACGGCTTCCTGATCCTTCGTGTCGGGTTGGTCCGGAATCACGAGGGCCGTGTCGGAAAGGTCGGCCATGCGCGTGAACGGATAGCCGCTGTTCGCAAAGTAGGCGAGGTTGGGCAGCGCCGTGTAGTGCGCGAAGCCACTGAAGTCGATGAGCGAGTCGGGATCGACGGCTGCGCGCGCGACATCGGTGGCGGTGGAGGTGCACAACCCCGTCTTCTGCGAATCGATATGAAACTGGAACTGGAACTGGTTGTCGCTGCCCACGCGGAATGCGGGGATTTCCAGATTGGTGGCGGCGCGCGTGTCCGAGCCCGAAAGCAGCGGCACGTTGATGCGCGCTTCGTCGGAGGCGCGCGTGACGGGCCGCAGCCGCTGCGAGCGCACGAGCTGATCGTTGATGCTCACGTTGAGCACCGAGTCGTTCCACGCGGAAGGCGCCGTGTAGCGATAGCGGATGTCGAGCGGCACGTTGCCCCGCGCCCACGCATAGAGGTCGGCGGGCACGCGCAGATTCACGCGGATCGCGGGCGGGTTGTAGCCCGACACCTGGAGCTGTTGCGGGTCGGTCACCAGCTCGCGGAACAGCACAGGGCGGTCGGTGGGCACCCAGTTCGGCGCGTCGTAGGGCTCGCGCGCCGGGCCGAGATCGATCGATTTCACCATCACGCTGCTGCCGGCCATGCCGGCCTGCCCGAGTGCGACCGCGTAGGCGGCGTTCAGCAGTTCCTCGGGCGTACGGCCCGCGAGCACGAGCAGCTTGCGGCCCGACTGCGGATCGGCGGCCGGGTTCGCCATGACCGAGACCGTGGGGCCCTTGATCTCCGGCAGTTTCAGCCCCTCGGGCACCTGGCCCGGCAGCACGAGCGCGATGGCGTTGGTGTCGGGCGGCACGGTGCGCGAGACCGGGAAGCGCGAGCCGCGATAGCTCGCGAGCGCGCCAAGCCACGACGAGACGACGCCAGCCGCGTGGAGCACGGGCACGCCCGCGTTGGCGGCGAGCACGAAGGGCATACGCACGAGGCGGTTGTCGTGGCGGTCGAAGAACGGCACAGGCAATAGCCCGAGGTCGTCGGGCAGCACGATGCCCGCCGTGTTGAGCGTGAGCGACGTTTCGGGACTCACGTCGGCCCAGAGGCTCGAATGATAGGGATCCTCGCAATGATCGAGCGTGTAGTGCGCGATCATCTGCACGCTGATGCGGTTGTAGTCGGTGAAAAGGCGCGAGTCGAGATCGATCTCGCTCGTCACGAGCTGCCCGGCCGTCTCCTTCACGAGCGGAATCGTCGCGACCACTTCACCGTTCACAAACACCCTGAGATGCGAAAGCGACCAGATCAGCGAGGGCGAGTAGGTGTAGACGAGCTTGAGCTTCGCGCCGGTCACGACTTCGTCGGTGCGCACGTCGACGTTCATGCTGCCGGTGGGATCGAGGCCGCGCAGCGGGATCGGTCCGTACGCACCCATCTGGCGCAACGTGAATGTGCGCGTACGCGGCTGCCCGAGCGGCACCGACGCGGCAGGCTCGGGAATGACGGCGCCGGGGGCCGTCTGGATGACAGCGGGCCCGGTCAAGGTGGCAGAGGCCGCGACTGGCGCCGCGGCGGGAACGTCGCTTGCTCCCGGCGCCGCGGTCTGTGTAGCCGCGACAGCCGATTTGTCCACCGCGAAGAGGCTCGCCCCCAGCAGCAATCCGGCGACGAGTGCGCCCAGCCCAACTTGAACGGAGAGTCGCATCGCAACAGCCCTTTGTTTTCTTCGCAGTGCCTGTCTTTATCTTGCAAAGACAGCGACCAGGGATATTGGCGGCGTGGTGCCGCCAGGCGTTATCTCGAAACGGCGTCAATGTGGGTGGAGTTTAGCGGAGAGCCGAGGATCGCGCCCTATGAATGCACGTGTTTATGCCCGTTGCGTAAAGCGCGCAGATGACGGGCTGGCGCGGCCTGGCGACCGGTTTGACAGTTGGGCGCGTGGGTTGGGCCGGCAGGTTGGAGCGCTTGACAATTCCTGTGCGCGCAACAAAGCGCGGCGGCATTGCGATTGCGCAACGCGGGCGCCGGAAGTGGTGTGCCGAAAGTCAGCGATCGGGTTCATTCAATTAATCAGGATGCCGTATCGTTGAGGCGCGCAACAATCTCTCGCTTGTGCAGTGTCGCGAGCGGGTGAGGTAATCTTGGCGGCTTGATCCAGAAACGGAGCAGGGTGATGAACGAGCAAACGTGGCAGGCAGTGGACGACTGGTTCTGCGATCGGCTGATCGGTCCCGACGATGCACTCGACGGCGCGCTCGCGGCGAGCGCCAAGGCGGGCCTTCGCGCGATCAACGTGGCACCGAATCAGGGCAAGTTTCTGCATCTGCTCGCGCGCATTCAGGGCGCGCGACGCATACTGGAAATCGGCTCGCTCGGCGGCTATAGCGCGATCTGGCTCGGGCGCGCGCTGCCCGACGACGGCGCGATGGTGTCGCTCGAATTCAGCCCGGAAAACGCGGCCGTTGCGCGGGCGAACATCGCGCGGGCCGGGCTCGATGCGAAGGTGACGGTCATGACGGGCCTCGCGCTCGAATCGCTCGATGCGCTCATCGCGCAAGGCGCGGCGCCGTTCGACTTCGTGTTTATCGACGCGGACAAGAGCAATAACCCGAACTACCTCGAACGCGTGCTGAAGCTTTCGCGTCCGGGTACGGTGATCGTGGCCGATAACGTGGTGCGCGAAGGGCGCGTGGCTGACCCCGCGCATCACGAGGACGACGTGGTCGGCTTGCGCCGCTACTTCAACATGCTTGGAAACGACAAACGGCTCGCGACCACGGCTGTGCAGACGGTGGGCAGCAAAGGCTGGGACGGCTTTGCGATTACGGTGGTGGGCGGGTAACAAACGTCGATTGCCCACACACATACGCCAACAGCAAAAAAGGGCCTGGCAGATGAACTGCCAGGCCCTTCGTGCGTCTAGCTACGCGCTGACGATCGCCGGTCAGAAGTCCGTCGTCATCGAGAACAGCACGGTGCGCGGCGCGCCCATCGTCAGATAACCGCCGTTGGTCGACGACCAGTACGCCTTGTTGGCAAGGTTATAAACATTGGCGCGGAACGTAGTCGGACGGCCGAACACGTTCGTCGCGTAGCGCGCGCCGATGTCCACCGTGTCCCACGCCTTGATCGACATGGTGTTGGCCGCATCGAAATACTGCGGACCCGTATGCGTCCAGCGCGCCGAAAGCGTGAGGCCCTGCACCCAGGGCACGTCGTATTCGGCGCCCAGGTTGAGCAGGAAGCTCGGCACGCCGACCGGCGTCTTGCCGTCGGTCGAACCCCCTGCGGTGTCGAGCTGCACGGCGTTGATATAGGTTGCGCCCGCGATCAAACGCACGCCCTTGTACACCTCGCCGAACACCGACGCTTCCACGCCGCG
This sequence comes from Paraburkholderia sp. CNPSo 3076, assembly GCF_026343935.1. Taxonomy (NCBI): domain Bacteria; kingdom Pseudomonadati; phylum Pseudomonadota; class Betaproteobacteria; order Burkholderiales; family Burkholderiaceae; genus Paraburkholderia; species Paraburkholderia sp. CNPSo 3076. Next base: position 187,197 of record NZ_JAPMAL010000012.1, on the reverse strand, counting down.
ATGGCGCTCGTTGCCGTTCGCCACATAGGCGCCCGCGCTGTTTGTATACGTCTGCGGCTTTTCGAGCTGGAACAGCGCGAGTTGCGCGCCATACTTGCCGTTGTCGTACTTCGCACCCACTTCATACTGCTTCGTGCGCTCCGGCGCGAGCTGGTCGCCGTAGTTCGTCGTGCCCTGAGGCGCAATGCCGCCCGCCGAAAGCGATTCGCTGCGGTTCGCGTAGATCGACACGTTCTCCCACGGCTTGACGACGAGGCCGAAGAGCGGCGTGGTGATCGAGTCGTTGTAGTTCGAGGTCTGCAGCAGCGTCGACGACGAGTAGCCGTTCGACAGAATCTCCTGGTGACGCACGCCCACCGTGAACAGCACGCGGTCGTGGAAGAAGCCGAGCGTGTCCGAGGCCGAGACGCTGCGCATCAGGTTCAGCGCCGTGATCGGCGGGTTGCCGTCCATGCCGGCCTGATAGGCCGTCGCGGGATACGGCACTTGCACGCCGCCGTAGAGGCTGGTCGGGAACGAATTGGAAAGCGTCCAGCCCGATTGCGTTTCCACGCGCACGATCGAGGCGCCCGCAGTCACGAAATGGCTCACCGGGCCCGTGTTGAAGTGGCCGCGCACGCCCGTTTCCGCCGAGGTCGCGCCTTCCTTGCGCACGACGCCCAGGCGCGAGCCGGTGGTGGTCGAAGGATCGGTGTAGTAGGGCGAGAAGTATTCGCCGTGCTCGTTCGTGTGGCGCACGCCGCCCGTCACGTACGCGGTCCAGCCGGGCAGGAAGTCGTATTCGGCGCGCAGGATGCCGACGGTGTCTTCCGCGTCGCTATACGACCAGGTCTGCGCGTAGTTGTGCGTGGCCGAGGGAACGCCGGGAATCTCGTCGCCCAGCACGTAGACGACGGGGCGGCCGTCCGAAACGTGCTGACGCTGATACATGAAGTCGCCTTCGAGGCGCAGCTTTTCGCCGCGCCAGTCGAGCGCCACGGCCGTCTGGTTGGCGCGGCGCATTTCGCTGTCGATGCTTGTTTCGCCGTCGCGGTTGTACTGGTTCACGCGAATGCCGAACTGGTCGTTGTCGCCGAAGCGGCGGCCCACGTCGATATGCGTGCCGAGCTCGCCCGAGGCGCTGCCTTCGAGTGTCACGCGCGTGAGCGGCTTGTCGTCGGCGCGCTTCAGTTGCAGGTTCACGCTGCCGCCGATCGAAGTGCCGTTGGGCGCCGCGCCGTTCAGGAATGCGCTCGCGCCCTTGAAGATGTCCACGCGCTCGAGCGCAGCCGTCTCCACGAGCTGGCGCGGCGTAATGCCATACAGGCCGTTGAGCGAGATGTCGTCGCTGTCGAGCGTGAAGCCGCGAATGACGTACACCTCCTGGAAGTTGCCGTAACCGTAGGCGGTGCGCACGGCCGGATCGTTCGAGAGCACGTCGGCAATGGTGCGCGCCTGCTGATCCTCGATCAGCTTCGCGGTGTAGGTCGTCATGCTGAACGGCACGTCGATGTTCTTCTGCGAACCGAGCACGCCGAAGTCGCCGCCGCGCGTCACGTGGCCGCCGCCAAAGGTCGGCTGCAGGTCGCCCGGCAGCGTTTCCTGGGACGCCTGCACTTTCACGGTAGGCAGCGTGGCATTGCTGGCGCTACCGGTTGCGGCGGCGCCGCTCGCTGCAGTGGGCGCCTCGGCGGTTTGCGCGAACGCCGCGGCGGGCATGCTGAACGCGACGGCGATGGCGGCGAGGATCGTGACGCGGGAAGCGGGGAGGCGCGAAGGCAAATTGAAAGGCGAGTGCAAACGGGATGCGGACATAAAAAGGGTTCGTAGCGAAGGTAGCGCTGGCGCTCCGTGATGCCTTGGTGCTGCGCGCAGGCTCCGGGCGAATGGTTATGCTTTGCCGGTCAGACAGGGCTCGCAGAGCTGGCCCCATGAGCGGCCCGGAAAAGTATGCGGATTGTATTGCAAATGAGAATGCGTGTTATTTAAATATTGCTGTCAAGAGGTGTATTCAGCGTTTACGCAACAATTTCAGTGCGAGGCATTCGATGTGGGCGCAACGAAAGGTTGGGAAATTCGGGGCCACAAGATTTGAGTTCGCCACGCGAGCGTGCGGCTTCATCCCGCGTCGTTGCGCGCTCAACCAATGCGCCGCGCGGCGCTTGCCGCCGCATGCGCGAGACGCGGCCCGGCCCGAATTCGAGGCGCGTTTCATGCGGCGCCGATAAGCAGATTCGATGCCTTTCGGCAGTCCTTTCGTTGGTTCGGGCGGCGCGCGCAAACCTACAATGGCGCATCGTGATGTTCGACGTCTGGTGAACCGGAAATGACTGAAAAATCGATGCTCGTGGTCAGCGCGCACAGCGCGGATTTCGTATGGCGCGCGGGCGGTGCGATTGCCCTGCACAAGAAGAACGGCTATCGCGTGAAAGTGGTGTGCCTTTCGTTTGGCGAGCGCGGCGAGTCGGCGAAGCTCTGGCGCAAGGGCCCGGACATGACCATCGAGAAAGTGAAAGCCGCGCGCCGCGAGGAGGCGCTCGCCGCCGCCGAGATTCTTGGCGCGGAATGCGAGTTCTTCGATCTGGGCGATTACCCGCTGCGCGTTTCCGATGAAGCGCTCCTGCGCCTCGTCGACATCTATCGCGACGTGCAGCCCGCGTTCGTGCTGAGCCACTCGCAGAAAGACCCGTACAACTTCGATCATCCGCTCGCCATGCATGTGGCGCAGGAAGCGCGCATCATCGCCCAGGCCGAGGGCCACAATCCAGGGCAGAAGATCGTCGGCGCGCCACCGGTCTACGCGTTCGAACCGCACCAGACCGAGCAGTGCGAGTGGATTCCGAACACCTTCCTCGACATCACCGAAGTGTGGGACGTGAAGCGCCGCGCCATCGAATGCATGGCGGGCCAGGAACACCTTTGGGAGTACTACACGCGTGTCGCGCAACAGCGCGGCGTGCAGGCCAAGCGCAACATCGGCATTACGGCGAAGCGCGACGTTCAATACGCGGAAGGCTATATGCGCCTGACGCCCGCAGTGGTGGGAGATCTGTCATGAAACGTGGTGTCGTCGTCACCCAGATTCCGCGCGCCGACGCGCGTCACATCGAAATCCTCAAGGAAGCCGGCACGGCCACCGTGCACGAGGCGCAAAGCCGTCTCGGCCTGCTCGCCACGTATCTGCGGCCCATTTATTTGGGCGCCGCGATTGCGGGCCCGGCCGTGACCGTGCTTATGCCGCCCTCGGACAACTGGATGCTGCACGTGGCCGTGGAGCAGTGTCGCGAAGGCGACGTGCTCGTGGCCGCGCCCACCTCGCCCTGCGAAGACGGCTACTTCGGCGAACTGCTCGCCACCTCGCTCGCGGCGCGCGGCGTACGCGGCCTGATCATCGACGCCGGTTGCCGCGACGTGCGCGCACTGAAGGCGATGGACTTCCCGGTGTGGTCGAAGGCCGTTTCGGCGCAAGGCACGGTGAAGGAAACGCTCGGTTCGGTGAACGTGCCGATGGTGTGCGCACAGCAAATCGTGCATCCGGGCGACGTCATCGTGGCCGACGACGACGGCGTGGTCGTGGTGCCGTTCGCCACCGTGGCGAAGGTCGTGGAGGCGACCCAGGCGCGCCTCGCCAAGGAAGAAAAGACGCGTGCGGTGCTCGCGGGCGGCACGCTCGGCCTCGACTATTACGGCATGCGCGAGCGCCTTGCCGAAAAGGGTCTGCGCTACGTCGACACGCCGGCAGACGCTTGAGTCTGCAACGTTCGATGGCTTTACACGAGGCGCACCGCAGCAAGAACGACAACGGGCGCCGCAAAGGCGCTCGTTTCGTTTCGCGATGACCTAAGGAAGCGCGTCGCGCGCCTCGAGGAAAAGCGGGTTAAAGGATCCGGTCCAACGCCTTCGCGAACCTTGCGACCGCGCCTTCGATGTCATGCAGTTTTTCGAGGCCGAACAATCCAATGCGGAAGGTCTTGAAGTCTTCAGGCTCGTCGCATTGCAGGGGAACACCGGCCGCGATCTGCAGGCCGGCGTCGGCGAACTTCTTGCCGGATCGTATGCCGTCGTCGTCCGAGTAACTGACCACGACGCCGGGCGCCTCGAAGCCTTCGGCCGCCACGCTTCGGAAGCCCTTGCTAACGAGCAGCGAACGAATGCGCTTGCCGAGTTCGAGCTGCTCCGCCATTACCTTGTCGAAGCCGTATGCTTCGGTTTCCTTGATCACGTCGCGCAGCGTCGCGAGACTGTCCGTGGGCATGGTTGCGTGGTAACCGAATCCGCCGCTCTCGTAGGCTTCCATGATCTGCAGCCACTTGCGAAGATCGCAGGCGAAGCTGGTGCTGGTCGTTGCGTCGATTCGTTCGCGGGCGAGCGGGCCGAGCATGACGAGCGCGCAACAAGGTGATGCGCTCCACCCCTTTTGCGGTGCGCTGATCAGGATATCGACGCCGCTTTTCTCCATGTCGACCCAGACTGTACCGGAGGCGATGCAGTCGAGTACGAACATGCCGCCTACGGCATGCACGGCGTCGGCCACCGCGCGCAAATACGCATCGGGCAGCATCATTCCGGATGCGGTTTCGACATGCGGCGCAAAGACCAGATCGGGCTTGTTCTCCCTGATCGCCGCGACGACTTCTTCGACCGGTGGCGGTGCGTAGGCGGCCTGCCTTCCCTGTTCGACCGGACGCGCCTTCAGCACGATCGATTCAGAGGGAATGCTGCCCATGTCGAAAATCTGCGACCAGCGGAAACTGAACCAGCCGTTGCGAATGACGAGGCACTTCTTGTTCGTCGCGAACTGCCTGGCAACGGCTTCCATGCCGAAGGTCCCGCTGCCCGGGACGACAACGACCGACTTCGCGTTGTAGACTTTTTTCAGGGAGCTGGAGATATCTCGCATGACGCCCTGAAAGAGCTGCGACATGTGATTGATCGAGCGGTCGGTGTAAACCACTGAATATTCGAGGAGTCCCTCGCGGTCGACATTGGGAAGTAAACCTGGCACGCTCGCCTCCGATAAGAAAATGAATAGTCGAATCGACAACCGATTCTAACCAAAGCCGTCTGCCATTGCGGCGACAAGGCTGTTCGCAATGTTGCACGGGTATTAGATCACGCTCATTGCCCGTGCGCGGCAATGTTAGCGCGCTCACTCTTTTTTGCGGAGCAGCAAATATCGACTGGCGCAGGCGCCGCCATGTTGAATCGCCTGTTTCGTGAAACTCCCTGCCTGGGTGCCCGTTCTGCGGGCGCGGCAGTGGTCGCGCTCGCGGTCGTGCCCGGGGCAATTGGCGCTCCAGCCGGGAACGCGACACTGACTGCGAGACCCCCGCCGGGAGCTTCGTCGAGTGTAACGCGTGCCTCGTGCACGCGCGCGATCTCCGCGACGATCGCGAGACCCAGCCCGTTGCCTTCTACGTTCTGCGTCGATTCGCAGCGGTAGAAGCGCTCGAACACGACTTCGCGCTCGTGCCGGGCGATGCCCGGCCCGTTGTCGGTGACCTCGAGCACGGCACAGGTATGGCGCCGCCCCACTCGTACCGTGATGACCGCGCCGTCGCCCGAATAACGGATCGCATTGTCGATCAGGTTGCCGATCAGCTCCTTCAACAGGTCCCCGTGACCCACCAGTTCGACCGCGTCCTGCTGGTCGAAACCGAGATCGATGCCGCGTGATCGCGCCACCGGTGACCAGTCGAGCGTAACGCTGCGCGCGATCTTGTGCAGCAGCATCGGTGCCCGCTTCGCCGCCTGATCGCAGCCGGCATCGAGCCGCGAGAGCGAAAGCAACTGCTGCACTGCCCGCACCGCCTGGCGTACCGCCCGGTTCAGGCGCCGCAGATGCAGGCGGGTGCTGGCGTCGAGGTTGCCGCGCTGAGCCAGTTCCGCTTCCGCCTGAATCACCGCCAACGGGGTCTTCAACTGATGCGCGGCATCGGCAAAAAACCGCCGACGCGATTCCTGCATGCGTCGCGAGCGCGAGATGTACTGATTGATCGCCTCGACCAGCGGCATGACTTCGCGTGGCAGGCCCGAAGCCGCCAGTGGCGCGCCGTCGTCCTCGCTGCGCGCCGCGACCTTTGCCGAAAGGCGGTTGAGCGGACGCAGGCCTCGCCCGACGCCGAGCCAGACGATGCCGAGCGCGAGCACGACCAGCAGCCCCTCCTGAAGCAGCGAACCGATCAGGATCTGCTGCGCCAGCGCCTGACGTGGTTCGATGGTTTCGCCAACCATGATCTGGACCATGCGCGTCTGCGCGGCGGGCACATCGTGAATGGGCAAACGCAGTAAGGCCATGCGCAAGGGCACGCCCCGATAGATCGTGTCGTAGAAGTGTGTCGCGAAAGGATCGAGACGGTGCCCCGCAGGCCGTGGCAAGTCTGCGTAGCCGGTTACAGGCCGTGCGTCCTGACCCGCCTCTTCGCGAATCAGGTAGTAGATCTTGCTGTCGTTGCTGGATTCGAACATCTCCAGCGCGAGATAAGGCAGATCGACATGGACCCGCCCCTCGCGCAGGTGCACCCCCTCGCGGATCGAACGCAGCGAAAACTCGAGCGTGCGGTCGAACGCGGCATGGGCCGACTGCATTGCGCGCTGATAGGTGAGCCACGCATCCAGCGCGAGCAGGCCAAGCAGCGGCAGCAGCAGCCACAGCGACATCCGCATACGCAGATCGGGTGCCCTCAGGCGGGCGTGCATGCCTGCCTCGCTTCGAGCAGATAGCCGAGCCCGCGCAGCGTCACGATCGCCACGGCACTGCCTTCGAGCTTTTTTCTCAGCCGATGCACATAGATTTCGATTGCCTCGGCATTCACCGATTCGTCAATGCCAAAGATCTTCTCCGACAGCGTCTCCTTGTTGATTGCCCGGCCATTGCGCAGGATCAACACTTCGAGCACCGCGCGCTCGCGCGGCGTGAGAGGGAGCGGCTCGCCTTCGAGACTGAAGCCGCGATCGGCGGCGTCGTAGACGAGTGTTGCGCAGGCCACGCGCAGACAGTCCTGCCCCTGGCTGCGTCGTATCAACGCACGCGTACGTGCCTCCAGTTCGCTCAGCTCGAAGGGCTTGGCCAGATAGTCGTCGGCGCCGAAATCGAGTCCCCTCACGCGATCCTCCACCGATCCGTGCGCGGTCAGAATCAGTACCGGTACCGTGTTGCGGCGCGCACGCAGACGGCGCAGCACTTCCAGACCGTCGAGCTTGGGCAACCCGAGGTCGAGGATCACGAGCGCGTAGTCCTGGGTGCGCAGCACGTGATCGGCGGACTCGCCGTCATGCATGCAGTCGACCGTCAGACGCGCGCTGGAGAGCGCATCGGTCAGTGAACGGGACAGGATCGGGTTGTCTTCAACAAGCAAAACACGCATCGCCACCCCCAGGGAAATCCATGAGATGAATCATTCGTTTTCCTTCCAGTTTTCGCCCTGGCTGAAAGCGTACAGAAAGCATTTAAACCTTACCATTCGCCAACACAAGATAAAAGCCCGTCTTGACCTGGAGGAAGACATGACCGATGTCATTCAAACGCTGTGCCGCTACGCTCGCTCTTGCACTCACCGTCAGCCCGGTCTGGGCGCAGGTTCCTGCCGGATACCCGAGCCACTACCAAGCCTCGGTGGAAGCCGCAAAAAAAGAAGGAAAACTGATCATCTACGCCGCAACGGATGCCGCCATCGCGAAGCCCCTCATCAAGGATTTCGAAAGCCTGTATGGCGTGAAAATCGAATACAACGACATGAACAGCACCGAGCTCTACAACCGCTTCATCAGCGAGAACGCCGCGAGCAGCACGAGCGCCGACGTGCTCTGGAGCTCGGCCATGGACCTGCAGATCAAGCTCGTCAACGACGGTCTGATGGCGACCTACGAGTCGCCCGAGACCCCGCATCTGCCGGTGTGGTCGCAATATCAGAAGCAGGCCTGGGGCACGACCTTCGAGCCCCTCGCGATCGTCTACAACAAACGCCTGATGCCGGCAGGCGAGGTACCGCAGACGCGCGCCGACCTGATCAAGCTGTTACAGACCCAGCCGGCACGCTACCAGGGCAAGGTCACCACGTATGACATCGAGAAGTCGGGTACCGGCTTCAACTATCTGACCCAGGATGCACGCGTGAACCCTCAGGTCACGTGGGCACTCGTGCGGGCAATCGGCGCGACCGGTCCGAAGCTGCAGTCGAGTACCGGCGCCATGATGGAGCGCATCTCCTCCGGCGAAAATTTGCTTGGCTACAATATTTTGGGATCCTATGCGTATAGCAAGGCCAAAAAAGATCCATCCATCGGCTATGTCTACCCGAAGGATTACACGCAGGTGGTCAGCCGCCTGCTCACCATTTCGAAGAAGGCCCAGAACCCCAATGCAGCGCGTCTGTGGGTCGACTACGTGCTCTCGAAACGCGGTCAAACGTTGATTGCGAACGAAGCGAACCTCTTCTCGATCCGCGCCGACGTGACCGGCGAGACTTCGATGGCCGGCTTGACCGAACAGCTCGGAGATTCGCTTAAGCCGATTCCGGTCGGTTCCGGCTTGCTCGTCTATCTCGACCAGGCCAAGCGCCTCGAATTTCTCAGGCAATGGCAACAGTCGATCAAGCGCTAGCGCACGCCTGACACGGCGAACGCCGTGAAGCGCCGGGCGCTTCACGGTGCGCTCTCCCTGTTTCCCTTTTCGATAGGCGGCCGCGTGCCGCGGGAGGACCCTCATGCTTTCACGACGCGCGCCCATCCCGGCCGCGGTGCCGCTCCATGCCAGGGAGATAAGCGATATTCCGGCGCTGCCCGAGGGGCCGCTGCGCCCCCTGGCTGGCTTGCTACGCTGGCTCGTCATCGCGGTACTGACCGTCGCTGTCGCGCTACCGGTTGCGCTCATCGTGTTCCAGAGTCTGTTGAGCGCCCCCTTCTTTGACGCGAGCCGCACCTTCGGCCTGGCCGGCTTCGCCTTCATCTTTACCGACGCCGATTTCTGGTCGGCCGCGGGCAACTCCTTCACGATCGCGAGCGGCATGCTGTTCATCTCCATTCCGCTCGGCGGCATCCTGGCCTTCCTGATGGTGCGCACCGATCTGGCAGGACGCCGCTGGCTCGAACCGGTCCTGCTCACGCCCATCTTCGTTTCGCCGATGGTGCTCGCCTTCGGTTACGTGATCGCCGCAGGCCCAGCCGGCTTCTACTCGATCTGGTGGAAGCAGTTGACCGGCATGGAGGGCACGCCATGGAACGTGTATTCGGTCTTCGCGATCACCGTGATCGTCGGGTTGACGCACGTGCCGCATGTCTATCTTTATGCCGCGGCGGCCTTGCGCAACCTTGGCTCCGACGTCGAGGAGTCCGCGCGCGTATCGGGCGCCCGGCCGCTGCGCGTGGCCCTCGACGTGAGCCTCCCCATGAGCATGCCCGCGCTGCTCTTTGCCGGCGTACTGGTGTTTTTCCTCGGCTTCGAGGTGTTCGGTCTGCCACTCGTCCTCGGTGACCCCGAAGGGCATCTCGTGCTGGCCACTTATCTTTACAAGCTCACCAACAAGCTCGGCGTGCCCTCGTATCACCTGATGGCCGCGGTCGCCGTGTGCATCATCGCCGTGACCTTTCCGCTCGTGCTGCTGCAACGGCATCTGCTCAAGAGCGCCAATCGCTTCGTCGCTCTCAAGGGCAAAGCCACGCGGCAGACCGTGCTGGCACTCGGTACATGGCGTTGGGTCGCGCTCGCCGTCGTCGCGCTCTGGTTGCTGCTCACGATCTTCGTGCCGCTTTCCGGCATCGTGCTGCGAGCATTTGTCACTCACTGGGGCGAAGGCGTGGACCTCGTCGAGACGTTGACTCTCGCGAACTTCTCCGAACTGTTCGAGCACAGCAATCTGGTTCGGGCCATTTTCAACACCTTCGGCATCGGCGTGCTGGGCGGCGCGCTCGCGGTCGGGTTCTACACGCTGGCCGCCTTCGCGGGCCATCGCCAGCATGACTGGGCCGCCCGCCTTCTCGATTACATCGTGCTGCTGCCGCGCGCCGTGCCAGGCCTGCTCGCCGGACTGGCGTTCCTGTGGGTCTTCCTCTTCGTCCCCGGCCTCAAGGAACTCAAGAACTCGATGTGGAGCATCTGGGTGGCCTACACCGTTGTGTGGCTCGCCTACGGCATGCGCCTGATCCAGAGCGCGCTGCTGCAGGTCGGCCCCGAGCTCGAAGAGGCCGGACGCAGCGTCGGCGGCACACGTGCGCGCGTCAGCCTCGACGTCACGCTGCCGCTGGTGCGCTTCGGGCTGCTCGCCGCGTGGCTACTCATTTTCATGATCTTCGAGCGCGAGTATTCGACTGCCGTCTACCTGCTCTCCCCCGGCACCGAGGTCATTGGCGCCCTGCTCGTCTCACTGTGGGCCGCAGGGTCTGTCGATCAAGTCGCCGCCCTTTCCGTCATCAACATCGCAATGGTCGGCGCCGGTCTCGCCGTGGCCTTGCGCTTCGGAGTGAAATTGCATGGATAAGCTCTCGGTCAACGACCTCCATCTGAGTTACGGCGCGCATCCGATCCTCGAGGGCGTCTCGTTCGAACTGAAGGCGGGTGAAGTCGTATGTCTGCTCGGCGCATCGGGCAGCGGCAAAACCACGCTGCTGCGTGCGGTGGCCGGTCTCGAACAGCCCTCATCGGGCCGCATCCAGCTGGACGAACGCGTCTTCTTCGACGGCGCAGCCGGCATCGATCTGCCCGTCGAGCAGCGCTCGCTCGGTCTCGTGTTCCAGTCCTACGCTTTGTGGCCGCACCGCACCGTGGCTGAAAACGTCGGCTACGGGCTCAAGCTGCGTCGCGTGTCGGCCCCGGAGCGCAAGCGTCGGGTTCAGGCCGCGCTCGATCAACTCGGCCTCGGTGCTCTCGCCGCGCGTTATCCCCATCAGTTGTCGGGTGGGCAGCAGCAGCGCGTCGCCATCGCGAGGGCGCTCGTTTACAACCCGCCGGTGATTCTGCTCGACGAACCGCTTTCGAACCTCGACGCAAAGCTTCGTGAGGAAGCTCGCGCATGGCTGCGCGAGCTGATCGTCACGCTCGGCCTCTCGGCGCTATGCGTGACCCACGACCAAACCGAAGCAATGGCGATGTCCGATCGCATCCTGCTGCTACGCAACGGTCGCATCGAACAGGAAGACTCGCCGGCAGACCTCTACGATTCGCCCCGCACGCTGTACGCCGCCGATTTCATGGGTAGCAACAATCGCTTCGAAGGACATGTCTGCGCTGTCGAACCGAGCCATGTTGTATTGAGCGGCGCGGGCTGGACGTTGCGGGCATCCGCACGCGAAGCGCTTAGGCCCGGTCAGGCAGTCGAAGCGGTGATCCGGCTCGAGCGTCTTCAGGTTGTCGATGGTCCCGGGCAGAACCGCCTGCGCGCCGAACTCGTCACGTCGATGTTTCTCGGCGATCGCTGGGAATACCTGTTCCATTGCGGCGAACTGCGCTTGCGTGCCTTCGGCGTGCAACCACGCGCCGCCGGCGAGCACTGGCTCGAACTGCCGGCGAACAACTGCTGGGCCTTTGCCCAGGCGGGCTGACGAGGGGCTCGTGCGATTCAAGCTTGTTTGCAGCTGCAGTAACCGTGGGTTGGCGCATGCCGCCACCGGAATCCAACGCAGAAACTGGGAGTAGACAATGAAGTCGCATATCACAAGAACAACCATGTTGGGTCTATCATGCGCGGGCATCGCCGCCGTCGCGCAGGCGCAATCAACGGTCACCCTCTATGGGATCGTCGATGCGGGCGTCGAATACACGAATCACACCAGCGCAAACGGTGGTTCTGCACGGCTCGTTTCGGGCGGCAAGAATACGTCGCGCTGGGGTCTGCGCGGCGTCGAGGACCTGGGTGGCGGGCTGAAGGCGGTATTCCAGCTCGAAAGCGGCATCAACATCGCGAACGGCACCTTCGACGACGGCCCCGGTGCAATCTTCGACCGGCGCGCTACGGTCGGGCTGAAAAATCGTTTCGGGCAGTTGACGCTCGGGCGCACCTTCACGGTGACGTACGACTACATGCTGCCGTTCGATCCGATGGGCTATGCGCCGAACTATTCATGGGCGACATCATCGAGCGCGACGGGCGGGCGCAAAGACGGTCTGTTCACCCGCTCGGCCAACGCCGTGCGCTACGACGGCGAATTCTCCGGGATCAAGCTGGGCGCGCTGTATGGGTTCGGCAATGTGCCGGGGAGCATGAAGACGAGTTCGAAATACGACTTCGCGCTCGGCTACGCCGGCGGTCCGTTCGCTGCCGTGGTCACCTACGATCGACAAAACGGCGCGGCGGACAGCGTCACGCCCGTCGATCAGACCCGCTACATTCAGGGCATCCACGCTGGTCTTTCATACGACTTCGGCGCGGCGAAGGCGATGGCCGGTTACCGGAATTATCGCAAGACATTCAGTACTGCGGCGGCAACGCTGCAAAGTGATATGTACTGGATCGGCGGCTCGTACGATTTCAACCCGTACTTCACGCTGCTCGGCGCGATCTATCATCAGAACATCAAAGGAGCGAGCGACGCCGATCCGACGCTGTTCTCGCTGCGCGGGCAATACTCGCTTTCCAAACGGACGCTGCTCTATGTCTCCGGCGGATATGCGATGGCTCAGCACGGTCAGAAGGTGGGCTTGTCGCGCGACCTCGTCGGTGCGGCCGACACGCAAACAGGGATGACGGCTGGCGTTCAGCATCGGTTCTGAGTGCTTTCTGGCGCAAGTACGAAGCCCCTGGGTAGCCCAAGACGATGATGCGATGCGGCAGAACCGGTGTCTGTCTCACTTGCGCACGGGCGGCTGGGGATTGTTGGCCGGGTTCGTATCGAACCGGTTCACGCTTTCGATGCCCACCCGGCCAGCGAGGGCCGAGAGCCGCGCATACAGCCCGTCGGCGCTTTCCCGGTCGTAGACCTCTTCGCCGCCAACGTACACCGCAAACGACGTCAGGTACTTCGCCTTTTTCCCGGGATTGGCGATCGTGTCTTTCGTCCATTGATACAGCGGATAGCGGTCTCGCCCGGCACGCTCCGCCTCTTCCACATAATCGGCGAATGCGTCGAACTGGCACTTCAAAGCGGCGTTGTACTCGCGCAAGACGGCTTCAAGCAAGTCGCGACCCTCATAGGGGCTGCTCGCCCGCAGCGCATCGGCCACCGCGGGCACGACGGTGATGCGGACCTGGAATTGCCATGTTTCTGGCATGGTGCCTCCTGTGCTGACGAACAGCATAACCGCTCAGGCGGCCACAACCGCCGCTCATGGCTATTCTCGTGGGGAATTAGCCTTATGAAGGATCTGCGAATTATCGCTTCCCTATGTGGCCACTACGATCTCCCTGTCACTCATCACCCGGCAGAAGATTTCCATGTCCACACTCGCAGGCAAAGCCTCCGTCATTAGCGGCACAGCAGCAACTGGCACCGGTTTGAGCCATCCAACGCTGTTCACGCCGATACAAGTCGGCAACCTGACATTGGCCAACCGGATCGTCATCGCTCCGATGGCCCAGTACTCGGCCGAAGACGGCCAGATGAACGATTGGCACCTGATTCATCTCGGCCAACTGGCGCTTTCAGGTGCGGCGGCGCTGACCATCGAGGGGACGGCGGTCACGCCCGAGGGGCGCACGAGCTATGGCGACGTGGGGCTCTATTCGGACGAGTGCGAAACTTCCATGGCGCGCGTGCTGCAGGGCATTCGGCGCTGGTCCGACACGCCGGTTGGCATCCAGCTCAACCATGCTGGCCGCAAAGGCTCGCGGCAGAAGTTATGGGACGGCGGCGCACAGATTCCTCGTGGTCACGCAAATGGCTGGAACACCCACGGCCCATCCCCGGTCGCTTTCGCGGCCGGTGAGACACCGCCCGCCGCCCTGGACCGCGACGGTCTGGCCGCCATTCGCGATGCCTTCGCGGCCGCCGCGCAACGCGCCTCCCGGCTCGACCTGAACTTCATTCAAATCCTCGGTGGGCACGGCTATCTGCTCCATCAATTTCTCTCGCCGCTCTCGAACCACCGGGACGACGAGTACGGCGGCTCGTTGGAAAACCGGATGCGCTTTCCACTCGAGGTCTTCGAAGCCGTGCGAGACGCGTTTTCGCATGATCGCCCCGTGACGATGCGGATCTCCGCGACTGACTGGGTGGACGGCGGGTGGTCCGTGCACGACACGATCGCTTTTGTCCGCGCATTGGAGGCCAGAGGCTGCGCCGCGATCAATGTCTCGAGCGGCGGCTCGAATCCAGCCGCGCAAATTCCGGTCGGGCCCGGCTATCAGGTTCCCTTCGCGCGGGCTGTAAAGCAGGCGACGACGCTCCCTGTCATCGCCGTTGGAATGATCACCGAGTTCGAACAAGCCGAATCCATCCTCAGCGCGGGAGACGCCGATCTGATCGCGCTGGCCCGGGCCGTGCTCTTCGACCCGCGCTGGCCCTGGCACGCTGCCGCTCACTTCGGGGCTCAGGTCAGGGCGCCGAAGCAGTATCTTCGCGCTCAACCCAGCCGGTTGCCAAAGGTGTTCGTTTGAATCCGTCTTGTCGATGTCCGGGGGGCTGGGCCGTCTCAGTGCGAGCTGCCTAACTGCTCTTCGATCGTCCGCGTCAATGGCGATTCCACGCGCCCCGTATGCATTGTCTGCACGGGCTCGATCAGCACGATCCAGCATTCGTCCTCTGCGACTGGATTGTGCAGCGTGCCGCGCGGCACGACGTGCATCGAGCCCGCGGGCAGATCGACGACACGCCCGCCGTCATACTCGATCCTCAGATGGCCGCGCACAACGAAGAACAGTTCGTCCTCGTGCTCGTGGTCGTGCCACACAAGCTGCCCGCGCACTTTGGCGACCTTCACGTACTGATCGTTGACCTGGGCGACGACTTTCGGCGACCAGTAATCGGACACGTCGGCGAACGCGGCTTCAAGGTCGAACGATTCAGCAAACGGATGACCAGGCATCGTTATCTCCATGCTGGAATGACGGATGCGGCGAGCAGTACGCCCATCGCGAGATTGAGGATGCGCCAGTGGCGCGGCGTGTGAAAGAGCCGGGCGAGCAGCACGCCGAGCGCGCACCACAGTGCGAGCGAGACGCACGCGGCCACGCCGAACGCGGCGCCGAGCAGCAGTGCGAGTCGGTTCGGACTGCTTGCGAGCAGCGCGAACGACGCCGCCGCGCCGACCGTCATCGCCCAGCTTTTCGGGTTGAGCCAGAGCAGCAGGAAACCGTTGACGAGCGTGATGGGGTGCGCGGGGCCGTTGCCTGCGTTGGGCGGCCCGCTGCGCGCGATGCGCCACGCGAGCCAGAGTAGATACGCGGAGCCAACTGCCTTGACGGCCGTTTGCAGCGACGGCAGCGCGAGCAGCAGACCGCCCAGCCCGAACCCGGCGACGGCGGCGAGCAAAGCGAGGCCGATCGCGATGCCGAGCATCAGCGGAATCGAACGCGCGAAGCCGAAGCGCGCGCCCGAAGCGGTGGCGAGCGTGGTTGCGCCGCCGGGTGTCACGGTCGCAATGACGACAAACAGCAGAAGCGGCAGGATCGAGGTCATCGGTGCAGAGTCAGGTGAATGAAACTTGCACTGTACGGATCGCCGACGCTTCATCAAAGGCAATAATTCTGATGCGATCCATTACGCGGCATAATGCGTCAATGAGCCGAAACCTCGACCTCGATCTGATCCGCACCTTCGTTGCCGTCGCCGATAGCGGCAGCATGACGGTCGCCGCGAATCTGCTGCACATGACGCAAGGCGCCGTGAGCCAGCAGGTGAAGCGTCTCGAAGAGGTGCTGGATTGCCAGCTGTTCGTGCGCAAGACGCGCAAGCTGGAGCTGTCGCGCCATGGCGAGCCATTTCTCGTGAAGGCGCGCCAGCTGCTGCAGCTGAACGACGAAATCTGGGCCGACATGACCGGTCGATCACTGCGCGGCAGCCTGCGCGTGGGCGTGCCCTACGATCTCGTGACACCGCTCGCGCCCGCGATGAAGGCGTTCGCCGATGCGCATCCGCAAGTGGAGATTTCGCTCGTGTGTGCGGCGTCGCCGGAATTGAGCGAAGCGGTGCACAGCGGCCGCGTGGATATATCGCTGGTCGAATATGTCGCGAGCGAAGCCGAAGGCGAAGTGGTCCGCATCGAGCCGTTGGTGTGGGTCCGGGGGCGCGGCAGCGATGCCTGGCAGAAGCGGCCGCTGCCGCTTTCGATGGTGGACGAGCGATGTGCCTTCCGGCCGGTCGTACTCGGCGCGCTCGCAAACGAGGGCATTGCGTGGCGCACGGTCTTCGAGAGCGGCAACATCGAGGCGACCGCCGCGACGGTGCGTGCGGGCCTCGCGATCACGACCTGGCTCGCCTCCACGGTGCCGGCCGACCTCGAGACGCTCGCGCCTCGAGCAACCGGCTTGCCCGCGCTGCCGCCGTTCGCGATCTGTCTGCGCTTGCCCGCAACGGTTCAGCCCGCGGCGCAGGAATTCGCGCGCCACGTGCGCGAATCGATGTCGAACGACGCAGGCGCTCGACGCGCGCAGCTTGCGAGCATTGCGTGACGTCGTGCGTTTGAAGCCGTCGCGCTTCTACACGCGCTGCGGCAGCGCAGCCGCAAAGAAGTCGGTGATCCGGCGCACGCGCGCAGGCACGAAACGACGCCTCGGCCAGACGATACTGACATCACGGGCGTCCCCAATGAAGTCGTCCAGCACGGTGACGATGTCGGGATGCTTGAGTTCATCGGTCAGCGAGAGCTTCGCGAAGAGGCCGATTCCCACACCCGCGAGCACGGCCGACCGGATCGTCTCGACGCTATTCGACGACAGGTTGCCTCGCACCGGTACGCTGAACCGGCCTTGCGGCCCATGAAACGGCCAGTTCGCCGATTCCATCAGACCGCCGTAGACGAGGCAATTGTGCCCGGCGAGATCCGCAGGATCTTTCGGTGTGCCGTGTTGCTCGAAATAGCGGCGCGATCCCACGCAGACCAGCGGGGTGCTGGCGATTTTCCTCACGACCGAATCCGGATCGTTGACGGTTCCCACCCGAATCGCGAGATCGATTCGATCTTCCACCATATCGCGGACGAAATCCGACAACACGAGATCGACCCGAAGCCCAGGATGGCGCGACAGCAGTTCGGGAATGAGCGGAAGAACGTGCAGCCGGCCGAATGTCGAGGCGGCGGCGATGCGGACGAGTCCCGAGACATCGAGCGTGCTGCTGCTCAGCTCATTGTCGGCTACCTCGATCTCGTCCAGCAACGGCTTGGTGCGCTCGTAGTATTTCTGCCCCTGATCCGTCAGGGTCACGCTGCGTGTGCTTCGGTTCAATAGCAGCACGCCCAGGCGCTTTTCCAGCGCGCCGATCGCCTTGCTGATGGCGGACTGTGAATCGCCGGTTCTACGCGCGGCGGCGGAAAAGCCACCCGCTTCGACAACGGCGATGAAGGCGTTTAATTCGTGAAACCGATCCATTGCATGTCTCTCGTGAGACCCATTCTCTGGAAGAATAAATCTCATGATAACTCCGCTAATTATCATTCGTGGGGGCGGCAATTACGATGTCACTACCGTTCACCAACAGGCAGAAGCTTCCCATGTCCACTCTCACAGGCAAGATTGCCGTCATTAGCGGCGCAACGACGGGTATCGGCTTGGCGATCGCCCAGCGGTTCGTCGCCGAAGGCGCTCACGTCTTTATCTTCGGCCGTCGGCGAGGCCAGCTTGACGAGGCCGTCAAACTGATCGGACGCAACGTTACCGCGATCCAGGCCGACGCTGCGAATCTCGATGACCTCGACCGCGTCGCCGCGGCAGTCAGGGACAAAACGGGTGTCGTCGACATCATCGTGTCGAACGCGGGCTTTACCGAGCAGGCTTCGATCGACACCATCACGCCGGAGCATTTCGACAAGGCATTCAACCTCATGGCGCGCGGCCCCGTATTTCTGGTGCAGAAGCTGCTGCCGATGATGACGGGGGGTGGATCGATCGTGCTGGTTTCTTCGGCCATGCACGTCATGGGCATTCCCGGGCACACCGCCTACGCGGCGACCAAGGCGGCGTTGCGTTCCTATGCGCGCACCTGGGCCGCCGAATTCAAGGATCGCGGCATTCGCGTCAACATGCTCAGCCCTGGCGTCACCGACACGCCGATTCTCGACGCCCAGTCGGCGACACGCGAGGATCTGGTGAGCATGTACCAAAGCATGGTTCCGCTCGGTCGACTTGCCCGGGCCGAGGAGATGGCCAGCGCGGCACTCTTTCTCGCCTCCGAACAGAGTTCCTATATGACGGGCGCGGATTTGATGAATGACGGCGGCATCGGCCAGGTCTGAGGCCGAGGCACGCAGTCCGTCAATGTGATTGTTCTGTTATTCAGGAAGCCGAATGAAGAGTTCAATGAGCTACGCAATCATCGGGCTTGGCAAGATCGGCACGGCCATCGCTCAGGCATTCGCCGATCAGGGCATCAAGGTAGCCGTGGCAGGCAGGCGGCCGGTCGACTCACTCGCAGCGCAGATTGGGCCGTCGCTGGTTCCGCAGCAGATCGAGGAAGCGATCGAGGCTGACGTTGTCATCCTGGCTGTCCCCTTCGGGGCTCACGAGGACGTCGCACGGGCCGCCGAAAGCTGGCAGGGGAAGATCGTGATCGACGCCATGAACGCGTACGGCGTCCCTGTGAAGGAGCTGGACGGGTTGCCTTCGAGCGCGGCCGTCGCAAAGGCGTTTGCGGGCGCCAAGCTGGTGAAGGCCTTCAACCACCTGCCCGCAGCCACGCTGGCGCAGGGGCCAACGACGCCGCATGGCGGCCGGCGGGTCGTGTTCGTCGCTAGCGACGACGACGCAGCTAGCGCTTCGGTGTCGGCCCTCGTCGACCGGCTCGGGTTCGCGCCGGTCGAACTCGGGAGGATCGGCGAGGGCGGTCTCCTCATCCAGGCACGCGGCAACACGTGGGCCCAGCTGGTTTTCCAGGATCTGGTCAAGTTCGACTGACCGGCCGCGCGCTATCTCGCTTCCGACGATGGCGCTTTCATGGCGGGCATAGCGTTGCTGGTGGACGGACGCTACCCGTTCGCCATGCGGGACCACGGCTCACTGTATCGAGTCCGGCTGGGCCCGCAGCTTGTCCTTGATTGCAGTCAGGCAGTTCGTGAACTGGGTGCGAAGCCCCACGGAGTTGCCGCTCGGTGCGGCAAGGCTGTCGGTTGTCACAGTCCATCCGTCAGCCGTACGCGAAACATCGAGTTCGAAGTACTCGGCCGATTCGCTATCGAGGACCACCGACTCGCGAAAACTGCCCTTCGCCGAACGAACGACCGCCTCGCAGCCCTGCTGGAGCCGGGCTGGGGCATGAGCGGACAAACCGGGTGAGCCGTCGCGAAAGGGGACTGCGCCGTACATGCGGAACGCCTCGAACTGCGCTGGCATTGCGGCCGTGACGAACTGGATGTCCGAATCCGAAACGGCGTCTCCGCATCCCGCCAGGATGCCGACAAAAGCTGCGAGCGTGATGCGAGCGCAATGACTCCGGAAAGTGATTGTGTGGTCCCCGGCTACCCGTAGTCCTTGCGCAAACGTTAGCGTTCTCATCTCCAACGGGCCAGTCTCGATGTAAGAATCAGTATTACGGCGTGCGTTATGCATATATTTATCGAGGTTAACCCTGGCATTGCACGTGTCGAGCCGACGAGTGGGGCAATGCATGCGTGTATCGACGCGATTCGAATGACGTCAACGGATCGCTTTTCCGCCGTTGCGTGAACCGTGCGATCGAGGTCACTCGACTGGCCCAGATGGGTTCGAGAGCGGACGCCGAACGTCTAGGCGAGCAGCAGCAAGGCGTCCGCGAGCGAGAGTACCGTGGTGCGCGAATCGAATGCGGTGGAGAACAGATGTTCATGTACCACCGGATCTGGGTCGTAGCAGCAGTCCTTGACCGTGTACAGGCGGAAGTCCGCGTCGCTCGCATACGCGACCGACGACAGCACAACGCCGGTCGATGCAATGCCGACCATAATCAGCGAATCGACACCTTGTGCGAGAAGTCGCGCCTGCAAATCGGTGCCGAAGAACACGCTGGCCCGGTGTGCAACGATGACCGGTTCGCAAGCCCGCTGGCCCAGCTCCGGCGAGGTCTGGTCGTCGACGAAGAGACCGAGTTGCTTGATTCCCTGGCCATTCCTGTTCAATGGGCTGACTTCCGGATAGCCCGGACTGAAGCGGAGGTTGGCGAAATAAACGCCGACGCCTTTGGTCCGCGCCGCGTCGCAGAGCTTGCGCGTATTGGCAAGCAAGGCCGGCGCGACCGAGGGGAAGAGCCCGAGAATGTCGGTCTGATAGTGCATGACGAGAAGCGCGGTTTGCGCCGGCGCGATTGCCACCGCACCATCTAACGCGTTTTCCTGATTCACGGCTGCCCCCCACTCAATATCCGCTGGCAATACTACCGCCTCCATTCCATTCACGGCCGGTCGCGCGGAGAAAGAACCGCATTCCTCGGCTCGAGGTTGACGGATGCAATATCTCTGACTAAAGTCAGAGATATGAGTTCGTCAGCCATTCCCCAGATTCGTCGCTTTAACCGCATCGTCGCTGAAAGCATCGGCGCTATCGACGATCATTTCCTCGGACGAGGCCGCCCGATGGGTGAATCGCGCCTGCTGTGGGAGATTGGTGTCGAAGGGGCGGATATTCGTACGCTTCGCGCGCGGCTAAGTCTTGATTCGGGTTATGTCAGCCGTACCCTGGCGTCGCTTGAGCGGCAAAAACTTGTCGCTGTCCTCACTGATTCGAACGACCGCCGGGTTCGCCGGGCCTGCCTGACTGAGGAGGGCCTCATCGAAAGGGCCGAACTCGAACGGCTCTCCGACGCGGTCGCTTTACGCGTGCTCGAACCTCTCGGCGACAAGCAGCGTCGGCGACTGATCGAAGCCATGTCTGAGGTCGAGCGTTTGCTACAGGCATCGCTTGTGCATTTTGCGCTTGAGAACCCTGATAGCGATGACGCGCGCTGGTGTTTTGAACAGTATTTCGGCGAACTCGACCAGCGCTTTGAAGCAGGATTCGACCCGTCCATGAGCCTGTCGGCAGATGCTCTCGAACTGACGGCGCCCGCAGGTGCGTTAATCGTCGCGAGACTCCATGGAGACCCGATCGGCTGCGTCGCGCTGAAGTTTCACAAGAAGTCCCCGGCCGAACTCAAGAGAATGTGGGTGAGTCCTTCCGCGCGCGGCATGGGCGTCGGCCGCCGGTTGATTGCCGAGGCGGAGAAACGTGCCCGGCAGGCCAAAGCGCGCGTTATCCGTCTAGAGACGAATCGAACTCTGCGTGAGGCGATATCGCTATACAGGCAATCAGGATTCGTCGAAGTCGATGCATTCAACGCCGAACCGTATGCCCATCACTGGTTTGAAAAGCGTCTGGCCTGAACGGCCGCAACGCTTTGCACTACGGACTTTCGATTGTCGCTGATGATCGTCTCATGCAGGTTGCGGATTCACCCCGCGCGCCGCCCCTCCACCACGCGCGTTGCGCGCGCAACATCCATCACCGCGAGCCGGATCGCGTCGATCAGCGCGCGTGCCGCAGGCGAGGGCGAGCCCTGCGCGCGCAGCGTAAGCCCGATATCGCGGCGCGTGTGCTGCAGCGGCACGTCGAGAATCACCAACTGCCCCGATTCGATTTCGTAGTGCAACTGCTGCGCCGAGAGCGCCGTGATCATGTCCGTGCCGAGCAGCAGCCCGCGAATCACGGCGAGATCGGCGGTTTCGACGGTGGGCAGGGGCGGCTTGAGCTTCACGCGGCGGAACTGCGCTTCGAGCAGCCCGCGCGAGGGCGAATGCGTGCGCGAAAGTATCCACTGCGCATCACGCAGATCGTTCAGTGTGAGGCCGTGCTTTTTCGCGAGCGGATGATCGCGCCGCGCGAGCACGATCATGTCCTCCGACATCAATCGTTCGTTGCCCAGGCCGCTTGCCGCATCGTTTTCCCGCAGCGCGCCGAGCACGAAGTCCACATCGCCCGCGCGCAGGCCCGCCACGAGCAGTTCATAAGCGCTTTCGTCGGTCACCACGCGCACGCCCGGATGCTGCGCGGAAAGGCGCGCGATGGCGGCCGGCAGGATCAGCGTGCGGCCCAAAGGCAGCGCACCCACCGTCACCGCGCCCTGGATATTGCCGTGCAGCGCCGCGATATCGTCGGGCACGTGGCGCAGTTCGTTGAGCGCGCGCCGCACGTGCAGCAGGAAGGTCTCGCCCTCGGCCGTGAGCAGCACGCCGCGCGGCCCGCGATGGAAGAGCGTGACACCCGAGCCGCTTTCGAGCACGCGCATGGCGCTGCTCACGGCGGGCTGGCTGATGCCGAATGCATTGGCCGTGCTCGGCATATGGCGGTGCCGCGCGAGAGCAACGAATAGCTGCAGCCGCCGCGTGTTGAGCAGATACGCGGGCAGCGTGCCTTCGCTCAACGCGCGCCGGCGCGCCTGGCGCGCGGCGCACCACTGCGCGAGTTCTTCCAGTTCGCCGAAAATGCGCGCGCAGCGCTCGAGCACCACGCGGCCCACGGCCGTGGGCAGCATGCCCGAGGGCTTGCGCTCGAAGAGCGGCGCGCCCAGCGCCGTCTCCAGTTCCTGCACCGAGCGTGTGACGGCCGATTGCGCGCGATACAGGGCCGAAGCGGCGCGCGTGGCGCTGCCTGTGTCGGCAACGAGGCGAAAAGCGCGCAGATGCGCGAGGTTCAGAAGTTCGGGCTGGCTCACGGCTCGATCATGTCGTTTTGGGTGGGATACGCGCCGTGTCTCATGCGGCGACCGTGGCAATCGTGCCAACTGCGGCGGCGACGTTGTCGGCCGCGCTCAGATGCAGCCGGTCGACCGAGAGATTGAGGCTCTCCTTCGAAATATGCGTGTGCTCTTTCATTAGCGCCTCGACGCGCGCGCCTTCGCCGTTCACGAGCGCGCCGACGATGGCGTGATGCTGGCGGTGCGCATACGACAGCATCATGAACTGGCGCTGCTGCGCGGCTTTGTCGAACACCACCGTGCCCGGCGAGACGAATGGAATCTTGTCGTTGAGCCCGAGCGCGGCGCTCACCGCAAGATTGTGCGCCGCTTGCACAATCAGTGCGTGGAAGCGGCCGTTCATCGCGGCGTAGCGCGTTTCCGCTTCGCTGTCGAGCACGCCGGCCGCGAAAATCGCGTCGCCTTCGCGCAGGCAGTCTTCGAGCGCGCGCGCGAGCGCCGCGTCCACGCCGCGCTCGGCAACCGTGCGTGCGGCGAGCCCTTCGAGTACGCCGCGCACGTCGATGGCGTTGAGCACGTCGGTCACCGAAAAGCGCCGCACGGTGTAGCCGCGCGCGCCCGAGCGCTCGACGAGGCCTTCGGTCGCGAGCACACTCAGCGCATAGCGCAGCGGCGTGCGCGAAATGCCGAGTCGCTCGGCGAGCTGCGCCTCGACGAGCCGCTCGCCGGGCTCGAGTTCGCCGGAGAGGATGCGCGTGCGCAGCGCCTGCACGATGGTTTGCTGGGTCGTCCCGTTCATGTCATGCGTGAATCGCCACGGGCGAGGCGCGCGGCGTATGGCGCGCGTGGCCCTTGCGAGTTCGTTCTTTTGATATCTGTTTCGTTTATGAGGGGGTTGCCGGGCCGGATCGGCCGCAGTTCCCGCAATGGTGTTTCAGGATACCAAAAACCGTTGCGCCGCGCGGGTTTGCGCGATCGGCCGAGTGTGCGCAAGCGCGCAGAAGCCTTGAATTCATGAGGGAAATGGAAAAATTCGTGGTTAACCCTTGCTTACGGTTCAGGTGGCATTTTTGTAATTTCGTATCCCAAGTGATGGATCGAAGGCGTCTGTCGACGCATCCGGTCCAGCGCGGCGCGAGTGCGCCGCATGAACAGCAGCAGAGGGCAAGATCATGGCAAGAATAGTGGGCGGCATCGGCACATCGCACGTGCCGACAATCGGCATGGCATACGACAAGGGCAAGCAGAACGAACCCGCGTGGGCGCCGCTCTTCCAGGGGTACGAACCGGTGGCGCAGTGGCTCGCCGAGCGCAAGCCGGACGCGCTCGTGATGTTCTACAACGACCACGCCAACAGCTTCTTCTTCGACTGCTACCCGACGTTCGCGCTGGGCGTTTCCGCCGGGCACGAGTTCGCCGACGAAGGCGGGGGCAAGCGCGCGCTGCCGGACATCGCGGGCCACCCCGATCTCGCGATCCATATCGCCGAGCAACTCGTACACGACGAGTTCGATCTCACGATCTTCCAGGACAAGCCGCTCGACCACGGCTGCAACTCGCCGCTTTCGCTCATGCTGCCGCACGAAGGCGGCTGGCCCGCGGCGCTGGTGCCGATCCAGGTGAACGTGCTCCAGTATCCGCTGCCCACGGCCAACCGCTGCTACCGGATCGGCCAGGCGCTGCGCCGCGCGATCGAATCGTTCGAGCAGGATCTCGACGTGGTGGTGGTCGGCACGGGCGGACTATCGCACCAGGTGCACGGCGAGCGCAGCGGCTACAACAACACCGAATGGGACATGGAGTTCCTCGACCTGATCGTCAACGATCCGGAGCGCCTTGCACGCATGAAGCACGTGGACTACGTGCGCCTTGGCGGCGCGGAAAGCGTGGAGACGATCATGTGGCTCGCCATGCGCGGGGCGCTGGGCGGCAAGATCCGCGAAGTCCATCGCAATTACTATCTCGCGACCAGCACGGCGATGGCGGTCACGGTGTACGAGGAAGAGGGCCAGCAATGAATCCGCAACTGGTTGGCATCGAGGAACTGACGGGCACGTACCCCTTCGACATTCGCCAGAGCATGAAGGCCATGCGCCTGAATCGCTTCTTCTGGGAAATGCGCCTGCCGCAAGCGCGCGAACTGTGGCTGCGCGACCGCAAGGCCGCCTACGACGCCGCCGCGCTCACCAGCGAGGAGCGCGCGCTCGTCGACGCAACGGACTGGCTCGGCCTCATTCAATACGGCGTGTGCTTCTTCGTGCTCGAGAAGTTCGCGCGCGTGGTGAAGATCACGAATCTCGGCATGTACGCGAGCATGCGCGGCGAAACCCTCGAAGCGTTCCTGAAGACGCGCAAGGTGCCCGACGCGGTCTGAGCGTTTGCCTGACCGATTTTGATGTCCTGAATCGCTTTTGCGTACGGGCGGGCGCTGCGCCCACTCGAACGCGTTTGACCCGCGCGGCCCCCCATGCCGCGCGCTTCTCGTGCGGCTCGCCGGATCTCGGGGCGGCGAGAGCGCTACCCTTCGATGCTCGAATAAACAGGTTTGTTCAAAACAGGAGACTTGGAGAATGCAGGATCATAAGCAGTACAAAAAGATTGCATTGGCGATTACGGGGGCCATCGGTGTGATGGCGTGTGCTGCACCGGCGTTCGCGCAAAGCAGCGTGACGCTCTACGGCATGATGGACACGGGCATTACCTACGTGAGCAACCAGGGCGGCAAGCACAACGTCAAGATGGACGACGGCGTGAACGGCCCGAACCTCTGGGGCATGACCGGCACGGAAGACCTGGGCGGCGGCACGAAGGCCTTCTTCCAGCTCGTCAACCAGTTCCAGGTGGACAACGGCGCCTTCATGCCGAACAAGAGTCTCTTCAGCCGTACGTCGATTCTGGGTCTGAGCAACGACAAGCTGGGCAAGCTCACGCTCGGTAACCAGTACGACTTCATGACGGACTCGCTGTATTTCGCGGGCAACGATCCGGCGGAGCTCTCGGGCCACTTCTACGATTTCCGCGCGGGTCCGTTCCAGAAGCTCGCGCTGCCAGACAACCCGACCGGGTCGTTCGACTGGGACCGGATGGCTGGCGAAACCGTCAATAATTCGGTGAAGTATCTGTCGCCGACGTTCGGCGGTTTCAGCGCGGGCGCGATGTACAGCTTCGGAGGCGTGGCCGGCTCGATCGGCACGGCCAACGGCACGAGCTTCGCGCTGAACTACTCGGCGCATGAGTTCGGCGTGAACGCGGCTTATACGAACCTCAAGACCGTCGTGACGGGCGAAGGCGACGTGAGCGTGCGTAACTGGGGTATCGGCGCGCACTACCGTTTTGGCGGCTGGATCACGAACGCGCTCTTCACCACCGTGCACAACTCGGCCAACGGCGGCTCGGTGTATCAGGGCTCGGTGGGCGCGCATTACAACTTCACGCCTGCACTCAGCGCAGGCGCGTCGTACATGTACATGAAGGGCAACGACGTGGTCGACAACAATCACGCGCACCAGGTCGCGGCGATCGTCGATTACGCGCTTTCCAAGCGCACCAGCGTGTACGTGCTGGGCGTGTACCAGCGCGCCAGCTCGGGCGGTCTTGCGCAGATCAACGGCATGAACTCCTCGGATGGCGCTTCGAGCGGACAGAGCCAGGCGGTTGCGCGCGTGGGCCTGCATACGCACTTCTAATGCACCGCTAGCTTCATCATCTCCGGTAGTTGTTTGACGCCGCCCGATCGATCGACCTATCGGGCGGCGTTTTTTTCATGGTGCGCATCCTTTCACGAAAGGCGAGCGAATTGGGCAAAATAGCGCCAGTCGAAACAGCACTCGCGTGACGAGGAAGGAAGTTTCATGACGGATACGGTGGATTGCGTCGTGATCGGCGCGGGCGTGGTCGGTCTCGCGGTTGCGCGCGCGTGCGCGCAGCAGGGCTGGGAAACGGTTCTCGTCGAGGGCGAGAACGCCATCGACACGGGCACCAGCTCGCGCAACAGCGAAGTGATACACGCGGGCATTTACTACCCGCAAGGCTCGCTCAAGGCGCGGCTGTGCGTGCAAGGCAAGCACAAGCTTTACGCGTATTGCGAAGAGAAGGGCGTGGAGTACAGCCGTTGCGGCAAGTTCATCGTCGCGACGCACGAAGGGCAACTCGACGCGCTGCGTGCGATTCGCGCGGCGGCGGCCGCCAACGGCGTGGACGACCTGCGCTGGCTTGACCGCGGCGAGGCGCGCGCACGGGAACCCGCGCTCGAGTGCGTGGCGGCGCTCGAATCGCCCTCCACGGGCATCGTCGACAGCCACGGATTGATGCTCGCGCTGCAGGGCGACTTCGAAGCGGCGGGCGGCATGCTCGCGTTTTGCTCGCCGGTCACGGGCGGCCTCGTGCGGCCGGGCCAGCCGACGCTCCTGAAGGTAGGCGGCGACGAGCCGATGGAATTGCTCGCCACGCGCGTGGTGAACAGCGCGGGCCTTTACGCGCAGCCGATCGCGGCTTGCATCGAAGGCGTGCCGGCGCAATCGATCGCGCCGGGGCGCTACGCGAAGGGCAATTACTACTCGCTTGCCGGCGCGGCGCCGTTTTCACGGCTCATCTATCCGGTGCCGGAGGAAGGGGGGCTGGGCGTGCACCTGACGATCGACCTTGGTCGCCAGGCACGCTTCGGTCCCG
Organism: Paraburkholderia sp. CNPSo 3076; assembly: GCF_026343935.1. Lineage (NCBI taxonomy): Bacteria > Pseudomonadati > Pseudomonadota > Betaproteobacteria > Burkholderiales > Burkholderiaceae > Paraburkholderia > Paraburkholderia sp. CNPSo 3076. The sequence goes on along the minus strand of NZ_JAPMAL010000012.1, from coordinate 159,828 downwards.
ACGTGGAGTGGATCGACACGATCGACTACACCGTGGACCCGGGCCGCGCGGCGAAATTCTACGAGGCGATTCGCACCTACTGGCCCGCGTTGCCTGACGACGCGCTGCAACCGGGTTATGCTGGCATTCGCCCGAAGCTGGCCGCGGCCAAGCATGGCGGCGACTTCGTGATCCAGGACGCGCGCGAGCACGGCGTGAGCGGGCTCGTGAACCTCTACGGCATCGAGTCGCCGGGGCTGACGGCTTCGCTCGCGATTGCGGACGAAGTGATCGACCGCCTGAACACACACTGACTGCAGTAGCGGATCAACGCAAACCAACGCGAATCACAAGGAGAACAGGATGGTCTACGAGATGGCGCACATCACGGTGAGCGCAGGCAAGAACGCCGAATTCGAGGCAAACGTGGCGCAGGCGCTGCCGCTCTTTCACCGCGCGCGCGGCTGCCGCAGCGTGGAACTGCAGCGCGGCGTGGAAGAGCCGAACCAGTATGTGCTCGTCGTGCAGTGGGATACCGTCGAGGATCACATGGTGCACTTTCGCGAGTCGGATGACTTTCAGGAATGGCGCCGCCTCGTCGGTCCGTACTTCGAGAAGCCGCCTGTCGTGGGGCATACGCAGGTCGTCGTGAAGTGACAGGCTGAGCGCGGCCAGCCGCGCTTACGCCTTGATGCCGAACCCCTCCACATACCCCACCGCGTCTTCTCCATCCCAAACGCGTCCATCGACGAACGGCGCGGTGGCCGTCCCGGCCGGCAGCGCGATTCCCATCGCCGCCGCCGCTTGCCCGTACAGCGCCGTCTGGTTCAAGCCGCGCGCGATCTCGCCGTAGTCGCTTCGGCGCGCAAGCATGCCCCATCGTTCGAACTGGGTCAGAAACCACACGCCTTCGGATTCGTGCGGATAGTTGACGCGGCCTTCCTCGAAGAACTTCATGCCCGGCGTGCGTGATGCCGCGTCCGCTTCGAGCCGCGCGGCGATCAGCGCGGCGTCTACACCCAGCATCTCCGGGCGCGCGAGCCACTGCGCAATCTCGCGCCGATTGCCTTCGCCGTCCAGCCAACGGCACGCTTCGAGCATCGTCTGCACGAGCGCGCGCGCCGTGTTCGGATTGTGTTCCACAAAATCGCGCCGGCAGGCGAGCACCTTCTCGGGATGATCCGGCCAGATCGCCCCGCTCGCGATGATCGTGCGTCCCACGCCGCGCTGCTGCGCAAGCCCTGGCCACGGCTCGCCCACGCACAGGCCGTCGAGGCGATCTTCGGCGAGCGCGGCCACCATCTGCGGCGGCGGTATCACCACGCTCTCGATGTCGCGCAGCGGATGCACACCCTGCGAAGCGAGCCAGTAGTACAGCCACATCGCGTGTGTGCCGGTGGGGAAGGTCTGCGCGAACACGGGCTTGCGCGCCAGCGTCGCGAGCGCGCGCGGCAGCGAGCCGTGTTCGGCGAGCGCATTCGCGAGACGGTTCGAGAGCGATATTGCCTGGCCGTTGCGGTTGAGCACCATCAGCACGGCCATGTCGGTCTGCGGGCCGCCCAGGCCGAGCTGCACGCCATACACGAGCCCGTAAAGCGAATGCGCGGCGTCGAGTTCGCCGGACAGCAGCTTGTCGCGCAGCGCGGCCCACGAGGGCTGGCGCGAGAGTTCGAGCGTGAGACCGTGCGCGTGGCCGAACTCCAGCAGCTTCGCGGCGACGAGCGGCGCGGCGTCGGCGAGCGGCACGAAGCCGATCTTCAGATGGGTCTTCTCGGGCGCGGCGAGGGGGGGGGTGGCGTTCATGGGCGGCGCTTCGTTCCTGCTCAATCGGGTCGTTGCTGGGCTTGCGCAAGCGCGACGATCTGGCGGGCGACTTCGGCGAGCTTCACGCTCTGGTTCATCGCGCGCTTGCGCAGCGCCGCGTAGGCGGCGGGCTCGGTCAGCTTCTGTTGCTCCATCAGGATGCGCTTCGCGCGGTCGATCAGCTTGCGCTCGGCCAGTTCGTTTTCGGCCTGCGTGAGACGCTCGCGCAACTGGGCTTCCTGTGCGAAGCGCGCGAGCGCGACTTCGAGGATCGGCGCGAGGCGCTCGCTCGCGAGCCCTTCCACGAGATAGGCGGTCACACCCGCGTTCACGGCCGAGCGGATCAGTTGCTGGTTGGCGTCGTGGCTGAACATCAGCACCGGGCGCGGCGCGGTGGCGTTCATCACCGCGAGCTGTTCGAGCGTGTCGCGCGAGGGCGACTCGGTATCGATGATGATGACGTCGGGCCGTTCACGCTCGACGACGCGATGCAGCGCCTGCGGCGTCGCGGGCTCGGCGAGCATGTCGTAGCCGAGCTTGGCGAGCGCGTCGCGCAGGTCGCCGATAGGCTTGTCAGTGTCGGTTACGAGCAGTACGCGCAGCATGGGGATTCGGTGGTCGTCGGCATGACGTCCTCGACGGTTAATCGGTGCATTGCGCGCCATCGCTGGGCGCGCATGAGGATTCAGCAAGGTGCGTGCCAGTCTGTCCCTTGGCCGCAAAGCCGTGCCGGATGGGGTTTTGGACGCGCCGTGCGGAAACGCGGCGCGCAACGAGTTGTGCACCGCAGCAGTGCGGGGGTCGATGCGGCGCACCCGGTTGGCGCAGCGGTGGCGGGCGATGCCCGAAAAAGTGCGGCAGGACGGCCTGAATCCGCGCCCATGATCCCGAAGTCAAGACAGCGGAGCGCGGCTTTTGTGACACGCCTATTTCAACTATGCTTTTTAGCGCACGCCGTCGGCTCCACGATTCCCAGCGCCAGCATTCTCACGACAAGTAACCGGCCAATGGAAATGGAAAGACCTGCCTCCCCCCACGCACAGCCCGCCAGTGCAACCGCAAGTCAGCCCTGGCTGCGCTGGTTGCCCGGCGTCACGTTGTTCAAGACTTATCAACGCACCTGGTTGCTCAGCGATCTCGCTGCAGGACTGGTGCTGACCACCATGCTCGTGCCGGTCGGCATTGCCTACGCGGCGGCGTCCGGTGTGCCCGGTGTCTACGGTCTCTATGCCACGATCATTCCGCTGCTGGCCTATGCCATTTTCGGGCCCAGCCGCATTCTCGTGCTCGGCCCCGACTCCGCCCTTGCCGCGCCCATACTCGCCGTGGTGGTGCAGGTCGCAGGGGGCGACCCCGCACGCGCCATTGGCGTGGCGAGCATGATGGCGATCGTTTCCGGGCTCGTCTGCGTCGTCATGGGGCTGTTGCGCCTCGGCTTCATCACGGAACTGCTGTCCAAGCCCATTCGATACGGCTACATGAACGGCATTGCGCTCGCCGTGCTCATCAGCCAGTTGCCGAAGCTCTTCGCCGTCTCCATCGACGAGCAGGGCCCGATGAGAGACCTGCTCAGCCTCGCCCAGGCGCTCGCGCGCGGCGAGGCGAACTGGTACAGCTTTGCCGTGGGCGCGGGAAGCCTCGTGCTGATCCTCGTGCTCAAGCGCTTCGACAAGGTGCCCGGCATCCTGATCGCTGTGATCGTGGCCACGCTCTCGGTCAGTCTCTTCCATCTCGACGCCATGGGCGTGAAAGTGCTGGGCACGATTCCCCAGGGCTTGCCTGGACTCTCGCTGCCGTGGGTCGCCAACGCGGACCTGGTCAAGATCGTCCTGGGCGGCGCGGCCGTCGCGTTGATCGCCTTCGCCGATACGAGCGTGCTCTCGCGCACCTATGCGGCGCGCTTTCATGCGCGCGTCGACCCGAACCAGGAGATGGTGGGCCTTGGCGTAGCGAACTTCGCGGCCGGCTTGTTCCAGGGCTTCCCGATCAGCAGCAGCGCCTCGCGCACACCGGTTGCCGAAGCCGCGGGCGCCCGCACGCAGCTAACCGGCGTAGTGGGTGCGCTCGCCGTGGCGGCGCTGCTCATGGTCGCGCCCAATCTGTTGCGCTATTTGCCCAATAGCGCGCTCGCCGCCGTGGTGATCGCCGCCGCGCTCGGACTGTTCGAAATCGCGGATCTCAAACGCATCTACCGGATTCAGCAGTGGGAGTTCTGGCTATCGATCGGTTGCTTCGTGGCAGTCGCGGTTTTCGGGGCGATTCCCGGCATTGGCCTCGCCGTCCTGATCGCCGTGATCGAATTCCTCTGGGACGGCTGGCGGCCGCATTTCGCGGTGCTCGGCCGCGTGGAGGGGGTGCGCGGCTATCACGACATCGAGCGCTATCCCGAAGCGGTGCGTATGCCGGGACTCGTGCTGTTTCGCTGGGACGCGCCGTTGTTCTTCGCGAATGCCGAGTTGTTCCAGCAGCGCCTGATGGAAGCGGTGGAAGCGTCGCCCACGCCGGTGCGGCGGGTCGTGGTGGCGGCGGAGCCCGTGACGAGTGTGGACGTCACGTCCGCCGACATGCTGCGCGAACTGACCCATGCGTTGCGCGAGCGCGGCATCGCGCTGCATTTCGCGGAGATGAAGGACCCGGTGCGCGACAAGCTCAAGCGCTTCGATTTGCTCGATGACATCGGCCCGGACTGCTTCGATCCTACCGTAAGCAGCGCTGTCGATCGCTATGTCGACGAAGCCGGCCTCGCGAAGGACGAAGCCGGGCCTCAAGCGGGACGGTAGTGCAAAGTCGATGCGGTGCCGGCCTCGCAGCACCGCCCTTCGCCTCGATGCCACTCAGGCGCCGGGCTTGAGCACCACGCGAAAGCGCGCCTTGCCGCTCATCATCCGCTCATAGGCTTCCGCCGCGCGCGACAGCGGATATTCCTCGATCATCGGCTTCACGCCCGAGAGTGCGCTGAATGCCAGGGTATCCTGAGAATCGGCGGCGGTGCCCGAGGGCCAGCCCTGCACCGAGTGGCGACCCATGATGAACTGCGTGATCGGCACTTCCACGGGCTCCTGCGACACGCCGATCATGATCAGCTTGCCGTTCAGGCCGAGCCCGCCCAGCGCAGCGCTCATGGCCTTGCCGCTCGTGGCCGTGGCGAGGATCACGCGCGCGCCGCCCAGCGCGAGCAGGGCTTGCGCGACGTCCTGCGAGGAACTGTCGATATAGTGATGCGCGCCGAGCTGCTTCGCGAGCGGCGCCTTGTCCTGCCCGCGCGCGATGGCCACGGTGACGAAGCCCATTTTGCGGGCGTACTGCACGCCGAGATGGCCGAGACCGCCAATGCCGAGAATCGCCACGACATCGCCCGCGCGTGCGCCGCTGTGGCGCAGCGCGTTGAAGGTGGTGATGCCGGCGCACAGGAGCGGCGCGGCGTCGACGTCGGAGAGGTCGTCGGGCATGCGTGCGAGCGCTTCCTGCGGCGCCACCATGTAGTCGGCGTAGCCGCCGTCGTAGCTGATGCCGGGAATCTGGCCGTTCTTGCAGAGCACGAAGTCGCCGTGGCGGCAGTGTTCGCAATGGCCGCAGTGGCCGCCGTGCCAGCCCACGCCGACGCGCTGCCCGACCTTCCATTCGTCGACGCGCGCACCGAGCTTTTCGATCACGCCTGCGATCTCGTGGCCGGGCACGCGAGGAAACTCCAGGCCGGGCCACTGGCCTTCCTTCGTGAGCGAATCGCTATGGCAGATCCCGCAGGCCTGCACCTTGACGAGGACGTGTCCCTCGGGCGGCTCGGGAATATCGCGCTCGACCAGTTCGAGAGGGGCGCCCGGGTTTGCTACCTGCACTACGTGCATCTTTGGCATCGTCTGCTCCTGGGAAAGTGAGGTTTCCGCCGATGATGTCGTGGCGACGTGTGGCTACTGCGTCATTGTAGGACGATGCTGCAGGCGCATCGCGCTGCGCGGCGTGGGAGATGTTTGTTAGCGTTGGGCACTAGTGAATGCCTTACGCAATCAGCCTTCGTTTCGCGTCCCCGCGCGTTTCGCGTCAGCTTGTACGCGGACCTTTCCATCGGCCGCCGTGCGGCTCTTCATATGATCGATGAATGCGCGCAGTTTCGGCATGACCTGCCGGCGGCCCGGATAGCAGAGAAACATCCCCGGCCTCACCGGCGCGTAGGCCTCTAGCACCTCGATCAGTTCTCCCGATCTCAATCCGCCAGCGGCCAGAGGCTCGGGTACCTGGGCCAGGCCCAGGCCTTCTAACGCAGCGCCAAGGACGGTGGGAAAGTCACTGGCAATGAGGGGGCCGGATACGGCGATCTCGATCGGCTGGTTGTCGTCGTCGAACGACCATAGGGCGAGCGCGCCGTTGGACCGCCGCCATCGCAAGCAGGCATGCTGGCGCAGGTCGTTCGGGTGGGTGGGTGGACTGAACCCGGCGAAGTAGACAGGGCTGCCGACGACGATGAGACGGAATGTCGGCGTCATTGGCACCGCGACCATATCGGGAGCAACGAGATGCCCCTGCCGGACGGCGGCGTCGAATCCTTCGGCAGCAAGGTCGGTCACCTCCTTGCTCGCAGCAAGCTCCACCTCGACCTCGGGATAAGCCCGGCAGAACGATGTGACCAGTTCCAGCAGAGTGGGGATCACCGCGCGCGGCGCCGAGAGACGCAGCAATCCAGCCGGTCGCTGGCCGAGTCCGCGCGCCACCTCACTGGCGGCGACCAGTTCCTCGAAGGCGGGCTTGGCGCGCGCGAAAAACTTTTCGCCGGCTTCGGTCAAGCCGACACTTCGCGAGTTGCGGATGAAGAGCGCCGCGCCAATGCGCGCTTCGAGTACACGCACCGTCTGACTGATAGCCGAGGGCGTCACACCGAGCTCCGCGGCCGCCTTGCGAAAACTGCGATGCTGGGCAACGCGCAGGAACACCTCCACGCCGTCCAGCGCGCCCTGCCTGACTGTGAAGTTCTGCTTCATGGCCCGTCAACAATGTGATGAATAGCCGCTTGCGAATAGCGATGATACCTTGGCACCAGCCATTGGGCCGGAGCATCAGCGGCTGACACCACGGTAACGGGACGCTGAATGAAATGCCTTCTCCTTAATTTGACCATAGCCGCTGTGCTGGTCGCTTTTGCTGGAGTTTCCATGTCGCAAACCACGCCTATGCCTGCCACGCCAACCACGAAGATTCTGGCGATTGGCACTTTTCCGCCGGGCACGGACATGCAAGTTGTCCAACGCATTCTTCCGACCGAAGTGCGCGAGACGGCGCAGTTCTACCTCGAGGGCAAGATTGACCAGTGGTATTCACTGCAAGACCGGACTGGGGTGGTGTTCATCCTGAACGTGACGGACGTCAATCAAGCGCATGAAATGCTCGAGGCGCTGCCCTTGGGGAAAGCGCACTTGATGACATTCTCGCTCCTCCCAATAGGCCCGCTGAAGCCGTTGAGCAAGCTCTTGAATCCGCCTTCCCCCCAGTAGCAAGCGCTGGAGCGTGCCGGGCTGCAGCGCCGTTGGTTGATGAATAAACTCGTTGTCGGGATCGAACATGAAGCTTTATTACTCGCCGGGAGCATGCTCGCTTGCGTCGCATATCGTTGCACGCGAAGCGGATATCGCGATTGAACTCGAAAAGGTGGACATGGGGTCGAAGCGCACACAAGGCGGAATCGACTTTCTCACCATCAATCCAAAGGGAAACGCTGGCTTCATTAATTCTGATTTGCACACGAGTTACGCCCCGCTCTTCAATCCCGCGACGCCCGGCCTGATCCGCAGCGAAAAGCGGGAAGTGCTCTTCAAATCCTATCCTTTGGTGGAGCGATCCCTGACGCACCAGCCATGGTTGCTGGGAGCGCAGTTCTCGGTAGCCGACGCCTATCTTTTCACCGTGACAAACTGGGCAAGGCACGTTGGCATGGATTTATCGCGGCTGCCCGCGATCACCGCGTTTCAGCAACGTGCGGTGGGTCGCCCGCACGTCAGGGCAGCACTGCTGGCGGAAGGTTTGCTGCGGGACTGACCAGTACTAAGGAGTGAAGAGATGATTGAGTCAATCGAGCATCCAGAGATGTTCGCATCGCGAGCGGTCAGGAATCCACAGGGCCGCATGATGCCGATGGAGGACATTCCAGGCCAGCAGGTGCTTGCCGGTACGGTGCAGAACTCGTTATTACGAGAGTTGAACAGTCGGTTCTCTCGAAGTCGTTCTACGTCAGCGGGGAAATTCCGCGCGTGACAAGCTTCGAGCGCGGCATGCCCGGCCAGCACAGGCTTGGCCCTGATGGTGAATGGGAATTGGACGAAACGCTCGTGGATGAACGATATGTTGCCGTGCATATCGCTAACAAGGGTTTATTCGTGTTTACAGCCTGTTCACACGCAGGTCTCATCAACGTATTGACTCATGCGGGCAATCGCTTCCCCGACGTGCCGATCTACGGGGTGCTGGGCGGCTTCCATTTGTCAGGTGCAACGGAAAGCATGATTCCGGACACTGTCGAAGCGCTGGAACCGTTCAACCTTGCACTGATCGCCCCCGCGCATTGCACCGGCTGGCGGGCAATCGGCGCACTGGCGACACGGTCCAAGGATCGAGTCGTATCGTCGGCGGTGGGCAAGCGCTTCGTTCTTTGACTAACGATCTATTCGGCCTCTTCCTATCATGACTGGAAACGCCTTCTTCTCGACCAACCTGCTGCTTGCCTATGCAGCGTATTTCGTCGGCACCGCGAGTCCCGGGCCGAGCAACCTTGCAATCTTGTCCATCGCGGCCAGTCACGGCCGTAAAGCGGCGATGATGTTCGCACTCGGTGTCATCTCGGGATCGATGTTTTGGGCGACGGTGGCCACGCTAGGCGTGTCGGCTGCCCTGATCGCCTGGTCCCAGTTCATCATCGCAATCAAGATCTTTGGTGGTCTGTATCTCTTGTGGCTCGCCTTCAAATCCGGACGCAACGCGCTTTCGACAGCCGCCGCCTCCGTACTGCAGGTGGAGCGAGCACCGACATCGACGAGTATCTACCTCCGCGGCGCGATGCTCCATCTCACCAATCCAAAAGCGATCCTCGTGTGGGTTTCCATCGTCGCCCTGTCGTCGAACGGCACGGGATCTGCCCATAGTGCGGTAATCGCCGGCTGTGCGGCCATCGGATGCCTGGTGTTCGGCGGTTATGCCGTCCTCTTTTCGACGGATTCGGCTCGCAGGATGTACGTGCGGACCCGTCGCGCGCTGGAAGGATGCCTGGCCGTCGTATTCGGGATCGCCGGGATCAGACTCCTGGCGACGCGTGTCTAGCCTGGTTTCAGTATTCGCTTTCGTGTTGAGCTGACGTTCGTTCTTCAGGGCGCGCGCCAGCTACTCACGCAACGTTGCCACGGCAAGTCTGGCGACCAGCTCGTCGAATACGACACGAATTCGCCTCGATACCGGGCCGCGTTGGGGACGGTAAACGTATAGCTTCCAGGGCTCGGGATCGAAGCGGGGTAGAAGCCGGACGAGTTGACCTCGCTGAACGTAAGGCCGAATCAGATATTCGGTACATTGGCTGAAGCCAATTCCCGCGCACGCCGCTTCGACTTCCACAGAAGTGTCATTGGTTACGAATGCGGGCGCAGCAGGCTGGAAGTGACGTTCTCCGCGGAACATCCATGGCCACGGACGACCGCTTGCGGAGTCGATCAGGCACGTAACAGGCAGCGCTTCGAGGTCCTTCAGGTTCCGTGGTTCTCCTACTCTCTGGATCAATGCCGGTGAGGCGACTGTCCATACCGGTAGTGGACCGATAGCACGCGCGACAAACCGGTTGTCGCCAATTGCGCCCACGCGCACGCCTACGTCGATCTGCTCGTCCACGACGGCCGAGGGGGCGTCCGAGAGTCTGAGGTCGGCAATCAGACCGGGATGACGGGCCATCAATTCCATCAGGATCGGCTGCACGTAGTAGCGACCCAGGGCTGACGGCGCGGTAATGCGCACAACGCCCATTGCGTCGTCACTCATGCTTGCCTGGCCGAACAGACTGTCGACGCCCGTGAGCGCAGCCTGAGCATGGGCGGCGAACGACTGGCCGAACGTCGTGATCTGCACGCGTCGCGTATTCCGATGGAACAGGGTTTCTCTCAGTTGCTCCTCCAGCTCACGCACCGCGCGCGTGACCACTTGCGGCGAAACGCCAAGTCGCGCGGCGGCTTCGCGAAAGCTCGTACATGACGAGGCGGCCAGGAAGATCCTCAGGAGATCAAGGCGATTGAGCATGATTGTTCCTGCACTGAGAGTGATGAGCCATTGTGGTGGAAAATTCCCAAATGAGGAATTGTGAATGCGCGATTATTCCATTCATATTCGAGCGCCGGCTGTCCATACTTCGTTCCAGGCGTGAGGCAAGGTAGCCGTGAACAGCGCGCCAGACCCTGCGCAATATCCACTGGAACAAAGGACGACATCATGAACATGACCAATACACAACGGCAGCTCGAAGGCAAGATTGCGCTCGTGACCGGCGCAAGCTCAGGTATCGGCCGCGCTTCGGCTGTCGAACTCGCCCGCCGCGGCGTAAAGGTCGTCGTGGCGGCTCGCCGCAAGGACGAACTCGACCAGCTCGTGCAGCAAATTTCGGCCGAGGGTGGCGAAGCGTCGGCCTTCGTGGCGGACGTTTCGAAAGAAGCCGACATCAAGCACCTCGTCGACTGCACGGTGCAGACCTATGGGCGCCTTGACATCGCCTTCAACAATGCGGGAACCGAGGGCGTATTTGCACCGCTCATCGAACAGGACTCCGAAAGGTTCGACATGGTCTTCGAGCTGAACGTGCGCGGCGTGCTGAACTCGATGAAATACGAAGCGCGGGTCATGCTCGAGCAAGGCTCGGGCAGCATCATCAACAACGCCTCAATGGGCGGGCTGATCGGCTTCGGGAACGCGTCGGTGTATATCGCCAGCAAGCACGCGGTAGTCGGCATGACCAAAACGGCGTCGATCGAATGGTTCCGCAAAGGCGTCCGCGTGAACGCACTATGCCCGGGGTTGATCGAGACGCCGTTCCATCATCGCGGCATCTGGCCATCGGCCGAAGTGCAGCAGCAGTTCGCCGCCGGCACGCCGGCCGGCCGCTGGGGCTCGGCGCAGGAGATGGCGACGATCGTGGCGTTCCTCGCGTCCGACGACTCGAGCTACGTTTCGGGCCACGCTCTGGTCGCCGACGGCGGCTACTCGATCGCCTGACGCGTGCGTTTGCGAGGCTTCACCAGTCTTTCGACCGCGCCCTCGGTTACCTGCTTGAACAGCTCGACGTTCGCATACGCCCGCGCGGCGAGCATGGCGCCGTAGACCAGCGAGACGAGCGTGGCCGCTTCGGCGTGAACCGACGAATCCAGTTTGAGGAGATCGCCGTTCACGCCGGCTTCGAGCACCCGTTCAAGCCACGAAGTCAGGTGATCGAAGAACGTCTTCACCCCTTGAGCCACTTCGTCGGGCAGCGAAGGGAGCTCGGCGCCCAGCATGCCCGCGACACAGAACGGAGCCGTGTCGTCCGCAATGCAGCGCTCCCAATGGCCGATGTAGGCGCGCAGCTGTGCGATGGCGTCAGCGCCGCTCGCCTCCAGCGCCGCCACATCGGCGTCGAGCGCTTCCTGCCACTCGTTCAGCACGGCGACGACGAGATCTGTCTTGGCGGGGAAATGGTGGTGAATGCTGGCCTTGCGAATGTCGATCGCATCCGCGATGTCGGCATAACTAAACCCGTTGTAGCCGCGCCGCATGATGAGTTGCCGTCCCGCCGCAATGATCCTGTCGGCCGTCAGTTCTCCACTTACTGTCATTTTACCTACCATCTAGTCGGTTGAATTACCGATAGCTTACGCGGAGCGGGGACCAATTGCCACCCCAAGCCACTCCAACAATTTTCTTGCCTTTCTGCCATCCTACTAGTAGGATGGCTACATCGAACAGGCAATGCCCTGTCGAGTTCTCAAATCACTTCACTCCCCGGAGCATCAAAATGAAGATTTCCTCATACGTAACCCGCATCGCCGCCGCTGTTGCCCTTTCCGCCGCCGCGCTCGGCGCGCAGGCCGCCACGGCCGCGCCGGTCAGGAACATCGTGCTCGTGCACGGCTACTTCGCCGACGGCTCGGGCTGGCAGGCCGTGTCGAAGATCCTCACGCGCGACGGCTACAAGGTCTCCGTGGTGCAGGAGCCGGAAACGTCGTTCGACGACGACGTGAAGGCGACGACCCGTGTCGTCGATGCCCAGGACGGCCCGAGCATCCTCGTCGGCCATAGCTACGGCGGCGCGGTCGTGACCGAGGCCGGCAACGACGACAAGGTCGCAGGTCTCGTCTACGTGGCCGCGTTCCAGCCGGATACGGGAGAATCGCCGCTCGAACTGACGAAGAAGACGCCGCCGGCCACCCAGGCGATCAAGGCCACTGCCGACGGCCACCTGTATATCGACCCGGCGAATTTCCACGCGGATTTCGCCGCCGACCTGCCCGCCACCGAGGCCCGCTTCATGGCCATCTCGCAGGTGACGCCCGCCGCACAATCGTTCGGCGTTCCGATCGCGCACGCCGCCTGGAGAACGAAGCCGAGCTGGGCCGTCGTGGCGACGGCGGACCGCGCGATCAATCCCGATCTGGAACGCTTCATGACCCAGCGTGCGGGCAGCAAGACGGTCGAGATCAACTCGAGCCATGTGGTCTACATGTCGCATCCGGCGGAAGTGGCCAGGGTCATCGAGCAAGCCGCGGCGCAGTCCGGCAAAGAGTGATGCAGCGTGATTCGCCGCCTCCGGCCGCGCTCCCGGTCGAGGCGGCACAATTGCCGCGCCGAAACTTTTTTCGCCCCAATGTCACACGCGGCCCAGGCTGTCTCGTCATGTCATGGCAACCCAACCGAAAGGAGATGAAACCATGACTGCCAAGCTCGACCTGTTCGCCGCCGCCCCGACCGTGATGAAGTCCTGGATGGGCACTTCGCTCGCCGTGTCCGGGAGCCTCGAGCCGAGCCTCATTGCGCTGGTGGAGGTGCGCGCGTCGCAAATCAACGGCTGCGCGAATTGTCTTAACATGCATACCGCCCACGCACGCGAGGAAGGCGAGACCGAACAGCGTCTCTACCTGCTATCCGCGTGGAAAGATGCGCCGTGCTACACCGACCGCGAACGCGCGGCGCTCGGCTGGACCGAGGCCCTCACGCGCCTTTGCGAAGGTCATGCGCTGGAAGAGGCGCGCGCGGCGCTCGCCGGCCACTTTACCGAGGAGGAGCAGGTGAAGCTCACGCTGATGATCAATGTGATCAACGGCTGGAACCGCCTTGCGGTCGGCTTCGGCCTGTGGGTCGATCCGGCGGCGGCGAAGGCCATGGCCAAAAAGATGGTCGCCGCATGACGGACCCGGGCCTGAGGGACGCCGTAGCGAGTTTCGATCCGCTGCGGCGCAAGCTGATCCGCGTGGCGTACCGCATGCTCGGCTCGGTCGCCGACGCCGAGGACATCGTGCAGGATGCGTTCATCCGCTGGGCGGACGTGGAGCGCGACGAGGTGCGCGTGCCCGAGGCCTTCCTGCGCCGCATGGTGATGCGCATGTGTCTTGACCAGCTCAAGTCGGCGCGGCATCAGCGCGAAACGTATGTCGGTCCGTGGCTGCCCGACCCGGTCGTCGAAGAGGACGAGCAGGAGGACGTCACGCTGCCGCTCATGCTCGCGCTCGAGCGCCTTTCGCCGCTGGAGCGCGCGGCGTTCCTGCTGCACGACGTGTTCGGGCTCGAGTTCGACGAAGTCGCGGCCACGATCGGGCGCGAGAGCGCCGCATGCCGCCAGCTCGCGGCGCGCGCCCGCGCTCACGTGAGAGAAGCGCGCCCGCGTTTTCATGTGGAGAAAGCGCGCGGGCTCGAACTGGCGCAGGCGTTCTTCGCGGCGTCGCGCAGCGGCGACATGAGCGCGCTGGGCGCCATGCTCGCCGACGACGTGAGCCTGCATGCGGACGGCGGCGGCAAGCGCCCGGCGCTCGGCCACCCGGTGTTCGGCTTCGAGAGTGTGATGAAGCTGCACGCGCAGCTAGCCGACCTGTTTCGCAAGAATGGCTCGACGTTCGTGCGCGCGGGTTTCATCAACGGACTGCCCGGCTTTGTCACGCGCGAGGCCGATGGCGAGTTGCAGACCACCGCGCTCGAGATCGAAGGCGGCAAGGTCACGGCCATCTACGTGATGCGCAATCCGGACAAGCTGCGGCATCTGCACTGAGACGCGCGCTTTGCGGGCGCCGCCGCCGTGCACAAACGTTCCAGACTCGCCGCCGCGTCTCGCGGATCATGACTGCCTCGAAAAAGGAGGCAGCATGTTCGATACGAAAGTCGCGCTGGTCGTGCGGGAAAACCTCGCGGTCTGGCAGAAGCTCAATGTGACCGCGTTTCTCGCCACGGGCATTGCGGCGGCAGTGCCCGAAGCGCTTGGCGAGCCCTACGAAGACGCGCGCGGGCAACGTTACGGCAGGATGCTGGGCCAGCCGATGATGATCTATGGTGCGGACGTGGGGGGGCTGCAGGCGGCGCTGCGGCGCGGCGTGTCGCGCGAACTCACGATCGTGCCGTATGTGCACGCCATGTTTTCGACGGGCCACGACGCGGCGAACCGCGAGGTCTTTCGCGCCGAGGACCCGGAGAATCCCGATCTGGTGGGAATCGCGCTATACGGTCCGAAAAACGCGGTGGACAAGGCCGTGAAGGGGTTGGTGCTGCATCAGTAGACGCGCGCGCGTCTGCCTCACCCAGCCTTGCGCACCGGCGGAAAGCGCCGCTTGCTGTTGCCCATGGGAATGCGGCGGAAGCGCTCCTTCTTGTGCTCTTCCTCGAAGTGCGAGAGCGAGAGCTTGACGAGGTCGCTGCGCGAGACGATGCCCACGAGCTGCCGCGATTCGCGGTCGGCCACCACGGGCAGGCGTTCGAGCCCATGAATCGCGAGGCGCGTGGCAACCTGGCGGCAGGTCTCCGCGGGCAGCGCCATGTCGGGGGAACGTTGCGCGAGCAACGAGCCGAGCGGCGTGTCGAGTTCCTCGATCGCGGCGCTCGCGCGCACGGCGTCGAGCATCGCGCGATCCACCACGCCGAGCACGGCGCCGTCGCGCAGCACCGGGAAGGCGCGGCGCTGCTGCGTCGAACCGAAATAGCGGTCGAGGGCTTCGCGCACGGTGACGTTCGCGTCGATCGTATCGACGGTGCGGGTCATCACTTCATCAACGTAATGGCGTTCGAGCGGATCGACGCCGTACTCGCGATAGATGTGATAACCGCGGCGCGCGATCTTCTCGGTCATGATCGAGCGCTTCATGACGACCGTCGCGAAGCCGTGCGCGACCAGCGTGGCCGTGAGCAGCGGCAGCAGCGCATTGGTGTCGTGGGTGAGGCCGAATGCGAACACGATGGCCGTGAGCGGCGCGCCGAGCGTGGCGCCGAGCGTCGCCGCCATGCACACGAGCGGCCACAGCGCCGGGTCGGTGCCGGGCAGCACGTGGCTGAGCACCGAGCCGAGCCCCGCGCCGAGCATGAGCAGCGGCGCGAGCACGCCGCCGGAGGTGCCGGAGCCGAGCGCCACGACCCAGATCACGGCTTTCACCACCAGAATCGCAATGGCGACCTGAAGAATGATGTGCTGATGCAGCAGATCGCCAATCACGTCGTAGCCCACGCCGAGCGCGCGCGGCTCGATGAAGCCGCCGATGCCCACCACGAGCCCGCCGATGGCCGGCCACCACGACCAGTGCAGCGGCAGATGGCCGAACAGGTCCTCGACCTTGTAGAGCGCCGCCGACAGCCCCGACGCGAGCGCGCCCGCCAGCAGCCCGGCGATGATGCACGAAAACAGCGCCACCGCGTGCGGCGGCAGGGTCTGCATGGGGAAGAGCGGCGCCGTGCCGAAGAACACGGAGCGTGCGAAGCCGGCCACCGCGCACGCCAGCGCCACGGGCAGGAAGCTGCGCGGGCGCCATTCGAACAGCAGCAGTTCCACGGCGAGCAGCACGGCTGCGACCGGCGTGCCGAACACGGCGGTCATACCCGCGGCCGCGCCCGCCACGAGCAGCGTCTTGCGCTCTGCGGAGGTCACGCGCACGCACTGCGCGAGCAGCGAGCCGAGCGCGCCGCCCGTCATGATGATCGGACCTTCCGCGCCGAACGGGCCGCCGCTGCCGATCACGATGCCCGACGAAATCGGCTTGAGCACGGCCACCTTCGGCGACATCTTGCTCTTGCCAAACAGAATGGCTTCGATGGCTTCGGGAATGCCGTGGCCGCGAATTTTCTCGGAACCGAAGCGCGCCATCATCCCGACGATCAGCCCGCCGATCACAGGCACGACGATGACCCATGGTCCCAGCGTGTTGAGCGCCGGCGAGCGGTCGGCGAACGAGAACTGGCCGAAGAAGAACAGGTTCGTGAACCAGTGGATCAGGCTCAGCAGCACGAACGCCGCGAGCGTGGCCAGTGCGCCGATCACGGCGGCCAGCACGCTGATGCCGGGCAGGCGTGCGTTCGCCGAAAAGTCGCGCTTGTGGGAATCGTCGGAATGCATGGACTTTAAAGATCGATATGCGGAATGGTGAATGCGCCGTCGAGCGATCTCAACTCGGCGCGATGCAGTTCGGCCAGGCGCGCGAGCAGCTTTTCGCCGGCGGAGAGCAGATGCACTTCCACCTGGCGGCGGTCACGCTCGCTCACGCGGCGCTCGACGAGTTCGATCGCCTCGCAGCGCGAGACGAGCGCCACCACGCCGTGATGCTGCGCCTGCAAACGCTCGGCCAGCTCGCCGATGGTCGCCCACGTGCGGCCGGGGTAGCCCTTCACATGCAGCAGCAGCAGGTATTGCAGCGGCGTGATGCCCTCGGCCTGCGCGGCCTGCTCCGAAAAGCGCTCGAAGCGGCGCATCTGGTAGCGAAATTCGGACAGCTGTTCAAAGTCGACCTTGTCGAGGTCGCGCACGCTTTTTTTCATCGGGAGTCCCTGGAACGGTTTAGTCTCCAAATATATCACGATGTGACATTTCTTCCCGAAAACGCCCGCCACATCAGCATCGCGGCCAGGTGTATGGCCGCGAAGCCGGCCACAAGTCCGGCCGCTAACCGGCTCAGGCCGGCGCCTGCTGCGGCGTCTTCGCCTGGTGATAGAGCCCCGAGATCAAGTCGGCCTGCGTGATGATGCCCGCGAGCCTGCGTTCGTGATCGACCACCGGCACATGATGGTGCCCGCGGCCCGCAAAAATACGCACGAGTTCGACGATCGGCGTCGTGTTCGCGACGGTCAGCACATGCGTGGTCATCAGCGTGCCGACGTTCTGGCCGGACTCGGCGTGCGGCCGGAACAGGCGCGCGATCGCATAAAGCATGAGACGCAGCGGATGCCGTTCGCGTCCGTCGGCGGCGAGGTCGGCGCGCGTGACGATGCCCTTCACCTGATGATGCGCGTCCACCACGGGCAGCGCCTTCACGTCGTGGCGCTTGAGCAGCGAGCGCGCTTCGCCCACGGTCGTCGCGGGCGTGATGCTCACCACATTGGCCGACATGACATCGGCGCACGTCAGTTCGCCGAAGCTGCGCGCGTACGCGCGGATTTCGGCGTCCTGGAGCACGGCTTCGAGGTCGTCGGTGTCGATGTCGAGCATTTCGTCGCGCTCGCGCAGCACGGCTTCGAGGTCGGCGCGCGTGAAGCCGGCTTGCGCGGGGGCCGGACCTGCTACCCGCGGCCGCCGCGCGGCGTGCGGGTAGCGATGCCCCGTGGCGGCGTGATAGACGAGCGCGCCGCCGAGCAGCAGGAACGACTGGAGCGCGACGGGCACGAACACGAATTCATAGCTGAGCGCATGCACGGCCGGGCCGCCCAGCACCGCGGTCAGCGCGACCGCGCCCGAAGGCGGATGCACGCAGCGCAGCGTAAACATCGCGATGATCGCAACGGCAATGGCCACGGCGGCGGCCGGCACGGGGTCATGGATCCACATCGCGGCGGTCACGCCCACGGTGGCGGAAACGAGGTTGCCGGCGATGATCGACCAGGGCTGCGCGAGCGGGCTGGCGGGCACGCCGAACAGCAGTACGGCGGAGGCGCCCATGGGGGCGATCAGGTACGGGATGGCCGGATCGCCGCCAGGCAGCCGGTGCGTGAGCGCGCCCGTCAGAGCGATGCCGACCAGCGCGCCGCCGCCCGAGCGCAGGCGCTCGCGCCATGTGATGGTGACCCTGGAGGGGGTGAAGCGGGTGAGCCAGCGAAGGACCTTGAAGCGTGACACGATTC
This sequence comes from Paraburkholderia sp. CNPSo 3076, assembly GCF_026343935.1. Classification (NCBI taxonomy): domain Bacteria; kingdom Pseudomonadati; phylum Pseudomonadota; class Betaproteobacteria; order Burkholderiales; family Burkholderiaceae; genus Paraburkholderia; species Paraburkholderia sp. CNPSo 3076. Next base: position 141,765 of record NZ_JAPMAL010000012.1, on the reverse strand, counting down.
GGAACGGATTTGAAACGGATGGGGAGCGCAGACGGCTCGGCGCCGCCCAAAGACAAGAGATTATATCGCGATGTGATATATATCGCGACACTTAGTCGCGGCGGTGTTGCACCGAGGATGCGCGTCAGGCGGGATTTTTTGGGGACACAACCATAGCCGCGCAGCGGAGGGCGGCAGGTGAGGCAAGGGAGGAAGCGCCGCCGGCGGGGGCGGCAACGCCTTTGAGGCCGGCCAGCGAACGCTGACCGACGGTTTGAACTTCAGCCGGTCTTAGCCGGGATTAACCGGCATGCGGCGGCTGGCCCGCGAAACGCGGCGCAGGTGCGCCGTTGGGATGCCCATCGGGGTGGCGATGATGGCCAGCATTCGTATTCGTATTCGCATTCGCATTGGCGCTGGCGCTGGCGCTGGCGTTCGCGTTGCGGTTCGGCGCGGGCGGCGGGCGATGTTGGGCGGTGTGCGCCGGCGGATGCCCGCCCGGCTGCAGCCGGTAGCCATGGGGCGGCGCGCCGTGCGGCTGCATCGTCACGCGCACGCGCTGGGGCTCGGGCATGCGCGCGTGCTGCATCGGCAGATGGCCTTCGTTGTGCGCCATCACCACGCGCAGTTCCGCGCGGCGATGCAGGACTTCGCCGCGCAGGTCACCGCGGCCATAGTAGCGGCGCTGGCGGTGGCCGTCCGGTCCCGCGATCCAGATATACGTGCTGCCGCCGGCGTAGACCACGTCGCGGTCGAGCACGACCGAAACATAAGCGTCGTAAGGCTGCGGCACATAGACGGGTTGCGCGACGACGACAGGCGGGGGCGGCGGCGAGGGAGCGACGACCACGGTCGTCGGGCGTGCGGGTGCGGTGGCGACGCGGGGGCTTGAGACGCAGCCGCTGATCAGCACGGTTGCGGCCAGGGTTCCGAACAAGACAGATGCAGATGGCAGAGCGCGTGGTTTCGCGTGCAAGCGGGACTCCGGAATGAGGGGTTGCTGGTCCCGTGTGTTAACGGCAAATGCCCGAGGCGCTTGAGCAAGCGCCCCTCGATGCGCGACCTCCATCGCGTTCAGCCATCCGTTTTTCGCATACCAGCGTTGCCAATTTGTGATTTTACGATGGCATATCGGCTTCCTATACTCCCCCGGAAAACGTACCGATGAAGTACCGATTCCGGAGACAGCCCCGCCATGAACGCCCCAGACCGTGCCGCCGTAGACGCCGCATCGCTAGCCGCATCCGTTTCGCTCGACGATAAATACACGCTGGAAAAAGGCCGCGTGTACATCAGCGGCACCCAGGCGCTGGTGCGCCTGCCCATGCTGCAAAAGGCGCGCGACCGCAAGGCCGGCCTGAATACCGCGGGCTTCGTCTCCGGCTATCGCGGCTCGCCGCTCGGCGCGCTCGACCAGTCGCTCTGGAAGGCGAAAAAGCATCTCCAGGCCCACGACGTCGTGTTCCAGCCCGGCGTGAACGAGGACCTCGCCGCCACCGCCGTGTGGGGCACGCAGCAGATCAATCTCTGGCCCGGCGCGCAGCGCGACGGCGTGTTCGGCATGTGGTACGGCAAGGGCCCCGGCGTCGACCGCACCGGCGACGTGTTCAAGCACGCCAACTCCGCGGGCAGCGACGCGCGCGGCGGCGTGCTCGTGCTCGCGGGCGACGACCACGCGGCGAAGTCGTCCTCGGTCGCGCACCAGTCCGAGCACGCGCTCATTGCGGCGGGCATTCCCGTGCTCTATCCCGCGAACGTGCAGGAGTATCTCGACTACGGTTTGCACGGCTGGGCCATGAGCCGCTACTCGGGCTTGTGGGTCGCCATGAAGTGCGTGACCGACGTGATCGAATCGACCGCGTCGATCGATCTCGACCCGGACCGCGTGGAAATCGTCACGCCCGCCGACTACACCATGCCCGAAGGCGGCCTCAATATCCGCTGGCCCGACACGCCGCTCGCTCAGGAAGCGCGCCTGCTCGACGAGAAGTGGTATGCCGCGCTCGCCTATGTGCGCGCGAACCGGCTGAACCGCGTGGTGATCGATTCGCCGCGCGCACGCTTTGGCATCATGACCGCCGGCAAGGCGTATCTCGACGTGCGCCAGGCGCTCACCGACCTCGGCCTCGACGACGAAACCTGCGCGCAGATCGGCGTGCGCGTGCTCAAGGTGGGCTGTGTGTGGCCGCTTGACGCGCAGGACGCGCGTGGCTTCGCCACCGGGCTCGAAGAAATTCTCGTGGTGGAGGAAAAGCGCCAGATTCTCGAATACGCGCTCAAGGAAGAGCTATACAACTGGCGCGAAGACGTGCGCCCCAAGATCTACGGCAAATTCGACGAGCGCGACAACGAAGGCGGCGAATGGTCGGTGCCGCGCGGCAACTGGCTGCTGCCCGCGCACTACGAACTCTCGCCCGCGCTGATCGCCAAGGCGATTGCGCGGCGTCTCGCGCGCGCCGACGTGCCCGAGGAAGTCCGCGCGCGCATGCTCGCGCGCGTGGCGATCATCGAGGCGAAGGAGCGCGAGGCAGCGAAGCCGCGCGTGACGGTGGAGCGCAAGCCATGGTTCTGCTCGGGCTGTCCGCACAATACCTCGACGAACGTGCCTGAAGGCTCGCGTGCACTGGCGGGCATTGGCTGCCACTACATGTCGATGTGGATGGACCGCAAGACCGAAACGTTCAGCCAGATGGGCGGCGAGGGCGTGGCGTGGCTCGGCCAGATGCACTTCTCGGGCGACCAGCACGTGTTCGTGAACCTCGGCGACGGCACCTACTTTCACTCAGGACTGCTGGCGATTCGCGCGGCCATCGCATCGAACGCCAACATCACCTACAAGATTCTCTACAACGACGCGGTGGCGATGACGGGCGGCCAGCCCGTGGACGGCGTGCTCACCGTGCCGCAGATCGCGCATCAGGTGCATGCCGAAGGGGCGAAGCGCATCGTCATCGTCACGGACGAGCCGCAAAAATACGACGCGAAGATCGTATTACCGCCTGGCGTGGACGTTCACCATCGCGACCAGCTCGATAGCGTGCAGCGCACGTTGCGCGAAATCGCCGGCACCACCGTGCTGATCTACGACCAGACCTGCGCCACCGAAAAGCGCCGCCGCCGCAAGCGCGGCGCCTATCCCGACCCGGCGCGCCGCGCGTTCATCAACGACGCCGTGTGCGAGGGCTGCGGCGACTGCTCGGTGCAGTCGAACTGCCTTTCCGTCGAGCCGCTCGATACGCCGCTCGGCACGAAGCGCAAGATCAACCAGTCGTCGTGCAACAAGGACTTTTCGTGCGTGAAGGGCTTTTGCCCGAGCTTCGTGACGGCCGAGGGCGCGCAGTTGCGCAAGCCGCGCGCGGCGAACGTGTCCAGCGCCGCATCGATCGATTTCGACGCGTTGCCCATGCCGGTGCTCCCGCAACTGGCGAAGCCTTACGGCATTCTCGTGACGGGCGTGGGCGGCACGGGTGTCGTGACGATCGGCGGCCTGATCGGCATGGCCGCGCATCTTGCGGGCAAGGGCGTGACCGTACTCGACATGGCCGGGCTCGCGCAAAAGGGCGGCGCCGTGCTGAGCCACGTGCAGGTGGCGGCGACGCCCGCCGCCTTGCACGCCACGCGCATCGCCACGGGCGAGGCGCGCCTCGTGATCGGCTGCGACGCGATCGTCTCAGCTTCTGGCGACGTGCTTTCGCGCACCCAGCATGGCGTGACGGTCGCGGCGATCAACAGCGGCGCGACGCCGACTGCGGAATTCGTCAAGAATCCCAAGTGGACGTTCCCGGGCGCACAAACCGAGGCTGAACTGCGCGCGAGCATCGGCGAGGGCTGTTCGTTCGTGGACGCCAATGCGCTCGCGCTGGCCTTGCTCGGCGACACGATCTACAGCAACCCGCTGCTGCTGGGCTATGCGTGGCAAAAGGGCTGGCTGCCGCTCGAACTCGCGCATCTGCGTCGCGCGATCGAACTCAACGCCGTGGCCGTGGAGAAGAACCAGCAGGCGTTCAACTGGGGGCGCTACGTCGCGCATCATGGTGAGGCGGTCGTGCGCGCGCTCACCAAAACACCGGCAGAAGCGCAAGCCATCGTTCTGCGCATGCCCGAATCGCTCGACAAGCTGATTGCCGCGCGCGAAGCGTTGCTCACCACGTATCAGAACGCCGCCTATGCGGAGCAATATCGCCACGTCGTCGAGCGCATTCGCGTGAAGGAGACGGCGCTCGGCGGCGACGTGAAGCTGCCGCTCACGCGCGCCGTGGCCGTGAATCTCGCGAAGCTCATGGCCTACAAGGACGAATACGAGGTTGCGCGTCTGTATGCCGATCCTGCGTATCTGCAGAAGCTGCGCGAGCAGTTCGAAGGCGAGCCGGGACGCGACTACAAGCTGAACTTCTGGCTCGCGCCGCCGCTGTTCGCGAAGCGCGACGAGCACGGTCATCTCGTGAAGCGCCGTTTCGGTCCGTGGGTGCTGCCGGTGTTGCGCACGCTGGCCCGCATGAAGGGGCTGCGCGGCACGGCGTTCGACGTGTTCGGCAAGACCGAAGAGCGTCGCGACGAACGCCGCTCGATTGCGCAATACGTGGCGCTCGTGGACGAATTCTGCGCGAGCCTCGACGCGCAGCGCCTGCCCGCCGCGCTGCAGCTGGCGGCGCTGCCCGACGAGATTCGCGGCTTCGGCCACGTCAAGGCGCGCAATCTCGCTGCGGCCGGGAAAAAGCAGGAGCGCTTGCTGGCCGACTACCGCACGAGCGCCACGCAGCGCGCCACGGCGTAACCCGCCAACAAGGATCAGGGCAGCAGGCGCCTGCCGATCAAGCGCGGCAGGCGCAGCGCCAACCCGCTCACGAGTCGAAGATGCATGCCCGCGAGCAGCAGGTTGTCGCGCACGTAATTGAAATGCGAAACGCCGCCTTCATCGGCGCCGAAGTAGCGCACCGGTGCTTCGATCTGGATCGGCCGCACGCCGGCCCAGCACAGGCGCACGGCCGCCTCGGGATCGAAGTCGAAGCGGCGCATCCACGTCTGGCGGTGCATGATCGCCTTGAGCGGCGCGATCGGATACACGCGAAAGCCGTAAAGCGAATCGCCGATGCCGGCCCACAGCGTCTCGAAGTCGGCAAAGAGGTTCGAGAGGCGTCGTCCCTGCACGCGCAGTTGCGGCGCGCTCGCGTCGAACTTCGGCAGGCCCAGCACCATGGCTTCGGGCGCGGCCTGCGAGGCGGCCATGAATTCGGGAATCAGCGCGGCGGGGTGCTGGCCGTCGGAGTCCATCGTCAGCACGTGCGTGAATCCGCGCGCCGCGGCGGCTTCGAGCCCCGCGAGCACCGCGCCGCCCTTGCCCCGGTTGTCGGGCAGCACGATGACGTGCAGGCCGGGGTCCTCGTTGGCCATGGCCTGCAGGCGCGCGGCGCTGCCGTCCGTGCTGCCGTCCACCACGACCCACACGGGGTTCCATTGCTCGCGTGCGCCGCGCACGGTCTCGTCGAGCTTGGCGCCCGGGTTGTAGCTCGGGATCAGGACGAGATGCGTGGACGAAGGCGTGGACATGGCAGCGGGCGCCTCTACAGCGTGAGACCCTGAAAAAATTCTAGGTCGCGCCGCTGCGCGCGCATAACCGCCGGGGCGGGCGTCCGGCGCATTGTGCGCGGGGACTTCGTATCCGGATGCTTCGGCGCTCGCGCCCGTGCTTGTGCCGGGCGCGGAGCGCGACTGCCGCTTTGCGTCGAAGGGTTGCACAGACACTCGTATTTCCTCAGAAGATGCAGCAGCGGAAAACGCGCCGCGTGTTCAGGCCAGGCCGCCGTTGATCGAGAGCACTTGCCCTGTCACGTAGGCGGCCGCGTCGGACACCAGGTACGCCACCATGGCCGCGACTTCCGCGGGCTGGCCGGCGCGCTGCGCGGGCACGAGCTGCTTGATGCGCTCGACGGGAAACGCGTGCTCCGCCATCGGCGTGGCGATAATGCCGGGCGCCACGGCGTTCACGGTAATGCCGCGCGAAGCCAGCTCCAGCGAGAGCGATTTCGTCGCGCCGATCAGGCCGGCCTTCGCCGCCGCGTAGTTCGCCTGGCCGCGATTGCCCATTACACCCGCGAGCGAGGCGATGTTGACGATGCGTCCGCGGCGTGTGCGGATCATCGGCATGAGAAGCGGCTGCGTCACGTTGAAAAAGCCGTTGAGCGAGACGTCGATCACGCGGCGCCATTGCTCCCGCCGCATGCCGACTAGCGGCGCGTCGTCGTGAATGCCCGCGTTGTTCACCAGGATCTGCACGGGCGCGTCTTCCACGAGCCGTGCGAGCGCGGCTTCGGCCGCGTCGGCGTCGGTCACGTCGAAGGCAATGGCGTGCGCGCTGCCGCCCGCCGCGACGATGCGCTGCGCGATGGCCTCGGCTTCGGCCAGCCGCCGGTTCGCGTGCACCCAGACCTCGTGGCCCGCCTGCGCGAGCGCAACGCTGATGGCCTGCCCGAGTGCGCCGCTGCCGCCTGTCACGAGTGCACGCATGGGGTTTCCTCCCTCAATCCTGGCCGGGTGCTGGCCAGCGCCGGCAGTCATGGCACCGCGCGCCGCGCACGTCAGCGCACGCGGTGCGCCGCGACATAGGCGGCAAGCGTACCGAGCGTCGCGAAGATCTTTTCGTTTTCCGGATTGTCCGAGCGCAGTTCGAAGCCGTACTTCTTCGAGATCAGCAGCGCAATTTCCAGAATGTCGATCGAGTCGAGCCCGAAGCCTTCGCCGTAGAGCGGGGTGTCGGCGCTCACTTCGTCGAGGGAGACATCTTCGAGATTCAGCTCTTTCACGATCTGCGTGGCGAGCTCTTGTTCCAGTGCGTTCATCATGCGTGGGCTCTCCGGGCGTGCGGGCCAAAAGCGCCGGCCACCCGTTTTTAGGGTTCGTTTGATGTAAAAGTTACCAGGATTCTAAGTGAAGGGTATCGGTGCGTATACCGTGCTCCCAGGCGAAAGGGTTACAGAGGGTCGGTGCCAGGCGGCGCGCATTTTTGGGATCGGAACGCGCGAGACGCTTGCACGGCTTCGGGCCTGTCTGGATCGGACAAAAGCCCCGCCCGGCGCGATTCCGAACATTCAGTTACAAACCGGCGTCTGGCAGGACAGGTGATCGGGTCCCGCCAATCTTAAAATGTGCGTGCCCGAACAGGCGTGCAAGAAACCGGTCCGATACTTGCATTTCTTATGATGTTTCGTGGCACTTGCCACACCCTACGATTCACTTACGACTTCATTTGCGATATTTGCCAGATGCCTTCTTCGCTCAGTCAGACCGCCCTGGGGCGCACCGGGGCCATACGCCCGCCGGCGCCGTGCGCACGGCAGGCTGGCGCGCGCGTGCGCGGAGGCGGGCGATGAGCGCCGTGGCTGCGGCGGCGCGCGCGGCGCTTGGCGTGGCGGCGGTGGCCGCCTGGCAAGTCGGGGCGCACTACGCGGTGGCGACGCCGGGCGCGCACGGCTTCGGCCTTGCCATGGCGCTCGTGCCCCCGCTCGCGATCGCGCTGGCCGCCGTCGCGCGCTCGCCGCGCCGGGCGTGGCTGCTGCCGCTCTGGACGCTCGTGGTGCTCGCGCTATGGTTTATGCGCACGCCGCTTGCTTTGCACTTTGAATGGGGACTGTATCTGGAGCATGTCAGCTTCAACCTCGCGATGGCGCTGCTGTTCGGGCGCACGCTCGCGGCGGGGCGCGTGCCGCTTTGCACGCAGTTCGCGTCGATGATCCACGGCGGCACGCTGACGCCGGCCGTCGCGCGCTATACGCGCCAGATCACGCTCGCGTGGACGCTCTTTTTCGTCGCGATTGCCGGGGTTTCGACGCTGATGTTCGCGATTGCACCGATCGTCGCGTGGTCGACGTTCGCCAACTATCTGGCCTTGCCGCTCGTGGCGGTGATGTTCGTCGCCGAGCACGCATGCAGGCGTTTCGTGCAGCCTGGCGAGCCGAATGCCGGCATGCTCGACGCGATCCGCGCATACCGGCAGACGACCCAGGCGCACGCGGAGCAATCCTGATCATGGATGCCGCTCGCCAGCCTGAATCAAAGCAGGGAACAACGCAGGAATCCGTATTGACTGAAGTTATGCAGACTCATCCGCTCGTTTTTCATACGTCGCCCGACCAGGTCATTGCCTGGCGCGACGGCGCGCCCGTCACGGTGCGCGCGTTCCTCGCCGATGTCACGCGTGTGGCCGCGGCGCTGCCGGCGGGCGGCCACGTGTTCAACGTCTGCCGCGACCGCTACCGCTTTACCGTCGGCCTGTGCGCGGCGCTCGTCTCCGGCCGCATCAGCCTGCTGCCCTCCACGCAGACGCCGGAGACGGTGCGCCAGCTCGCCTCGTTCGCCCCCGACACGTTCTGCCTGCACGACGCGCCCGATTGCGCGATCGACCTGCCGCGTTTCGCCTGGCCCGAAGCCCAGCAGGAAGCCGACGGGGACGCGCCGTTCGTCGTCCCGCAGATCGACGCCTCGCGCGTCATGGCCTACGTGTTCACGTCGGGGTCCACCGGCGCGCCGGTGCCGCATGGCAAAACGTGGGGCGTGCTGGTGGCGGGCGTGCGCGCGGCGGCCGAGCGGCACGGCCTGGTGGGCGCGCACGACTGCACGATCGTCGGCACGGTGCCGCCGCAGCACATGTACGGCTTCGAAGTGACCGTGCTGCTCCCGCTGATCGGCGGCTTCGCGTTCAGCAACCGGCTGCCGTTCTATCCCGTCGATATCCGCGATGAACTCGAAGCGGTGCCGCACCCGCGCGTGCTCGTGACCTCGCCGATCCATCTGCGTGCGCTGCTCGCCACCGATCACGCGCTGCCGCAGGCCGAGCTGGTGCTCTCCGCCACCGCGCCGCTCTCGGAAAAGCTCGCGCTCGAAGCGGAAGCGCGCCTGAAGGCGCCGCTGGTCGAAATCTACGGCAGCACCGAAACCGGCCAGATTGCCACGCGCCGCACCGCGAAGGGGGCGACGTGGCAACTGTTTCCGAAGGTTCGCTTCGAAGCGCGCGAAAGCGCGGCTCCGGACGATGAAGGCCCGACGATGTGGGTCTCGGGCGGCCACGTGGAAGCGCCGGTGCCGATGGGCGACGCCATCGAACTGCTCGATGCGCAGCGTTTCCTGTTGCACGGGCGTAAGGCTGACCTCATCAACATCGCAGGCAAACGGACCTCGCTCGCCTACCTCAACCATCAGCTCAACGCGATTCCGGGCGTGGTGGACGGCGTGTTCTTCATGCCTGACCACCTCGAGCACGACGCGCACACGGGCCACGACGTCGTGCAGCGCCTCGTCGCGCTCGTGGTCGCGCCGACGCTTGCGCTCGCCGGCCTGCAGCGCGCGCTGCGCGAGCGCATCGATCGCGCGTTTCTGCCGCGTCCGCTGCTGTTTGTCGATGCCCTGCCGCGCAACGACACCGGCAAGCTGCCGCACGACCTGCTCGCGGCGTTCGTCGCGCGGCAGATGCGTGGCGGCCTCGCGCCCGCCGCGAAGGACGGGGGCGAAGGTTTGGCCAAACCGGCGCTCACGCTTTCGTTCACGATTCCCGCCGATCATCCCGCGCTGCCTGGCCACTTCCCGGGTCACCCGATCGTGCCCGGCGTCGTGCTGCTCGATCACGCCATCGACGCGATCGGCGACGCGCTGAACCGGCCGTTCACCACGTTCAAGCTCAGCACCGCGAAATTCCTGAGCCCGGCCGCGCCCGGCGAAACGCTCGACCTCGCCTGGGACGCGGCGGCGAGCGGCGCGATCCGCTTCACGCTGCGTGCGGGCGTGCGCGATGTCGCGAGCGGCGTCATCAGCGACGCACTCGCCGACGCACCCGGCGCCGAGCCGATCACGCGCGCGAGCGCGCAAACCGGAGCGCAGCCATGACGAAGCGCACCGACTGGGCAAACCAGCAGGAGCGCAGCAACACGCTGCTCCTGCGCGTTATGACGTGGCTCTCGCTGCGCCTCGGCCGCCGCGCGGGCCGCGCGCTGCTGCATTTGATCGCGCTGTATTTCGTGCTGTTTTCGCCGCGCGCGTGCGCGTCCTCGCGCGACTACCTGCGCCGCGTGCTGGGCCGCCCGGCGCACTGGCGCGACGTCTACCGCCACGTGTTCACGTTCGCCTCGACGATCCACGACCGCATCTATCTGGCCAACGCGCGCTTCGACATGTTCGATGTCCGCCCGCACGGCCATACGCTCGTGGACGAAACACTCGCCAAGGGGCGCGGCGTGTTCCTGATGGGCGCGCATCTCGGCAGCTTCGAGATCGTGCGCGCGCTCGGCCGCACGCGGCCCGACCTGCGCGTGGTCGTGACGATGTACGAAGAGAATGCGCAGAAGATCAACGCGACGCTCGCCGCCGTGAATCCCGCGGCGAAGCCCGAAGTGATCGGGCTCGGCCAGGTCGGCTCGATGCTGAAGGTGCACGAGCGTCTTGACCAGAACTGCATGGTGGGCATGCTCGCGGACCGCACGCTGCTCGCCGGCGACACCGCCACCATGCGGCGCATGGCGTTTCTCGGCGAGCCGGCGGCGTTCCCGCTCGGGCCGCTCTACATGGCGGCGATGCTCAAGCGCCCAGTGCTCTTCATGACGGGCCTGTATCGCGGCGGCAACCGCTACGACGTGCACTTCGAAACGCTGGCGGACTTCACCGACGTGCCGCGCGAGTCGCGCCAGCGCGCCATCGACGCGGCGCTCGTGCGCTACGTCACGCTGCTCGACCGCTATTGCCGTATGGCGCCGTACAACTGGTTCAACTACTACGACTTCTGGCAGGGCGGCATGCAGGGCGCGAAGGCTGGCGCACCGGCACCCGCGCCGGCACCCGCGCCGGCACCGGCAAGCGTTGCGCCCCGTGCGCCGGCGCCGGCCCCGCTGCGCCGCCGCGAGACGCGCCCCCATGCCGAGCTTCCCGTGCGCGAGGTGACCGACGCATGAGCGCGAACCGCCGTTCCGCAACCTTGCGCGCGCGCTGCCTGCGTGCGCTGGCGAGCGCCGCTTTCATCGCCGCTTCCATCATGACGGCGGCCGCGCCCGTCGTGCCGGCACAGGCTGCCGAGACGGCGCAGCCCGCCTGGACGCTCGACCGCCTGATGTCCACGCTCGCGCAGCACAAGTCCGGCCACGCGAGCTTCACCGAGACGAAGTACCTCTCGATCGCCACCCAGCCCGTGGAGTCGTCGGGCGAACTCGTGTTCGTCGCGCCCGATCATCTGGAAAAGATCACGCAGAACCCGAAGCCCGAGCACCTCGTGGTGGATGGCGACATGTTGACGGTGCAGCGCGAGAACCACAAATACACGCTGGCGCTCGCGCGCTATCCGGAGCTGGGCGCGTTCATCGAGAGCATCCGTGCGACGCTCGCGGGCAACCGCTTCGCGCTGGAGCAGGTGTACAAGGTCGCGCTCACGGGTGAGGGCGACGACTGGACGCTCACGCTCACGCCGCTCGACTCGCGCATGCGCAAGGTGGTGAGCACGATCACGATAGACGGCACGCGCGACGCGATGCGCAGCGTCGCGATCCAGCAGGCAGACGGCGATCATTCGGTGATGCGCCTGCACGCCCTTACCGCGGACGCGAACTGATGGACCCGCGCGCCCATCCGGTCCTTGCGCGCGGCTTCGCGCTCGTGCAGCGGCGCGCCGTTGCGGTGTGGCTGCTGTGCCTCGTCGCGTGCGCAGTGGCGATCGGCCGCGCGAACTTCACCGCCGATCTCTCGGCGTTTCTGCCGCGCTCGCCGAGTCCCACGCAGCAAGTGCTCGTCGATCAACTGCGCGACGGTCTGGCTTCCCGGCTCATTCTCATCGGCATCGACGGCGGCTACGAAAGCACGCGCGCGGAGCTTTCGCGCCGCGTGGCGGCGAGCTTGCGCGCCGACCCGCAATTCGTGGCGATTCACAACGGCTCGGGCCAGAACGACGTGCGCGACGAGCAGTTCATGTTCGCGCACCGCTATGTGCTGAGCCCCGCGGTCACGCCGCAACACTTCACGGATCAGGGGCTGCATGAGGCGCTGGGCGAGAGCCTCGATCTGCTGACTTCGTCGGCGGGGCTGGTTGCCAAGGACCTGCTGCCGCGCGACCCGACTGGCGAAGTGGCGGCGATGGTCGGCCAGCTCGACAGCGCGGCGCAGCCTGCGAGCCGCGGCGGCGTATGGGCCTCGCGCGACGGCCGGCGCGCCGTGCTGGTGGCGCAAACGGCGGCCGCCGGCTCCGACACGGACGCCCAGTCCCACGCCATCGACGCCGTGCGCGCCGCCTTTGCCGCCGCCACGCGCACCTTGCCCAATGCTTCGGCCTACCAGGTATCGCTGACGGGGCCGGGCGTGTTCGGGGTCGCCACGCGCGACGCCATTCGCCACGACGTGGAACGCCTCTCCACCCTGAGCCTCGTGCTGATCGTCGCGCTGCTGCTCACGCTATACCGTTCGCCGCGCACGCTGGGGCTCGGGCTCTTGCCGGTGTTCTCAGGCGTGGCGGTGGGCATTGCCACGGTTTCGCTCGTGTTCGGCACGGTGCATGGCTTGACGCTCGGCTTCGGCACGACGCTGATGGGCGAGGCGGTGGACTACTCGATCTATCTGTTCGTGCAGTCGTCGCAAGGCGGCCCGCGCGGTGCACCGCAGGGCCCCGAGACGATGCGTGCATGGCTTGCCGCTTACTGGCCGACCATTCGCCTTGGTGTGCTCACCTCGGTGTGCGGCTTCGCGACGATGCTGTTCTCGGGCTTCCCCGGCCTCGTGCAACTCGGGCTCTATTCGATTGCGGGCCTCGTAAGCGCCGCGCTCGTCACGCGCTTCGTGCTGCCGCAGCTGTGTGGCGGCGCAGTCGCGATCCGCGATGTGTCGCGCATCGGCGCGGCGCTCGCGCGCCTGGCTCACGCCGCGCCGCGCCTGCGCTGGCCGCTCGCGGCGCTCGTGCTCGCCGCGCTGGCGTCGCTCTGGCTGCATCGCGACGACCTCTGGAGCCACGAGCTTTCCTCCTTGAGCCCCGTGCCCGCCGCGAGCCAGGCGCTCGACACGCGCCTGCGCGCGGACGTGGGCGCGCCCGACGTGCGCTATCTCGTGGTGATTCCGGCCGCGAGCGAGCAGGCCGCGCTCGAAGGCGCGGAGAAGGTCGGCGCGCAGTTGCAGCCGCTGGTCGACCGTGGCGTGCTGGGCGGCTTTGAGAGCCCTGCGCGCTACCTGCCGAGCGACGCCACCCAGCGTGCGCGTCTCGCGAGCCTGCCCGGCAAGGACGTGCTCGCGGCGCGCCTGCAGGCGGCGATCAGGAACCAGCCGGTGGACGTGAGGCCCGACGCCTTCACGCCGTTCCTCGCCGACGTCGAGGCGGCGCGCAACGCGCCGCTCATCACGCGCGCGGACCTCAAGGGCACGTCGATGGCGCTCGCCGTCGATGCGCTCCTGACCCAGCGCGACGGTCAATGGAACGCGATGCTCGCCTTGCGCGCGCCGCGCCATTCACAAAGCGCGCAGGCCGCGCAGGCCGTGAATACGCCGAGCCTCGACGCCAGTTCCGTGAGCGACGCCGTCGCCCGTGCGGACGTGCCGGGCGCACTCTTCGTCGACATGAAGGCCGAAGCCGACCGCATGTACGTGGACTATGTGCACGAAGATATTCGCCTCTCGCTCGCGGGTTTCGTCGTCATCGTCGCGCTGCTGGTGTTCGCACTGCGCTCGGTCTCGCGCGCGGCGCGTGCGCTCGCGCCGCTCGTCGCGGCGGTGCTGGTCGTGGCGGCGGGATTCGCGCTGGCGGGCGTATCGCTCACCATTCTGCATCTGGTCGGCATGCTGCTCATCGTCGCGGTGGGCTCGAACTATGCGCTGTTCTTCTGCAAGCGCGACGGCGAAGCGGGCATCACGCCGCGCACGCTCGTCTCGCTGCTCGTCGCCAATCTCGCGACGGTGGCGGGCTTCGGTCTGCTCTCGCTGTCTCATGTGCCGCTGCTCGAAACGTTCGGGCTGACGGTCGGGCCGGGCGCGATGCTCGCGCTCGTGTTCGCGGCGATTCTCGCGCCGCCGCTCGTGCGCAGCAGCGCTGAGGTGCACGTGGCTGCCGATACCCCTGAGCAGCAGCGGCCTGCGCGCCCGCGCACCGAACGCGCACAGATGACCCACCCGCACGGAGGCCGCGCATGAACTCGGCTTCGTTGCCCGCTACGCGTGTGACGCCCGCGTCCGCCACGGCGCGCCGCTGGAAGCCGTCGCCCTTCATTGGCGGCGCGGCGGCGCTGCATGCGGGCGCCGCCGCCGCCCTGGTCGCGCAGCCGCACGCGTGGCCGTGGGCCGCGGGCAGCGTGGTGGCCTCGCATCTCGCACTGACCGCCGCGGGGCTGTGGCCGCGCAGCGCGCTGCTCGGCCCGAACTGGACGCGCCTGCCCGAACACGCGGGGCAGCGCATCGCGCTCACCATCGACGATGGTCCGGACCCCGAAGTGACGCCGCACGTGCTCGACCTGCTTGACCATTTCGATGTGCGCGCAACGTTCTTCTGTATTGGCGAGCTGGCGCAACGCTACCCGCATCTGGTCGAAGCGATCGTGGCGCGCGGCCACGCCGTGGAGAACCATAGCCAGCGCCATCGGCATACGTTTTCGCTTTCGGGGCCGCTCGTGATGAAGCGCGAGATCGCGGCGGCGCAGCGCACGCTCACCGAAATCGCGGGTACGCCGCCGCGCTTTTTCCGCGCACCGGCGGGCCTGCGCAATCCGTTCCTCGAGCCGGTGCTGTGCGGCCTCGGCCTGCACCTCGCGAGCTGGACGCGGCGCGGCTTCGACACCTGCGCGAAAGAGGCCGGCACGGTCACGCACCGCTTGCTCGATGGCCTCGCTGCGCGCGATATCCTGCTCGTGCACGACGGCCACGCGGCGCGCGACGCGCGCGGCAAGCCGCTCGTGCTCGACGTGCTGCCGCTGCTCCTGCGCGCCACCGCCGAACGCCAGCTGCAGTGGACCACACTGCGCGCGTGCCTCGACGGCGAAGCCGGTCAACCCTGATTCCACCGCTGCGCCAACGGAACGACTGACGTGAAACCACTGATCCTTTCGCATTTCACCGCTACCAGCTGCCTGGGGCGCGGGCTCGACGCGACGCTCGACGCGCTGCGCGGCAAGCGCGGTGGGCTCGCGCGCTGCGACTTCGCGCGCGCGGACCTCGATACGTGGATAGGCGAGGTGGCGGGCCTCGAAAGCGAGACGCTGCGCCCCGATCTGGAGGACTACGCGTGCCGCAACCACCGTCTCGCGCAGATCGGCTTCACGCAGGACGGTTTCGCCGAACACATTGAGGCCGCCGTCGCGCGCTATGGCGCCGAGCGCGTGGGTGTGTTCGTCGGCACCAGCACCTCGGGCATTCTCGAAACCGAGAACGCCTACCGGCAGCGCGACCTGGAAAGCGGCGCGCTCAAGCCGGGCTTTCATTATGCGCAGACGCACAACCCGTTCGCGCTGGCCTCGTTCGTGCGCGCATACTTCGGCCTGCGCGGGCCGGCCACGTCGATTTCTTCCGCCTGTTCTTCGGGCGCGAAGGTGTTTGGCTCCGCGCGCCGCATGATCGAAGCGGGGCTGATCGATGCGGCCGTGGTGGGCGGCGTCGATTCGCTGTGCCTGACGACGCTGTACGGTTTCAACTCGCTCGAACTGCTGTCGCGCGATCCGTGCCGCCCGTTCGACGTGAACCGCAACGGCATTTCGATCGGCGAGGCCGCTGCGTTCGCCTTCCTCGAGCGCACGCCCGACACGCTGGACGACGACGCCATCCTGCTGCTCGGCGTGGGCGAATCGAGCGACGCGCATCACATGTCGTCGCCGCATCCCGAAGGGCTGGGCGCGCGCGCCGCGATGGCGCAGGCGCTTGCCGCCGCGGGCGTGGCCGCCAGCGAAATCGGCTACATCAACCTGCATGGCACGGCAACGCCGAGCAACGACGTCGCCGAAAGCCGCGCGATCAATGCGTTGTTCGAGCGCACGCCGTGCAGCTCGACCAAGGGCGCGACAGGACATACGCTCGGCGCGGCCGGCGCGCTAGAAGCCGTGATCGCGGCGCTCGCGCTGCGCCATCGATTCGTACCCGCCGGCGTCAACACCACGCAGCCCGACGCCGCGCTCGGCCTCGACTACGTGCTGGAGAGCCGCGAGGCGCAAGTGGGCGCCGCGCTCAGCAATTCATTCGGTTTTGGCGGGACGAATTGCAGCCTCCTGTTCGGCCGCGCGGACCGCGCACATCACGGATGACCGCCATGAAACTTTCCGCATTCATCGAAAGCGTCGGCGTGATCGGTCCGGGTCTCGCCAACTGGCCGCAGACGGCCGACGTGCTCGCCGCGCGCACGCCCTACGCGAGCGCACGCACGGTGCTGCCGCCGCCGGAGGGGCTGCCGGCGGCCGAGCGCCGCCGCACCGGGGCGGTCGTCAAGACCGCGCTCGCCGTGGGCCACGAAGCCGTCGCGGCGAGCGGCCGCGACGCGACGACGCTTGCCGCCGTGTTCGCGGCCTCGGGTGGCGATGGTCAGAACTGCCACATAATCTGCGATGCGCTTGCCGGCGACGACCGCCTGCTTTCGCCCACGCGTTTTCACAACTCGGTGCACAACGCGCCCGCGGGCTACTGGAGCATCGCGACGCGCGATCGCGCCACGTCGAACGTGCTGTGCGCGCACGACGGCAGCTTCGCAGCGGGGCTGCTCGAGAGCGCGTGCCAGGTGGCCGTGGATGGCGTGCCCACCTTGCTGATCGCCTACGACGCCGACTATCCCGAGCCGCTGCACGCGCTGCGTCCCGTGGCCGATGCATTCGGCGTCGCGCTCGTGCTCGCGCCGCAGGCGAGCGCGTCGACGCTCGCGCGCCTCGACGTGACGCTCACCGAAGCGCTCGCGACGCAGCTCGCTTCGCCCGAACTCGAAGCGCTGCGCACCAATAATCCCGCCGCGCGCGTGCTGCCGCTGCTCGAAGCGCTCGCGTGCGTGGACGAATCCGGCCAGCCTGCGAGCGTGGTGATCGACTACATGCCCGAGTTGCGCGTGCAAATCGACGTCACGCCCCTGGACGCGTCTGGGGAGGGCGCATGACGACGCAAGCCACCCTCCCGGCTACGCTTGCGGACGTGATCGCGAACGCCGCGCCGAGCGCGCCGCTCGACCGCGCATGGATCGCGGCGCGCATCCCGCACAGCGGCGCGATGTGCCTGCTCGACGCGGTACAGGTGTGGGACGAAACGCGTATCCGCTGCGTGGCGACCAGCCATCGCGATCCGCACAACCCGCTGCGCTCGCGCGGCCGCCTTGCGGCGGTGTGTGGCGTGGAGTACGCGGCGCAGGCGATGGCGGTGCATGGCGCGTTGCTCGGCGCGCTGGATGGCGCAGCGGCGGGCCGCCCGCGCGTGGGTTTTCTTGCGAGCTTGCGCAGCGTCGTGGCGCATATCGAGCGCCTCGACACGCTCGCCGCGCCGCTCGCGATCGAAGCGGAGCGCGTGAGCGGCAGCGGCAACACGATACTCTATGGTTTTACGGTGCGCGGCGAGGGCCGCGTGCTGCTCACGGGACGCGCGGCAGTCATGCTCGACGCGTCCGCAGTCATTCGATCACAATAGAAAAGGGAGCCTGATGATGAAATCCAAACGGTTCATACTTGGCGCGCTCGTGCTGGGCATGGCCAGCACGATGGCGCACGCCGACCTTCACGAAGTGAAGGAGAACATCAAGCACGACTCGAAGGAAGCGGCCACGAAAACCGGCCACGCCGCGCGCGACTTCGGCCACGCTACCGCGCACGCGGCGAAGACAGTGGGCCACGGCATCGCGCATGCGTCGCGCGAAGGCTACGAGGCCACCAAGCGCGCGACCAAGCGCGTGTTCCACAAGGACGGTAGCGGCGAAAGCAGCGATAAGAGCCAGGCGTAAGCCTTACCCTTGCCGGGCGCCTGCGTTGGTCGGCGTCCGTATTCGTGCAATGCAATCCGACGGCATCGTTTCTTGTACGGTGTCACTCGCGAGTGCATGGGGGATCGAAGGCCCCCGTAGCGTTTGTGAACAGGAAGGCCGCTCATTGATGGGCGGCTTTTTCTTTTTGGTGCTTGTGGCCCGTTCCTTCGCGATTGAGCACACCTTACGCCCGGTCGGACTTGCTGAGCTGTCTTATTCAACGACCACAAGTTAGATGGCTTCTCAAATGATCTGGGCAAATTTAGGCATTCCAATTTGGTTGCCTTATTGGTCACGATTTGGCGAACGTCAAATCAATGTTGCGCGGCGATGCGTAGTGAATCGTTGCGTCCCCATGAAAGTACTTTTTCGGATGAATCCCATATCCCGCTAGTGGCTCCGGCCCGAACCTAGCTTGAGCGGGCATGCATGTTCGCCCGTTTAGCTCGCCGGTCGCATCGCGGCGCCGGTCGTTTTCACTCAGTTCGTTAGGCGAGGCTGTATGGAGCGCTCATTTCTAGGGATTGGAGACAAGGCCGATAACGGCGCGTTCGTTGCGGAAGGGCTGGATTCAATTAGCTGTTCCAATCCGCCGCCGTGCGTACAGATTTCAACAATCGGCATGCGGACATATTGTCCCGTTTTCGAGCAGGAAGGCCACATTGCTCCGCGCGGTCCGCGCTGGCCCGGCACCGGGCCAAACGGCAGTCAATGGGCGTTGAGCGGCGATGTCAACCTTTGCGGTTGTAGTCCGCCGCCCGTGTTCCGCGCCGAGCGCAACATGACGATGAGTTTCACGTCAGAGGAAGCAGCTGCGCTAATGGGCCAACGCACGAAAACCACGACATCGAGCGCGCCAGTCGATGCCTTCGACCAGCACTTCCGTTTGACTGACGAACGAACCGGAAAGCCTCTAAAGGGGGTTCCGTATCGGATCGTCACATCGGACGGCGACGAACACGAAGGCATAACGGATGCGCGTGGCCATACGCTGCGCGTGTCGAACGATCGGGATACGTCGGCAACCCTGCACGTTCTTGAAGAGTACACCCCGATCAATCCAGAGTGGGACAAATTCCTATGAGCGCCGCAAAAAAGGTAATCAAGAGGCACACGGCAAGATTTACGCCGAAGTCCAACACGACGCCCGTAACGGTAATGGTTGACGATTCGGCGCGCTTGCGCGAAATTCGGAAACTTGTACAGACTAACAACAGATCAACGCTCGATGAGAATCTGGTCATCTGCCAAATCTATATGGAATCGCGTTTCGATTCTACTGCAGCCCCAAGCGGCAGCACCGCAAGAGGACTAATGCAAATGACAAAAGGCGCTGTTCAACAGGTCTACAAATATCGCGCGCAGAAAAGCTTGGGCCATATGCCGAGCGATGCGCAGACACACCAATTGTTCTCCGAAGCTGCGGCGGCGCATGCCTCCTCTCGGCTTACCGATGATGCAACGAACATTGGGCTGGGAACCGAGTACATGCAATACTGGATAGACAAGGCGCGTTCGGTCGATGGCGCTTACAAACTCTATCGCGGTCTATCTAACGGAATTTACTATCAAAAGATCAAAGCGTGTGCGGACCAGCTGAGCGCTGACCCTGATTCAATGCAACCACTGCGCGATATGGTGAAATGAAGAAAACCGTATTTATACCGGTCGTGTGCATTGGCGTTTTCTCCGCTTCGCAATCCGCTATTGGTATGGAGCCGGTCGCGCGTTGCACACTTGGAAGCGACGGAAGTCATACGCTCACGTTGCTTCGCGACCATCCCATAGAAGGCACCGCGGTTTACTATCTCAGCAAAGACGGAGCCTCGCCCGTGAGGCTTTATCCAGGGGATGAGGGTCAATCGCGGGGCGACGAAATACAAGCAGTTTGCGTAGGAGAGAGGGAGCGTGCATTCGTCTTATCTGGCGAATTCACTTCGAACTTCATACAGGGTGTCGCCGTTCGCTACAACGCCAGGGCGAAGCGATGGGAACGTATCGACTTCGCAGAGCGAACCCGCCCGGCAAGCGTCTATTTCGACGCTAAGGGGTTATCCGTCCTGTTGCCGAACACCGGTCGCAACGAGTCGCCCGAGCGATACATTATTTACCGATACGACGCTAACACGGGAAATGCCGAACAGACCTATTCGGATCGTGTTCCAATGCTGCGCGCGACACGTATTCCAGAATACAAACTGAAAATCGGTCGAATAGCGCGCCCTGATGATGCGCGTCGTTGATTCGATCGAAAGCGCTTTCGAAATACGCGGCGTTTGTAGCAGCGCATCGCGGCCGGAGAAATGCGGTTGTACGGGAAGTGCGTCCGCGTTGTTGCACGTTCCCGCGCCGATCGAAACGGGCGCGCTTACACCTGCGGCTCTTGGGCAAGCTCGTGGATCGAGCCAAGTGCGGCGCGCAGTTGGCCAGGACGAGCCGAACTCCCTCAGTGTTTACCCTCGCGACCCCCAACGCGCCGCGCATACCCGCCCAACCGGCGCGCCTTCCCGTCCGCGCTCTGTTATCCGGCTCGCCGCCGGCCCCGCGCCTTTCCCTCCCAAGGCTTCAAGAATCGCGCCGCCCTTGCCGTTAACGCAGGGGCGGCGTAGTCGCTCGCCTGACGGCGGACGGTTTGCCGCGCACCACACTTGAGATCAAGCCGGCCGCAGGCGCTGCGTGCACTGCACGCGCCGCGGCAACAAGAGGGGAAGAAGGTATGGTCTATTCCCAAGCGGCGGGAGCGTTCGGCGCAGCGGGATCACGGGGCGGTCAGTCGGAGGTGTCGAAAGAATCGGACGGGGCAACAAACGGCGCCGATGAAGCGCTCGCACAGGAGCGCAGCGTATTGCGGCTGGTGTCGCGCAGCATGCCGCTGCCGGAACTGCTGGCGGAGGTCTGCTGCCGCGCCGGCCGGCTGCTGGGCGCGGGCGCGAACTGCGCGGTCCTGCAACTCGATGCCGACGGCCAGCGCTTGCGCATCGGCAGTGCGCCGAACTTGCCGGCGCAGTATTACGCCGCGTTCGACGGCACGCCGGTCGGTTCCGGCACGAGCCCCTCCGGCACCGCGATCGCCGAGCGGCGCACGGTGTGCGTGGAGGACTACGAACTCGCGCACGAGTGGGGCGAGTACCGCCGCATCGCGCTCGACAGCGGCCTGCGCGCGGTCTGGACCACGCGGCTCGACGACGACCACGGCGGCGTGCTGGGCGCGCTCGCCGTGTACCAGAGCCGGCCCTGGCGGCCCAGCGCGGCCGAGGAGGCGCTGCTGTGCGACATCGCCCGCAGCGTCGCGGCCATGCTCAACCAGCAGACCATTGCCGAGCGTCTCGCACTCAGCGAGGAGCACCATCGCCTCGTGGTGGACCATCTCAACGAAGGCATCGTAATGCAGGCGCGCGACGACACCGTGCTCGCCTGCAACCGCAGCGCGCGGCGCCTCCTGCGCCTGCCCGAGGACGCCATCGGCCTGAGCATCATGAAGGTGATTCCGCGCGTGCTCGACGAAAGCGGCAAGCCCCTGCCCGCCTCGAAGCGCCCGAGCATGAAGGCGCTCGAAACGGGCGAGCCGGTGCTCGGGGAGACGGTCGGCCTCGAACTCGCGGATGGCGAGATCGTCTGGGTGAGCGAGAACGTGCTGCCGATCTTCCGGCCCGGCGAAAGCGAGCCGGTCTCCGTGGTGGTCTCGTTCACGGACATCGGGCCCGTGCGCGAGGCGCAGCAGCAATTGCGCTACCTCGCCACGCGCGACGCGCTCACCGGCCTGTACAACCGCACCTTTCTTGCCGAGCGCATGCATGCGCTGCTGGAGCGCGCGACGTGTTCGGCGAAGCCCGCGCTCCTCTTCGTCGATCTCGACGGCTTCAAGAAGGTCAACGACACGGGCGGCCACGAAGCGGGCGACTCGCTGCTGCGCGACGTGGGGCGCCGCCTCACCGGCTGCGTGAGCGAGGCTGACACGCTTGCGCGCGTGGGCGGCGACGAATTCGTGATCGCGGTGTGCTGCTATGACGACATGGACGAGCTCGTCGCGCTCGCGCAGCGCGTCCTCGGCGCGATTGCCGCGCCGTTCGCGGTGGCGGGCAACGAGTACTACCTGGGCGCTTCGATCGGCATCAGCCTGTATCCCGACGATGGCCGCAGCGCCGCCGCGCTCATGCGCAACGCCGACTCGGCCATGTACGCGGCCAAGCAGCGCGGCACCAACCAGTTCCAGTTCTTCACGACCGAGCTGCGCCAGCGCCTGCAGCGCCGCTTCCAGATCGAGCGGGGGCTGCGCCGCGCGCTCGCCTCGGGCGAGCTGCGCCTCGTCTATCAGCCGATCGTGGATGGCGAAAGCGGCCGCATGATCGGCGCGGAGGCGCTGCTGCGCTGGGAGAGCGAGGAGCTGGGCCAGGTCTCGCCGGTGGAGTTCATCCCCGTGGCCGAGGACACCGGCATGATCATCCCGATCGGCCAGTGGATGCTCGAGCACGCGTGCCGCCAGGCCGCGCAGTGGCGGCGCCTCTTCGCGCCCGACTTCGTCATGGCGGTCAACTTCTCGCCGCGCCAGATCGCGGACGGCCTGGTCGAACAGGTGGAGGGCTGCCTCGCGCGCACGGGCCTCGCGCCCGATGCGCTCGAAGTGGAGATCACCGAAGGCATTCTCATGAGCGACAGCCAGAGCGTGCTGCCCCTCCTGCACGCGCTGAACGCCATTGGCGTGCGCATTTCGGTGGACGACTTCGGCACCGGCTATTCGTCGCTTTCGTATCTGAAGCGTTTTCCGCTGCACCACTTGAAGGTCGATCGCACGTTCGTGGCGGGCCTGCCCGACAACCGCGACTCCGTGGCGATCACCCAGGCCGTCGTGGCGATGGCGCATTCGCTCGGCATGCGCGTGACCGCCGAAGGCGTGGAAACGCCCGAGCAGGCGTCGTTCCTGCGCTCGCTGCGCTGCGAGCGCCAGCAGGGCTACCTGTTCGGCAGGCCGGTGAGCGCCCAGGCCTGCGCGGCGCAGCTGCGCGAGCACGCCGCTGGCCGCGTGCGCGAAGACGTGTGAACGCGTCCTGATCCGGCACGGTCGTGCGGGAGCAGCGGGCTCAAAGCAGTGGGCTCAAGATTTTCCGCGCCAGGCCGTAGACGAGGGCAGGAAGCGGATGCCGCACGCATCACGCCAGAGGAAAAGGACACGAGAGAATCATGGACAGCGGCTTCGCAATCGACGAACGAACCCGCCTGACGAGCACGAACCAGTTCGAGCTGCTGCTTTTCAGACTCGGCGCGGCGCCGGGCAGCGAGGTTGGCGAAGCCTTCGGCATCAACGTTTTCAAGGTACGGGAAATCCTGAGCATGCCGGCGATCACGCCGATCGCGGCGTCGTCCCCCTACGTGCTGGGCGCGGCGAACATCCGCGGCCAGGTGATGCCCGTGATCGATCTGCCGCGGCTCATGGGCTGCGAGCCGGCCACGGGCCTGAATATCCTGCTCGTGACCGAATTCGCGCGCTCCACCCAGGGTTTCGCACTCGAAAGCGTGGACGAGATCGTGCGGCTCGAATGGAGCCAGGTGTTGACCGCCGACGTCACGATGGGCAACCGCGTGACGAGCATCGCGCGGCTCGAAAACGACCCCGAGAGCAAAAAGCTCGTGCAGGTGGTGGACGTGGAGCAGGTGCTGCGCGACGTGTTCCCGGCGCAGCACGGCGCGGTTGTGGCGGAGGACGTGGGCGAGCCCGCGATGATTCCGCCGGGCGCGAAGGTGCTGGCCGCCGACGACTCGGGTTTCGCGCGCGAGCTGATCGGCCAGAGCCTCAAGGCACTCGGCGTGGAATACACGATGGCGAAGACGGGCCTCGAAGCATGGAAGCAGCTCGACGCGATTGCGACGAGCGCGGAACGCGACGGCGTGCGCGCGAAGGATCGCATTGCGCTCGTGCTGACCGACCTCGAAATGCCGGAGATGGACGGCTTCACGCTGACACGCAAGATCAAGGCGGACCCGCGCACCGTGGATATTCCCGTGGTGATTCACTCATCGCTCACGGGCACCGCGAATGAAGCGCACGTGAAGAATGCCGGCGCGAGCGGCTATGTGGCGAAATTCGCCGCCGGGGACCTCGCGGGTGCGATTCGCAGCGCGCTGGCGGGAAGGCCCATATACGCCTGATTTCATCAGCTGATGTTCGCGCCGGTGCATCAGGTGCCGGCGCGTTGTTCTTCTCTTGTTGATGGCGACCCGCGGGTCGTGAAGGAGTTGATCGATCATCGCGTTGGGCATTAAAGCCCGCTGAGGCTCACTGAGGCTCACTGGCGCGCGAACAAGCGCCCCAGCTGCGGCTCGCTATCGTGCACCCCCGCGAGCCGCAGTGCATGCCACGCCATCGCGTAGTTGCTCGACAGCACGGGCTTGCCGGTTTGCGCTTCGATCTGAGGCACGAGCGCGGCCACGCGCAGGCTGGTGCACGACACGAACACCGCGTCGGCGTCGTCGTGGCGCGCCAGCGTGTCTATCGCACTGCGAATCGAATTCGCATCGATGCGGGCCACCTCGTTATCGTCCGCGTGCTCGAACGAAGCCATGCGCGTGACAGCCACGCCGCGCGCCTCGATGTAATCGCGCATGAAGTCGTTGATGGTGCGCACGTAGGGCGTCAGCAGCGCCACGCGGCGGACCTCGAGCGCCTTTAGCGCGGCGAGCGCGGCCGTGATCGGCGTGGTGCAGGCAATGTCCGGCCGGGCCTCGCGGATGCGCGCCGCGACCTTTTCCTCGCCTATCACCATCGAAGCCGACGTGCAGCCGAACGCCACCACGTCGAGGCGCTCGCCAGGCAGCATGAGGCTCACCGCGGGCGCGATGCGCGCCTCGATGTCCGCGAGGCGGGGCGGCGTGATGTCCGGCGAATTCTCGAGGCGGCTCTCGTAGAACGCCACGCCTGGCTGGCGCAACAGGTCGCGCCATTCGTATTCGATCGTATGATCGGTGGCCAGCACGACGAGGCCGATCGCGGCGCGGCGGGCAATGCCGCCGTCGAGCGCGAAATCGAGCTTTGTGTAGGCATCCTCGTGACTTTGCGGCGGTGCGGTAGCGTTCATCTCAGCGTCAATCCCGTCATGTCGAGTTCAGGCTCGCGCCCGGCCATGATGTCGGCGAGCAGTTTTGCGGTGCCGCACGACATGGTCCAGCCCATGTGCCCGTGACCCGTGTTCAGAAAGAAGTTGCGATGGCGCGTGCGGCCGATCAGCGGTGTGCCTTCCGGAGTCATCGGGCGCAGCCCGGCCCAGTACGCGGGCTGCGTGTAGTCGGCGCCCTCGGGAAAGAGTTCGCGCGCCGCCTGCATCATGGAAGTGAAATCGGCGGGCGTGTGGCGCGTGTCGTAGCCCGCGAAATCCGCGGTGGCCGTGAAGCGCAGGCGCGCGCCAAAACGCGCCCATGCCACGAGGTGATTCTCGTCTACCCCGCCCATCTCGGGCGGGCGATGCCCGGGCCCGCAGGGGAACGTGGCCGAATAGCCCTTCACAGGATAGACCGCGATGCGATAGCCGAGTGGCCGCGCGAGGATCGGCGACCAGGAGCCGAGTGCGAGCACGTAGTCGTCGCCCTGGATCACGCCCGCGCTCGTGCGCACGCCGACAATGCGGTCGCCGGCGGCTTCGATGGCCTCGATGGGGGCGTCGAACACGAAGCGCACGCCCATACGTTCGCAAACTTCCTTGAGCCCACGAGTGAAGCGGTGGGCGTCGCCGCTTGCGTCGCTAGGGCAGTAGATCGCGCCCGCAATGCGCTCGCGCGCGTGGGCGAGCGCGGGCTCGCGTGCCGCGACCGCGGCGGCGTCGAGCGTTTCGAGCGGCAGTCCGTTTTCCACGAGGATCGACATGTGGGCGCGGCCGCGCTCGAACGAGGCGGCGTCGCGATAGAGATAGAGCAGGCCGCGGCTGATGAGGTCGTATTCGAGCTGCTCGCGCGCCGTGACCTCCTGCAGTTGATGCTGCGAATAGCGGCACAGCCTCACCTTGCGCGAGGTGTTTTCACGCGAGCGCGCCTCGGTGCAGTTGAGCAGGAATTGCGCGCACCATGCCCACATGTGCGGATCGGCTTTCAGGCGCAGGCGCAGCGCCTGGCCCTCGACGAACAGCGATTTGAGCAGAATTTTCGGCGCACGGGGCGAGGCCCACGTGTACGAGTGGCCCGGCGCGACGAGCCCCGCGTTGGCGAAACTGGTTTCGAGCGCAACGCCTGCACGTCGCTCGATAACGGTGACGTCGCGGCCGTCGCGCGCGAGGTAATACGCGC
Organism: Paraburkholderia sp. CNPSo 3076; assembly: GCF_026343935.1. Taxonomy (NCBI): domain Bacteria; kingdom Pseudomonadati; phylum Pseudomonadota; class Betaproteobacteria; order Burkholderiales; family Burkholderiaceae; genus Paraburkholderia; species Paraburkholderia sp. CNPSo 3076. The sequence continues at coordinate 115,607 of NZ_JAPMAL010000012.1, read as the reverse complement.
TCGTGACGCCCGCTATGCCGCCGCCCAGTACGATGGTCTTCATTCGCGCCCCTCCCTGCGTGTATACAAAGTACCTTCACGCTGCCGCGAGCGCACGCAATTTGTATACGCGCATACCCTATGGCAGCTAAATGGTGGCATGCATCTATCATGGATAAGTCGTTATGCGCCGGTACCCATGCAAGCTGCGCGCCATGAGCGAGCAAGACCTGCAGGGCATCGCACCGGACGAATTATTTCGTTTCGCTAACTGACCGCGCGGGCTCGCCTGCGTTGCGGCATCGCCCGGTCGGGTCCACGCTCAGGAGCCGCTCATATGAATCCTCAGAACAATGGCGCGCTGCACGCAACCCTCGCGCTCACTCTCTTTACGCTTGCCGCGCTGGCGCCTGGACTCGCACAAGCGCAGACCATCAAGATCGGTGTGCCGGTGCCGCTTTCGGGCAGCAGCGCCGCTGCGGGTACCGATATCCTGAACGGCGCAAAGCTCGCGGCCGCCAAGATCAACGCGGCGGGCGGCGTGCTCGGCAAGCAGATCGAACTCGTGCCCGAGGACGACGCGTGCGACGCACAAACGGCGGTTCAGGCCGCGCAGAAACTCGTGGACGCGGGCGTGGTTGCCGTGGCGGGCGGCTACTGCTCGAGCGCGGCTTTACCCGAGTTGACCGCCTTCCACCGCGCCGGCATTCCCTACGTGCTCGATGCCTCGACCAATCCGAAGCTCACGGAAATGGGCTACGACAACGTGTTTCGCACGATTGGCCGTGACGACGAGCAAGGGCCTTTCGCGGCCAGCTTCATGAAGAATTCGCTGCACGTGAAGCGCGCGGCGGTGATCGACGACAACACGACCTATGCCAAGGGTCTCGCGCAGAACACCGTGGAATCGCTCAAGAAGATGGGCGTGGATGTCGTCTACGCCGACTCGATCACGCCGGGCCAGATGGATTATTCGCCTACGCTCACCAAGGTTTCCTCGCTCAAGCCGGACGTGATCTATTACACGGGTTATTTCTCCGAAGCGGGCCTGCTCGTGAAGGAAGCGCGCCAGGTGGGTCTGAAGATGACCTTCATGGGCGGCGACGGCACCAATGACCCCACGCTCATGAAGACGGCAGGGCCGGCCGCCGACGGCATGATCATCACGACTGCGCCGCTCGCGCAGTTCCTGCCTGGCGCGCACGACTACCTGGATCAGTACAACAAGTCCTATGGCCAGGGGCCGGGGCCGTACTCGGTGTACGAGTACGACGCGGTGGGCGTGACCGCCAAGGCCATCGCCGACGGCAAGTCGGCAAAGCCCGCCGACATCAGCACCGCGCTGCACAAGATCACGAACTACCAGGGCGCCACGGGGACGATCGGCTTCAATCCGAAGGGCGACCGCAGCCGCGCCGTGTACATCACGGTCGTCGTGCATAACGATCAGTTCGAGCCCTACCAACGCCAGGATGCAAACGGCAAGTGGGTGGCAATGAAGTAAGCGCGCCGGGCCGCTCATGAGCACCTTTTTCCAGTTCGTCATCGAGGGGCTGACGATCGGCTCGTTCTACGCGCTCGTCGCCCTCGGCTACACGATGGTCTACGGCATCATCCGGCTCATCAACTTCGCACACGGGGATCTCTTCATGGTGGGCGCGTTCGTGGGCTGGACCGCGCTCTCCGCGCTCGCGGCCGCTCGCCTGCCGCTCGTGCTCGCGCTGTTCGTGGCCTTCGCGGCGGCCCTGCTCGCGACCGGCGTGCTCGGCGTGGCGATCGCGCGCGTGGCCTATCAGCCGTTGCTGCGCGCGCCGCGCCTGTCCATTCTCATTACGGCGCTAGCCGTTTCACTGCTGCTGGAGAATGGCGTGCTGATCGCTTACGGCGCGGGCTTTCGCACGTATCCGCACCTGCTCACGCATACCGGCTTCGACATCGCGCAAGTGCACATCACGTTTGCGCAGATCGGCATAATCGCGGCCAGCTTCGCGCTGATGATCGCGCTGTATTTGTTCGTACACCATACGTTTGTCGGCACGGCCATGCGCGCGCTCGCCATCGACCAGGATGCGGCGCGGCTCATGGGCATCGACGTCGAGCGGCTCATCCAGCTCACGTTCTTCATCGGCTCGGTGCTCGCCGCGGTCGCGGGCGTGATGGAAGGGCTCTTCTACACGCAGATCAACTTCTTCATGGGTTTCGTGCTCGGGCTGCGCGCGTTCACGGCGGCCGTGCTCGGCGGTATCGGCAATATTCCGGGGGCGATGGTGGGCGGCTTCCTGATCGGCTTGCTGGAGGCGTTCGGCGCGGGGTATGTGTCTTCGCAGTGGACCGACGTGTTCGTGTTCGGTGTGCTGATCGCCGTGCTCGTGGTGAAGCCTACCGGGCTGTTCGGCGAACGCGTGGTCGAGAGGATGTGAGATATGCGCGCGCGGGCCACGGACACCTCATGGGTCGTTTCCGGCGTGCTGATCGCGTTGGCGATCGCGCTGCCCAAGTTTGCGAGCGGCTATATCGTCGACGTCGGGCTCACTATCATCACCTACGCGATTCTGGGCCTCGGGTTGAACATCGTCGTGGGCTATGCCGGGTTGCTCGATCTCGGCTACGCGGCCTTTTTCGCCATCGGCGCCTATACCACGGCGCTGCTCGAGACGCTGCTGCATTTCTCGTTCTGGGCGACGCTGCCGTTCAGCCTGGTGTTCGCGGGCGCTTCCGGAGTCGTGATCGGCTATCCCACGCTGCGCCTGCGCAGCGACTATCTCGCCATCGTCACGCTCGGCTTCGGCGAGATCACGCGCATCGTCGCCACCAATCTCGACATTACCGGTGGGCCGAACGGCATCTACGGCATCGAACCGCCGAACCTGTTCGGCTTCGAGTTCAGCTCGCCGCGCTCGGTGTACGTGCTGGGCATGGCGTTCTTCATCGCCGTGCTGGTGTTCGCGGTGCGGCTCGGACGCTCGCGGCTCGGGCGTGCGTGGACCAGCATCCGCGAGGACGAAGCCGCCGCCGAGGCGGTGGGTGTCGCGACCTTGCGCGTGAAGATGCTCGCGTACGTGATCGGCGCGCTGATCGGCGGCCTCGCGGGCAGTCTGTTCGCCGCACGCTTCGGCACGATCGACCCCACGGCGTTCACGTATCTGCAGTCGGTGACGATCCTTATCGTCGTCGTGATGGGCGGACGCGGCAGCATCCCCGGCGTGATACTCGGCGCGCTGATCGTCGCGGGGCTGCCGGAAATGCTGCGCTTCCTGAACCTGTGGCGTATTTTCGGCTTTGCCGTGGCGCTCGTCGTGCTCATGTTGTTGCGCCCGCAAGGCCTGTGGCCCGCGCGCGTGAGGCGTGCCGCGCCGCGGCCCGAAGAAGAGACGGTAGCGCACGAAGCGGAAGCGGCGGAAGCGGCGGGCAAGGAAACCGGGGCGGCCGTTTCTCTCGCCGATAGCGGCGGCCTCGAAGCCGCCGCCGCGCGCGAAACCCTGCTCGAGGTGCATGGCCTCGAGCGCCGCTTTGGCGGCGTGCGCGCGATCGGTGGCATTACCTTCCAGGTGCGCAGCGGCGAGATTCTCGCGTTGATCGGCCCGAACGGCGCGGGCAAGACCACGGTGTTCAACTGCCTGACGGGCGTGATCCGCCCGAGCGGCGGCCGCCTCGTCTGGCGCGGCGAGCCGCTTGGCGGCGGTGCGCCCCATCGCAACGTGCATCGCGGCATTGCGCGCACGTTTCAGGGCATCCGCCTGTTCAACCATATGAGCGCCTTCGAGAACGTGCTGATCGGCATGGATCATCGCCTGCACACGGCCCTCGTGGCGGAACTGGTGGGCACGCGCGCCGCGCGCGCCGAAGCCGCCGAGCATGGCGCGCTCGGGCAGCGCTGGCTCGATCTCGTGGGGCTCGGCGCGCGCGCGAGCGAATATGCCTCGGACCTGCCGTATGGCGATCAGCGCAGGCTGGAAATCGCCCGCGCGCTGGCTAGCCAGCCACGCCTCTTGTTGCTCGACGAGCCCGCCGCCGGCATGAACCCAACCGAAAAGCACGCGTTGATGGCGCAGATCCGCCGCATCCGCGACCTGGGCGTGACGGTGCTGCTGATCGAGCACGACATGGCGCTCGTAATGGGCGTGTCCGACCGCATCATCGTGATGGATCATGGCGAGATCATTGCTGAGGGCACGCCCGCGCAGATCCAGAACGACCCGGTGGTGATCGACGCCTACCTGGGCACGGCCGAGGAAGACGACGGACCCGACGCCACGGACGGGGAGAAGTCGCTATGGAGTTAGACACGACCGGCAAACTCCTCGACGTTCGCGACCTGCGCGTGAATTACGGCAACATCGAAGCGCTGCACGGCGTTTCGCTCGACGTCGGGCCGGGCGAGATCGTCGCGCTGCTCGGGGCCAACGGCGCGGGCAAGACCACGACGCTGCGCACCATCTCTGGACTGCTGCGTCCGCGCGGCGGCAGCATTGCGTTCGAGGGGCAGGCGCTCGCCGGGCTGCCGTCGCATCGCATCGTCGCGCTTGGGATTGGGCACGTGCCGGAAGGGCGGCGCATTTTCGGCGGGTTGACGGTCGAGGAAAACTTGCGCCTGGGCGGCTACCTCTTGCGGCGCGACGCCGGCGCGCTCGACCAGGGCATTGATAAGGCATACGAAACGTTTAGCCGGCTACGCGAGCGCAAGGATCAACTCGCCGGCACGCTGAGCGGCGGCGAGCAGCAAATGCTCGCGATTGCGCGTGCGCTCATGCTCAAGCCAAAGCTCGTGCTGCTCGACGAGCCTTCCATGGGGCTCGCGCCCAAGCTCGTGCGCGCGATCTTCGAAGTGATTGCGCGCATCAGCCACGCGGGCACGGCGGTGCTGCTCGTGGAGCAGAACGCACGCCAGGCGCTGCGGATCGCGAACCGGGCCTATGTGCTGGAAGGCGGCCGTGTGGCGCTCGCGGGTTCGGCCCACGAACTGGCCGACGACAACCGCGTGCGCGCCACGTATCTCGGCGGCAGTGCCGCGGCGCAGGAGGGAGGGGCCGTCTAGGTCGCCAAATCGGCTCTCTGGAATATCCATTCCTAATATAGAGAATCATTATCGTTCGCATTAGCAATGAATCGCCATTCGATGCAAAATAAGAGACACGGCGACCCGGCGCGCGACGTGCCGGGCATAAATTGCACAAAACAGCTATTTTTCTGGAAAATAAGCGAAGGAATTTCCGATCGTGGATCAGATCTGGCGGCAACGGCCCGAAATCACGCACCGCAAGCGCGAACGGCCAATCATGGCGACAAGCTATGAATGCGACGCCACCCATAGGGAAACGTGGCATTTGCACGATGAGGGGCGGTTCGTCTTCACGATGAGCGGGGTGCTGCGCGTGACGACGCCCATCGGCATGTGGACGCTCGGGCCGCAGCGCGGACTGTGGATCGCGCCGCGCGTGGGCCACGAGTGGATCGCGACGAGCGCGGTGTGCATGCATAGCGTGTCGTTCGAGCCGGAGGCGTCGCCGTGGCCGGAATCCGCATGCCACACGGTGCGGGTTTCGCCGCTGTTGCGCGAACTGGTGGCGGCGCTGGTCGAAGACCGCGAGCGCGACCCGGAGAGCCGCCATGCGCTCATTACGCCGCTGTTGCTCAGTGAAATGCGCGCTTCGCGCGAGGCCTCGGGCGGCGGATTGCCGCTGCCGCTCGACCGGCGTTTGCGGCAGATTTGCGATTTCCTGCTGGCGGCGCCGGCCAACGGCGACTCGCTCGCGATCTGGGGCGAGCGCGTGGGGGCGAGCGAGCGCACGCTCGCGAGGCGCTTCAAGGATGAGACCGGGTTGACGTTCGGCCACTGGCGCCAGCAGCTGCGCATCGTCGAGGCCGTGTCGAAGCTCGCCCAGGGCGTGCGCGTGGCGGAGATCGCGGCCGAACTCGGCTATGCGAATTCGAGTGCGTTCATCTCGATGTTCCGCAAGACGATGGGCGAGCCGCCCCAGCGGTATTTGAAACGCGAGCCGCGTTGAAGGCGTTTGCCGTTGTCGCGGCGCGCGTCACATCTGCTTGAACAGGTGGGCGTATTGGCGGCTCACGTCGAGGGCGCCCGCATGGCCGCGCAGCCTCAACGTCATCTTCCCGATCGCGCTGACCGAGGCGCATTCCACCTGGTCCACGTTGACCACCGTGCCGCGGTGAACCTGCCAGAAGCGCGCCGGGTCCAGTTGCGCGCATAACTCCCGCAGGCTCGTGCGGATCAGCAGTTCGCCGCTGCGTGTCGTGACCACGACATATTTGTCGGCTGCTTCGAAGTACAAAACATCTTCCACCGGCACCATGCGGATGTCATTGCCGCTGGAGGCGCGCAGATAACGCAGCGGCGTCCCGCGCGGTGCGCTCTCGGCATTGCCCGCTCGCGCACCGGCACGCGCTTCGCGGACGTCCTCGGTGATCGTTACCAGCTGGCGCAGCACGCGTTGCAGATCGGCCTGCATCTGCGGCGCCTCGGCGTCGTTCGCTGACGATCGAGCGAGCCGGGCGCGCAGGCGCTCCACCGTGCGCGCAAGCCGCGCTGTCTCCACGGGCTTGAGCAGATAGTCGATGGCCGCGGCCTCGAAGGCTTCGAGCGCGTAGGCGTCGTAGGCGGTCACGAACACGATCTGCGGCGGCGCGGCGAGATTCGCGCACGAGCGCGCGACATCGAGGCCGGTCGCGCCCGGCATGGCGATGTCGAGGAACGCGATGTCGGGCGCGAGCGCGCCGATGCGCTCGATGGCGTCGTGGCCGTTGCCGGCCGTCGCCACGATGCGCAGTTCCGGCCACACGGTGGCGAGTTCGCGCTCCAGGGCGGCGGCGATCAGCGGCTCATCCTCGGCGATCAGCGCGGTCGGGGCGTCGGGCGACCGGTGCGCGGCGTCGCTTTGCTGTGCGGTATCGGCGGGCGTGTGGCGTTTCATGATCTGGACTCCTGCACGCTTGCGCCAACGGAATCGCGCAGCGGCAGGCGGACCCGCGCAACGAGGCCATGCGGAACGTTCTCGATCAGCGTGAGCGACGCTTGCTCGCCATAGAGCGCCGCAAGCCGCTCGCGCACGTTCACGAGCCCGACGCCCGCGCCCTGGGTGCCCGGCGTCGCGCCGAAGCCGGGGCCCGTATCGGTCACGCTCAGCTCGACATGCTCACCGTCGCGGCGTGCGAGGACGTCGATTCTGCCGCCCTCGAGCGCACCCTGAATGCCATGCTTGAGCGCGTTCTCCACGAGCGGCTGCAACAGCATGGGCGGCACCGGAAGTTCTGCGCAATCGCGCGGCAGGTCGAGCGCGTAGGCGAGGCGCGGGCCGATGCGCATGGCGTGCACGGCGAGCATCGATTCGAGCACCTTGAACTGCACCGCGAGCGTTTCGCTTTGCGCGCGCGAGGCCTCCAGCGTCGCGCGCAGGAAGCGGTTGAGGCTCGCGAGCAGGTCGCGCGCACGCGGCGGGTCGGACGCGATCAGGCTGTCGAGCGTCGCCAGCGTGTTGAAGAGAAAGTGCGGCTCGATCTGCGCCTGCAGCGCCTGCAGGCGCGCGCTGAGCGCCGTGCGCTCGGCGGCTTCCTTTTGCCATGCCGTGTGCGCGACCTGCTCGCTCAGCTCGGCAATGCGCGTGCGCGACCAGCCGTACCAGGTGACGAGCAGCGTGGCGGTCAGCGCGATCCAGCCGGTGAGCGCGAGGTCCTTTGTCGCGAACGCGTTGTGCAAGCCGATCCCGAGCACCACGCTCGCGATGCCGCGCCCGAGCGACGCGCCGAGCACGATGGCGAGCACCATCGCGAGGGCGAGCCGCGGGCCCGTGAGCGCATTGTGGCGTTGCAGGAAAAAGCGGCCGACGTCGAGCAGCAGCATGATCGAAAGCCCGATCGCCTGGCTGAAGACGAGGTTGTCGATGAATCGCTCGTGCACGCCCGCGGCGGTGAGCGCGACCGCAATCAGCGCGTTGCCGATCACGACGATCACGCCCTCGCGCGCGAACCCGGCGAGCAGGACATTGGCCGCCGGCGCGGGGAGGCGTGCGGCGGCGTTCGGAAACTCGACGTGCGTGCCAGGAATCATGCGATCCAGCTCGTGACGATGAGGTTGAGCAACCGGTGCGGCGTCGCAACGGCGGCGAGACCCGCAGCGATGAGACCGAAGAACGAACCGCGCATGGCAAGGCGATGGCCGCGGACGTTGCCGTGGCGGATCGCCCAGATGGCGCGCCCGACGCTCGCGAACGTCAGCAGCGACAGGCCGTGCACCCAGGACAGATGCCCCGGATGCAGCTCGCGGATGTCGAACGAACTGAGCGCGGCGGCGAACATCGTCAGCGCCCAGAGACGGCCGAGCCACTTGTGCCGCGCGCTGCCCTTTTCGGCCAGCATGACGGCGGTTCCGAGTATGACAGAAAGCGTTGCGGCGACGATGTGCGCGGCAATGATGGCGGACATGCTGGCTCTCCTTCGCGAGTCGAGCGGGGGCGATGTCTGCAGTGTGGTGAGTGGGGGCGGGGCGTGCGAGCGGGATGCGACGAAGCGTGGGGAAACGGGCGCGAACGGGGATCGGGTGGCGCGAACGGTCGGCAGGCGGACCGCACCGCGTCACTCAATCCGGCGGTGCGCTTTCGATTTCCCGCAGGATCTCGTCGAACGGCGCGGGCTTGACCAGATGCCGGTCGAAGCCAGCCTCGCTCGCCGCCTGGCGGTCGCTCTCCTGGCCGTAGCCCGTGAGCGCGATCAATTGCACGTGCGCGGTGGCCGGTTCGGCGCGCAGCGCTTTCGCCAGCGCGTGACCATCCATGCCGGGCAAGCCGATGTCGAGAATCGCCACGTGGGGCAGGAAGCTCTGCGCGAGCGCGAGCGCGCTCTGGCCGTCGTGCGCCACGCGCACCTCGTGCCCTTCGAGTTCCAGCAGCATGAGCAGCGAGGACGCGGAATCGACGTTGTCGTCGGCGATCAGCACGCGGCGGCGCGGCGGCGCGGTCTGTTCCCCGGCGCCTTGCTTGTCGTCGTGCGGCGCTTCGCACGGCGGCGCCCGCGCGAGCGGCAGACGCACGACGAACTCCGAGCCGTGCCCAAGCCCGTCCGAATGCGCGCTCACCGAGCCGCCATGCAGTTCCGCGAGTTCGCGCACGAGAGCGAGGCCGATGCCGAGGCCGCCGTCGGCGCGCTTCACGGCTTCGCGCGACTGCATGAAAAGCTCGAACACATAGGGCAGCTCGTCGGGGGCGATGCCGATGCCATTGTCGCGCACGCGAATCAGGATCTCGTAGACGTCCGCTTCAAGCCGCAATGCGATCTGGCCGCCCGCGGCCGTGTACTTCGCGGCGTTGGAGAGCAGGTTGCTGATGATCTGCGCCACGCGTATCGCGTCGCCGGTCACATGGCACGGCTCGCAGTCGATCTCGACTGTGAGCGTTTGCGATTTCGCGTCGAGGAAGGGCCGGCTCGTTTCCACGGCGATCTGGACGATCTCGCGCAGGTCGAGCGTGCCCATCTGCAGCGCGATCTTGCCGTGCGAGATGCGCGAGACGTCGAGCAGGTCGTCGACGAGGCGGCCGAGATGCTCGACCTGGCGGCTCGCGATTTGCCGCGCGTCGGCGCGCATGGCGTCGTTCGCGCCGTGGCGCGGATCGAGCAGTTCGATGGCGTTGCGAATCGGCGCGAGCGGATTGCGCAGTTCGTGCGCGAGCGTCGCGAGAAAGCGGTCCTTGCGGCGGTCGGCGTCGCGCAGCGCCTTTTCGGCAGCGTAGAGGCGCAGGAGCGCGCGCACGTTCGCCACCAGCTCGGCGGGCTCGACGGGCTCGGTGAGGTAGCTGTCGGCGCCGCCGTCAAGCGCGAGAATCTTGTCGCGCGTTTGCACCGCGGCGGCGGAGGTTTGCAGCACGAGCGTGGAGTTCGTCTCCGGGTCCGCCTTGATGAGGCGGCACACCTCGATACCGCTGATGTCGGGCAGCTTCACGTCGAGCAGCACGATCGCAGGCGCCTGCGCGCGCACGGCTTCGAGGGCGGCCTGGCCCGTCGCGGCTTCGATCACGGGGTAGCCGGCGTGGCGCAGCACGCGCGACTTCACGTAACGCGCGCCTTCGTTGTCGTCGACGTTGAGGATGAGCGTGGTGTGCGCGTTCATGGCGCCGCGTTCCCCGAGGTCTCGGGTTCGTCTTCGATGGACGTCGCGAGGCGCACCGGCACGTTCAGACGGAACGTCGAGCCCACGCCGGGCTCGCTTTCCACGCCCACTTCTCCGCCCAGCAGCGCCGCGAGCTTGCGGCACAGCGGCAGGCCAAGACCCGTTCCCTTCACGCGCTGCTGCAGGCGGTTCTGCACCTGGCTGAACTCCTCGAAAATGATCTGGTGGTGTTCGGGAGCAATTCCGATGCCCGTGTCCGCGACGAAGAAGGTGATGCGTGCCTCGTCGCCGTCGCCGGGCATGCACTGGGCGCCCACGCGAATCTGCCCGCGCTCGGTGTACTTGAGCGCATTCGAAACGAAATTGCGCAGGATCTGCGTGAGTTTGGGCTCGTCGGTGTAAAGCTGCGGCAGGCCTGCCGTGGAGCCGAATTCGAGCGTGACGTCCGGCGTATCGAGCAGCGGCGCGAGCATCGTGCGCAGCGCCGCGAAGAGGTCGGCGGCCGCGAACCACGCGGGCACGACCTCGGTTTTGCCGGCTTCGATCTTCGCGAGGTCGAGCAGGTCGTTGACGGTCTCGCCCAGGCTTTCCGCTGACGAAAGAATCAGCTTGACCTGGCGCTCCTGCTCCACGCTCAGGTCGCCGTCGAGGCGGTTGAGCAGCAGGTTGGCGAGCGCGCGGATCGAACTGAGCGGCGTGCGCAGTTCGTGGCTCATGTTCGAGAGAAAGCGCGTCTTCATCATGTCGGCGCGGCGCAGTTCTTCGGCGCGCTCGTCGAGTTCGGCGTAGAGCGCCACCACGCCGCGGTTGGTCGCCTCCAGTTCCTGCGTGAGGCGCGAGAGTTCTTCCTGGCGTTCGCGCAGTTCGTCGAGCGCGGTGACGAGTTCGCGGTTCTGCTGCTGCAGCTCTTCGAGCGAGTCGCCATGCGCGCCTTCCTGCGGACTGCGTGCGGCCAGTTCGCGCACGATGTGCTCGAGTTCCAGGCCGCTCGCCTCGCTGCGCTCGTGCGGCAAGTCGCGCGCCATGGTGACGGTCGTGCCGCGAGCCGACGAGTGAATTTCGAAGCGGTCCATGAGGCGGCGGCTGCCCGTGATGCCGAGACCCATGCCGCCGGGCGAGCGATAAGTACCGTCGAGCACGGCTTCGAGATCGCGCACGCCGGGGCCCTGGTCGCGCACTTGCACGGCGAGCGCTTCGCGTGGCCGCTCGCCTTCCAGCGCGAAGGCGACCTCGCCGCCGCCCGCATATTCGAACGCGTTGCGGGCGATTTCGGAGACGGCGCTCGCAATGCGCGTCTGGTCGAGCGGCGAGAAGCCGAGCCCGGCGGCCAGCTCGCGCGCGCGGCGGCGCGCGGCGACGACGTCCTGGGCGGTTTCCAGCCGGATGCGCAGCAGGGGCTTATTCATGGTTCAACTGTACTCCGGGGCGGGCGCGCACGACGACGACGGTGGCGTCGTCGCGTCGGCGCGCGAAGTCTCGGTAGAGGACGGCCGCGATCACGACAGCGGGCTGGTTGGCGAGTCCGGGCCAGGCGGCGAGGTCCCAGCGGGTGCCGATGCCGTCCGAATGCAGGACGAGGAGCGCGTTCTCGCCCCACGTCAGCTCGAACTCCTGGATGCCGCGCATCGTGTGGCCCACGATGCCGTTGCGCGAGACGAGCTGGTAGCACTCGCGCGCGGAAGGTGCGCCTGCACTGGCGGGCCAGTGCGCGCGGCCGGCTGAGCTGCGGCTATCGAGCGTGCGGCTGTCCGGCGGCCGGCGTTGCGCGGGGCGGCCCGCGCCATACGCGACAGCCGAGATGTTGCCCGTGCCGCAGAACGCGAGCGCGCCGCGCGCGAGATCGATGCGCACGAGCGCGAGCGCCGCGCCGCGCGTGTGGCGCAGGGCCGCGTGCGAGAGTTCCATGAGCGCGGCGGGCGCGAGGCCGGCGCGGCGGCGCAGCACGTCGAGCGCGGCCACCGCGGCCACGTGCGCTTCGGCGCCGTGGCCGAGGCCGTCGGCGAGTGCGAGCGTGAGGCCGCTCTGGTCGACCTGCGCCTGCCAGCCGTCGCCGCAGACTTCCTCGCCGGGGTGAGGCACGCAGACCCCGCCGATCTCGGGTCTGGTGAATGCCGCGCGCGCGGCGTTGCCGCCGCTTTTCTGCACGAGCACGCGCAGCACGGTGCCCGCGCCCGGCTGCGAGTAAATGGCGAACTGGTTCGAGAGCCGCCGGATCGCGCCGAGCCCGGTGCCGGGCGTGCCGGTGGTGGAGTGGCCGTCGGCTAGCGCGATGCCCACGTCGGTCATACCGGGGCCGCTGTCGAGCGCGATCAGCTCCACCGCGCCCTCCAGCGCGCCCACGAGCAACTCGCCGTGGCCGGCATGCTTGAGGATGTTGGTGGCCGCTTCCGTGAGCACGATCGCGAGGCGTCCGGCATCGGTCTCGCTGAGCGCGGCAATGCGCGCGGCTTCGGCGGCGCCGCGCCGTGCATAGGCGACGCCGCTGGCGTCGCCTATCTCGAAGGATCGGTGGCTGCCGCCGGCGGAACCGGCCGCGCCGTCTAGCGTATTTTCCATTTCGTGATGGTGACCGTCGTGCCGGCACCCGGAGTCGATTCGATCGTGAATTCGTCGCACAGGCGCCGCGAGCCGCCAAGGCCCAAGCCCAGGCCATTGCCGCTCGTGAAGCCGTCCTGCAGCGCGCGCTCGATGTCAGCAATCCCCGGACCCTGATCGACGAACGAGAGCCGCAGGCCCACGCGCACGCCTCTTTCCAGCACGTCGAGGCGCGCATCGCCGCCGCCGCCATGCTGCAGCGTGTTGCGTGCGAGTTCGCTCGCCGCCGTCACGAACTTGGTCTGCTCGATGAGCGAGAATCCCTGCGCGATGGCGGCGTCGCGCACGATCTGTCGCATCCGGACGATTTCCTCGTCCGAACGCAGGCTCACCTGGGCCGCAAGCCTTCCGGTCGTGTCGTTGCTATTCATGGCCGAACGCAAGAGACGTGCTAGCTAACGGAATAATGGGACTTAACGGAGTTGGCGCTGCTTGAGCAGCGCCATGCCTTTTTCGACGTTCAGCGCGGTGCGCACGCCCGAAAGCGTGAGGCCGAGCTCGACCAGCGTGATCGCCACGGACGGCTGCATGCCGACCACCACGGTCTGCGCGTCGAGCACCATCGCCATGGCGGCCGTGTTGCTGATCATGCGGCCGATGAACGAGTCGACCACGTCGAGGGTCGAGATGTCGATCAGCACGCCTTTGGCCGACTCCTTCACGATGCGCTCGGTGAGGTCGTCCTGCAGTGTGATCGCGAGGCGGTCGTGCATGTCCACCTGGATCGTGACGATCAGGCAGTCGCCGAGGCGCAGAATCGGAATGCGTTCCATCGTGTGCCGTTCCCGTGCGTCGAGGTTGCTCAGTGGCTCTCAGGCCGTGGCCTTCGGCGAGATGATGGTCGCGCCAATGCGCTGCAGCGCGATGACGAAGGCGTCGGCGAGCGTGGACTTGGTCGTGACGTTGGTGAGATCGACGCCCAGGTGCACGATGGTCTGCGCGATCTGCGGGCGGATGCCGCTGATGATGCAGTCCGCGCCCATCAGGCGCGCGGCGGCCACGGTCTTGAGCAGATGCTGCGCGACGAGCGTGTCGACGGTGGGCACGCCCGTGATGTCGATGATCGCGAGGCCCGCGCCCGTGTCGACGATCTTCTGCAGCAGGCTCTCCATGACGACCTGAGTGCGGGCGGAGTCGAGCGTGCCGATGAGCGGCAGCGCAAGGATGCCTTCCCAAAGCTGCACGACCGGCGTGGAAAGCTCCAGCAGCTCTTCCTGCTGGCGCGCGATGATCGCTTCGCGGCTCTTCTGGAAAATGTCGGTGGTGTAGATGCCGAAACCGTCGAGCAGCAGGTTGACCTGCCAGCTCACCTGGGCAAGCTCGGCGGCGTTGCTCGCGTACGCCTGCCGCAGCCGCGCGTAGAGCGGTTCCTTGAACGAGAACACGAAGGTGGCCGTCTCGACCGGCGTGTAGCCCTGACGCGCGCGGTGCACCGACATTTCCGACAGGAACGCGCGTACCGGCTCCCACTCCGGGCGGCCCGAATCGAAGGTTTCGGTATTCGGCAGCGTGTCGAGAAAGACATTGAGGAACCCGGAGAACTGCTCGCGAATTTCCCCTTCCATCGCGAGGCCGCGGCGCAGCGCGATCGGCAGATGCAAGCGCAGCCATTCGGCAAGCAGCGTGTCGCGATGCTGGCCGAGGATGTCCGCAATGCGAACCTGTTCCGGTGTGTTCATGCGATCTCCTGAGCGATGGGGCGCGCCTCGTCATCGAGACGAACCGCTGAACCTTACATCATCGTATCGATTCGATCCCAATCGAACGGTAATTGAACCGATTACGCGGGCAGGCAAGTCGAGCGAACGGGCGGGCGTCCGGCTGCATGCGTTTTTCGTGCCTGCTTGCCCGCGCAACCACTGCTGGGCCGGGTGCGCGCGGGACGCTCCACTTTGCCATGACGCGCTTGTAGTTTTTACAGGGCGGAGATTGCGTGCAGATGCTCGAGCGTTGCTGCGAGCGGGGCTCTCCGCGATGTCATCGCTTGGTATGTGTCTTGCTTCACAGTAGCGCCAATCACAATCCGGTCCGCACCGAGGAGCACCGCAGCCATGGAGCCCGACGCCATTTCCCGCCAGCAATCGTCGTTATCGACGACGTCCGTGCCACTGTCAGGCGCGCTCGCTTCTGGCGAGAGCGCGTCGGAGGAAGGCGCCGACGACAGCGAAGGCGACCCGATGCCGGCCATGCTCTCGCGTCTCTCGTTCTGTGTTGCCTGGCTTTTCGGGCTCGAGGCATTCCTCGCGGAGTCCGATGCGCGGGCGCGCACGCCGCGCGCGTGAAGGCATCAACGCACGAGCGGCACAACGATCCGACCTGTGTGCGCCCGACCCGCTAGACTGAACGCTGGCGTGCGCTCGCGCGATGCATGCAGCTCATCGATTTCGCGCCCGCTCGCCGCTCCCGCCATTGCCCAGAGATATCGATGACCAGGTTATTCCGCATGACCGCGCTGCTTGCGTGGTGTCTGTCGTTCCTGCCCGCTACGGCGGCGTTTGCTCAATCGGTCCCGGTGGACCAGTCGGACCCCCAGGCGCTCATCAAGACCGCCACGCAGCAGATCCTCGACGAAGTCCGCACGAAGGCCATCGCGCCCGACGATATCGCGCGCATCCAGGATATCGTCAACCGCGACATTCTTCCCTACGTCGATTTTCGCCGCACCACGCGCCTCGCCATGGGGCCGCACTGGCGCACCACGACGCCCGGGCAGCAAGCGCAGATCGAGCAGCAGTTCCAGCTGCTGCTGATCCATCTCTACTCGGGCGCCATCGCGCAACTGAAGCCTGACCAGAAGATCGAGTACCCGCCCATGCGCAGCTCGCCGGGCGATACCGACGTCGTCGTGCGCACGCTCGCGCAGACCAGCAGCAATCCGGTTGAAATCGATTACCGGCTGTACAAGACGCCGCAGGGCTGGCGCCTGTACGACCTGAACGTGCTCGGCGCATGGCTGATCCAGACCTATCGCCAGCAGTTCAACGAGAAGATCCAGCAGGGCGGCGTGGACGGGCTCATCCAGTTCCTCACCGCGCGCAACCAGGAGCTCGTCACGGGCAAGACGCAGACGCAGTGACGCGTGGTTTTTGCGTCTGCCTCTCGCGACCTGCGAAAATCTGGACGGCTGCGCCTCACGTGTGGAGGCGCTGTACCATTTCGAGGCGCGCCTCGTGCGTATAGATGGGCCGTGCGCCTGCCCGAGCCGGCGCGGCCCCGATGTTTCTTTTTTTGCCGATCCGATCCGACATGAATTTCCCGCTGCCGCCGCAGGGCCGCCGCAACCGGGTGTTTCCGCCAAGCCCGCCGACGCTGCATAGCCTCGCCTCCGTCATTACCGGCGTGGTCGTGGTGTGCGGCCTGTACTTCGGGCGCGCGGTGCTGATTCCCATTACGCTCTCGGTGCTGCTGAGCTTTCTGCTGGCGCCGCTCGTGACCACGCTGCGGCGCTTTCATGTGCCGCAGTTCCTCGCCATTCTCGTTGCGGTGCTCTCCACCGTGCTCGCGCTTGCCGGCGTGGGCGCGCTGATCGCCGCACAGGTGTACCAGCTTTCCGCCTCCCTGCCGCAGTACCAGGAAGAGATCGAGCAGAAAGTGAAAACGGTGCAGGAAAAAACCGTGGGCCGCGCCGATTCGCTGATGTCGCGGGCCGCCACCGCGCTGCAGCGCGTGACGCCCACGCCGCCGCCCGCGCCGCCGCAGCCGCGCGGGCGTGCGGCGCGCAACCAGCCGCAGCAGCCGATGCCCGTGGAGGTCCATACGCCCGCGCCCACGCCGCTTACGCTCGCGCAAAAGGCGCTCGCCCCGGCTATCGCACCGCTCGAAACGACCTTCATCGTGCTCGTGGTGACGATCTTCATCCTGTTCCAGCGCGAGGACCTGCGCGACCGGCTCATCAGCGTGTTCGGCTCCGACGACCTGCACCGCACCACGACCGCCATCAACGACGCCTCACAGCGGCTCTCGCGCTACTTCGTCGCGCAGGTCGGCGTGAACGTCACGGTGGGCGGGGTGATCGCGCTGGGGCTGGCCGGCATCGGCGTACCGGGCGCGCTGCTGTTCGGCGCGGTGGCGGCGCTCATGCGCTTCGTGCCGTACATCGGTATCTGGATCGCTGCGATCATGGCGACGATCGTCGCCGCGGCCACGCAGCCGCAATGGACCATGGGCGTGACGACGCTGATCTTCTTCATCGTCGTGGACGTGGTGGCGGGGCAGTTCGCCGAGCCGATGCTCTATGGCAAGCGCTCGGGTCTCTCGCCGCTTGCGGTGGTGGTGGCGGCGATCTTCTGGAGCTGGCTGTGGGGGCCCGTGGGGCTCGTGCTTTCCACCCCGCTCACGTTGTGCATCGTCACGCTGGGCCGCTACGTGGACCGACTGAACTTCCTCACGATCCTGCTTGGTGACCAGCCCGCACTCACGCCCGGGCAAATGTGCTACCAGCGCCTGCTCGCCGACGATCCCCACGAGGCACTGCTGCAGGCGGACCGGCTGCTCACCGGCATGCCGCTCATCGACTATTACGAGCAGGTGGCGTTCGAAGGCCTGCGCTTCGCGCGCAACGACGCCTTGCGCGGCGTGCTGCCCGCCGAGCAGGTCGCACGCATCAACCAGGCGCTGCTCGATATCGTCGAGGACCTCGAATCCGTGGACGATTCGCGTCACGCCGCACCCGAGGGGGAGAGCGCCAAGAAGTCCGTTGAAGGCGCGGACGAAGGCGCGAGGGTGATCGAGTTCACGCTCTCGCCGGACGCGGGCGAGGTGCTGTGCGTGCCCGGCCGCGGCGCGTTCGACGACGTGGCGGTGGCGATCGTCGGCCAGTTGCTCATGCGGCGCAATATTCCCTGCACGGCCACCACCTACGACGAAGTGCGCGCCACGCGCGGGGCCATGATCGACGAGCGCTCTCCGGCCATCTGCGTGGTGTCGCTCGATGCGCCCGAGTCGGCGCCGTACCTGCGCAATCTCGTGCGCCGCCTGCGCGAGCGCGCCCCCGACGCGACCATCGTGGTGGGCATCGGCGCGGCGCTGCGCGACGACGGCGCGGGCATTGCCGACGATCCCGGCACGCTCTTCCCGACCACGCTGCGCAACCTCGTGGAGGAATGCGGCGTGGCGCTCGTACCGGCACAGACGCCGCCGACAGAAAAGAGGGCAGCAACGCCGGATATGCAGGGTCAATATAGTGCGGGAGCGAAATTGTGACAGTCATGCCCGTGTCACATTGAGGCTCGAATATATGCGGCCCTGTGCCCCTGGTTGCGGCATGAAAGTTACTGGGAGACAACGTTGCTGAGCCCGAAAGAATTCGCCACGCTGATGCTGGTCCGCCATTCGCCGGACCAGATCGACATGAACCGTCAGGAACTGGACACGCTGCTCGAGCGTCAGCTGGTTGCGCTCGAGCAATGGACGGAAGGCCACCGCCGACTGTCGCTCACGATTGCCGGCCGCTCGCTGCTCGAAGCAGTGGGGCGGCTGGAATACGTGACGGGTTTGCCCGAGGGGTATGGCAACGAGCGCCTCGCCGCCGGCCTTTGATGCTTGTTTGATTCTTACGCAGTGAGCCTGCGTGCGGCCCGGTCTCGAATGGAGCCGGGCCGTGTCTTTATGCGAAACACATTTTCCACGCATGCATTTATTGAGGCATGCCAGGTAATTGTGTGCTTTTGCGCACGCCCGAGGGCGTGATCGTCTTGTGTCCCCCAAAGGACGCTGCTACGCTGAACCGGTTTTCCGGCGGCATCGAGCGAAGGCCGGCACACGCTGTCTTACGGAAGGATTGCGGCAGGCGTTTTCCTGTACGGGTATTTCCCCATCGCCCGGCTTGGTGGCGCTCGTCAAACTGACTCCATCCTCCAGAGTCTTTCCCAACTCACCTACCCCCTAAAGCAAAAGGAGGATCTATGGCAAAGCGTATCGCCTACGTGACCGGCGGCATGGGCGGCATCGGAACGGCCATCTGCCAGCGTCTGCACAAGGATGGCTACACGGTGGTCGCGGGCTGCGGCCCGAACTCGCAGCGCAAAACACGCTGGCTCGACGAGCAGAAGGCGCTTGGCTACGAGTTCGTCGCGTCTGAAGGCAACGTGGCCGACTGGGACTCCACGGCTGTCGCGTTCGAGAAGGTGAAGAAGGACGTCGGCGAAATCGACATCCTGGTCAACAACGCCGGCATCACGCGCGACGTCGTCTTCCGCAAGATGACGCACGAAGACTGGATCGCGGTGATCGACACCAACCTCACGAGCCTCTTCAACGTGACCAAGCAGGTGATCGACGGCATGATCGAGCGGGGCTTTGGGCGGGTGATCAACATTTCGTCGGTGAACGGGCAGAAAGGCCAGTTCGGTCAGACGAATTACTCCACGGCCAAGGCCGGCATTCACGGCTTCACCATGGCGCTGGCGCAGGAAGTGGCGACCAAGGGCGTGACCGTCAACACCGTTTCGCCCGGCTATATCGGCACGGACATGGTGAAGGCGGTGAAGCCCGAAGTGCTCTCGAAGATCATCGACAGCATTCCGGTGCGGCGCCTCGGCGAACCGATGGAGATCGCCTCGATCGTGGCATGGCTCGCGTCCGACGAAGCGGGCTTCTCGACCGGCGCGGACTTCTCGCTCAATGGCGGTCTGCACATGAGCTGAGCTTTGCCGCGGCTTCCTGCGCGGTGCTTGTGAGCACAACGAAGTGATCTGGCGGGAGCGGCGAAATGCCGGCTCCCGCTTTGTATTTTGGGGCGCCGGTTTTGTTCTGGGTCTGGCTGCTTCGCGAGCGCCAGCACTGAGTCCCGCCAGGCTGTCGGCATAGACGTGGCAAACGGGTCGAATCGCCCATAATCCTGGCAATTTGCCACGCGCAGCGAGCAGTCTGACCAGTTCGCGTGGCGCCGCTGCTCGCCTCACGGCATATTCGCGGCTCTCAGGTTTCAGCCAGTAACATCAATATGATCAGCCTCGACGACATCGACCGACAGCTCATCGCGCTGCTGCGCGACAATGCCCGCACTTCGGTCGTCACACTGGCGAAGCAGTTGCGCGTGGCGCGGGCGACCGTCCAGAACCGCATTACGCGGCTCGAGGAAAACGGCGTAATCGTCGGCTATACGCTGCGCCTGAAACTCGGCGGAGAAGCACCGCATTCGAGCGCTCATGCCGATCGCCGTCGAGGGCAACCGTGCGGCGGATGTCGTGAAGGCGCTGCGCGGCTATCCAAACGTGGCGACCATCCATAGCACGAACGGGCGTTGGGACCTGGTGGCGCAATTGCAGGCTGATTCTCTGGAAAGCTTCGACCGGGTACTGGCTTCGATCCTCCTGCTCGACGGCATCGCCAATACCGAAACCAGTATTCTGCTTTCGACGCACAAGGCCTGAACGGCCGCGCCGGGATCAACCTGCGCAAGATGGCAGCGCGGGCTGGCAAAGTGACCAGTTTCCTGCGCCTTTTGCCAGCATTGCCATCTGTCAGTTGGCGATGCTTCATCGAAATAATCTCCTCATTGCGTGCCGCACGAACGCCGTGCACGGCACAGCCAACCCAGGAGACATTTCATGACCCGCTTTCTCGACGTTCCTGCCACCAGCAAACTCATCGCACGGATGGGCGTGCCTCGCTGCCTCAGCGAACTCGTCGATGCGCTCGAACACGACTACCGCCGATGGAGCGAATTCGATAAATCGCCGCGCGTCGCCTGCCATTCCCGGGATGGCGTGATCGAATTGATGCCCGTCGCCGATTCGAAGCTGTGGCCGACCCCAAGAACCTGTTTGCGCTGATCGCCGAACACGTCCCGTCGTTGCCCGCCGCAAGTGTGGCTGAAGTGACGGCGCTGGTGAGTTGACCGCCCCGCATCGCCCGGTAATCGTTGCCCGAATTTCGTTACTCCCTATGAGCCTTCTTTCGATTCAGGCGCCGTGCGCTGTCGTGATGTTCCGGCTGCACCGCTTTCACCCCAATCCGGAAACCGCGGCCGACAACGCGTTCCAGCGCGCGCTGCCAGCATGCGGCGACTTGGCCGCAGAAGCCCTCGCCGAAGCGGCACGCGACGAAGTCACTGAAGCGGCGCAACGGTTGCGCGACGCCGGTGTGCACGTGCACGTCTTCGACGACTTCGGCGAGCGCAGCACGCCGGATTCGGTATACCCGAACAACTGGCTCGCGCCGCGCCGATCCGGTCGCGCTCGAACGCTTCTGCACGCACTTCAATTTCGAGCCGATGTGCTTCGACACGGCGGGCAGCGACGGCACGCCCATCTATCACACCAACGTGATGATGAGTGTCGCGACCGATTTTGTGCTGATCGGCCTCGACGTGATCCGCGAGGCCGCGCCCACACGTTCCATTTGCGACGCATCAGGCGATAGTTCTTCCTAGACTATCGTCATGGCCTCAACCCGCGACCGCAATCCGTCATCACTGCCGCTTTCCCGCTATGGAAAAAAGCGGGACTTCCGGGTCACGCCTGAACCGGCGCCGTCGGCTGCCAGCCCGCCCGTTGAAAATGGACATCTGGGCTTCGTTGTGCAGAAGCACTGGGCGAGCCGACTGCACTACGACTTCCGGCTCGAACTCGACGGGGTGCTTCTGTCCTGGGCCGTACCCAAAGGCCCGTGCTACGACCCGAAGGAAAAGCGGATGGCCATTCACGTGGAGGACCATCCGGTCGACTACGCGGGCTTTGAAGGAACGATTCCGGCAAAACAATACGGCGCCGGCGACGTGATTGCCTGGGACCGTGGCACCTGGGAACCCGTCGGTGATCCGCGGGAGGGAATGACTGCGGGCAAGCTGGTTTTCCGTCTCCACGGCGAAAAGCTTGCCGGGCTCTGGGAGCTGGTTCGCATATCGAAGCCCGGCGACAGGCAAGACCAATGGATGTTGTTCAAGAAGCGCGATGCCTGGGCGCAGCCGCTTGCCGAATACGATGTCATCAAGGCGCTTCCCGACAGCGTTACCGCGAAGCCGCTCGGGCTCATCGAGGAACGCGAGCCACGGCAGACGATCCCTGTACATGGCGCCGCGTCTGAAATAGACCTTTCCGCTGCGGTGGCTGCTCCGTTGCCTGCCAGACTCGAGCCCCAACTCGCGACCCTGGCGCCTTCACTTCCTGCAAGTGGCGACTGGATAACCGAAGCCAAGCTCGACGGCTATCGCATGCTGTCCCGCGTCGCCAAAGGACGAGTGCGACTCATCACACGAGGCGGTCATGACTGGACAGCCAGTTTTCCCGCGCTTGCAGCAGAGGTCGAAGCGCTTGCGCTCAACAGTGCGTGGCTGGATGGCGAAATCACCGTCCTCAAAAATGGCCTTCCCAGTTTCGCTGCGCTGCAAGATGCGATAGACGGCAACGCGAATCAGGACATCGTCTACTTCCTGTTCGACCTGGTGTATCTCAACGGGCAAGACCTCAGGAAGGTGCCGCTGTGGTCGAGGCGCATGCTGCTCGCGCAGCTTCTTGTAAATGCCGGTGAGCACATCCGGTTCAGTCAGGACTTTGAGGTGCCTCCTGCCCAACTGTTCGAGGCCGCCTCTGGCCTGGGCCTGGAAGGCCTCATGCTCAAACGCCGCGACGCGCCTTATGAATCGGGGCGGACCCAGACGTGGCTCAAGGCGAAGTCCCGACTCCGGCAGGAGCTGGTCATTTGCGGCTTCACGGGCCGAGGCGGCAAAGACGGGGAGGTCGGCAGCCTGCTGCTTGGTTATTACGCAGAGGGTAAGCTACACGACGCAGGAAGCGTCGGCACCGGCTGGGACGCCAGGACCGCACGGGACCTGTGGGCGCGGCTGACGCCGCTCGAGGTCGATGCGGCACCATTTGATGTCGACGTCGCCAGGCGCCGCCGCTGGTCCAGGCGCTCGGCCGGCAGCGAACGATGGGTTCGCCCTGCACTCGTCGCAGAGGTCGAATTCGCGGACTGGACTGCCGATGGCGTCATCCGGCAGGCCTCGTTCAGAGGCCTGCGCATCGACAAGCCGCCGACCGGCGTCGTCCGGGAGGGTGGAAAGACGCAGGCGCCGGAGTCGCAACCGAAGCTGAAAATCACGCATCCGGAACGCGTCGTCGACCCATCGACCGGTATGACGAAGGCGGACCTGGTCCGCTACTACGCGAGTATTGCGGAGCGGATGCTGCCTCACCTGAAGGCCCGGCCCATTACGATGGTCCGGGCGCCCGCAGGCATTGCTGAAGAACTGTTCTTTCAGAAGCATGCCGAGAGAACAGGCATGCCCGGATTGACGGCTCACGACCGCAGTCTCTGGCCGAATCATCCGCCCCTGCTGACCGTCGACACGGTCGACGCGCTGCTGTCGGCGGCACAGATGAACACCGTCGAATTTCACACCTGGAATTCGACGGTTCGACGACTCGACAAGCCCGACAGGGTCATCTTCGACCTGGACCCAGGCGAGGGCGTGAAATGGGGGCGCGTTCAGGAAGCGGCGCTCCTGGTTCAGACGTTGTTGTCGGAACTGGGTCTGCAAGCCTGGCTAAAGACGAGCGGCGGAAAGGGCTTGCACATCGTCGTGCCGCTTGCCCCGCGGCTGGACTACGATCCGGTCAAGTCGTTCTCCCAGGCATTCGTGCGGCATCTGGCGAAGACGATTCCCGAGCGCTTTTCGGCGACCTCCGGGGCTTCGAACCGGGTCGGAAAAGTCTATGTCGACTACCTGCGCAACGGCAAGGCGCAGACCACCGCCGCGGCATTGTCCGCGCGGGCGCGGCCCGGAATGGGCGTCTCGATGCCGGTCTCCTGGGCGCAGTTGAATGACCTCAAGAGCGGGGCGCAGTGGACGGTACAAACGGCCCGCGAGTATCTCAGCTTCCAGCAGCAGGACCCGTGGGCAGATTACTGGTCGGGGGCGCAATCGTTGGCATCCGCGATAAAGCTCCTAAAATGAAACCACCGCTGGTCGGCGGCGGCACGCGCTTTGCGTAGGCGACGTGCCGAACGTGCAAATCCGCGAGGAGAAGTCCATGCCCGCCCGCTCAATCGCTTCCCTGACGCTGTCCTTCGGGCTCGTTTCGATACCGGTGAAGCTTTATACCGCCACCGAGAGTTCGTCTGACGTCCGATTTCACATGCTGTCGCCCGACGGCTCGCGCGTGAAGCAGCAATACGTCTCCGAGAAGACGGGCGATGTTGTAGAGCGCTCGAGCATGAACAAGGGCTACGAATTCGAAAAGGACCGCTTCGTGGTCTTCACCACCGACGAGCTAAAGGCGCTGGAAGACGCTGCGAGCCATGTCGTCGAAATCATGGCCTTCATCCCGGGAGAGGCGATTAACCCGGTCTTCTACGACAAGGCCTATTACATTGCCCCTGACAAGCGAGGCGGCAAGCCGTACAGCCTGTTGCAGCAGGCGCTCGCGCAGAGCGGCCGCTGCGCCCTGGCGAAATGGGCGTCAAAAGGACGGACGCGGATCGTGCAGGTGCGCCCGGAAGAAGATGGACTCGTCTTTCAGCAATTGCTGTACGCCGACGAGGTTCGCTCGCTGGCTGACCTGCATGTCGAACGTGTCGACGTATCCGATACTGAGATGAAACTCGCGCTGCAGATTATCGAGCAGGGTGCTGAAGACAATTACGACCCGACTGCGTACGAAGACGAAGAGAAGAAGCGCATCCTTGCAGCCATCGACGAAAAGATCGCTGGCAAGCAGGTCGTCGTTCACGAGGCTCACGAAGAGCTGGCCGGCGGCGGACAGGTTATCGACCTGATGGATGCCTTGCGCGCGAGTTTGAAAGGTGGCGCGAAAGCGAAAGCCGCTCCGGCGCCGAAACGTAGCAAGAGCGCGGAGCCCGTTACCGAGCTTCCTGTCGCGCCCAAGACGCGCAAGCCGCCGGCGCGTGCCGCCAAGGCGCCCGCTGAAGCACCTGCAAAGGTCCGGGCACGCAAGTGACGCCGCAAGTCGACGCGCGCGAGATTTCGATGCGCGAATTGCAGGCCACGCTGGGCGTTTCCCGGAGGGTGGTATCGGGTCTCGTTGCTGCAGGATTCGTGAAGCCGTCACGGGGACCGCGAAACGCATACCGCTTCACGTTCCAGGACGTCGTGCTGCTGCGTACGGCATTGCAGCTACGCGATGCGCGCATTGCGCCGCGCAAGATCATCATGGCGCTCACGCGGCTTAGAGACGAGTTGCCCGATGAGCTGCCGCTTACAGGGATTCGCGTATCGGCAGTCGGCAACGACGTGGCCGTGCGAACCGGCCCTTCGCAATGGGATGCCGCCACCGGTCAGTTCCTGCTGGATTTCGAAGTTGCGCAAATCAAGGGCGATGTCGTTTTTCTCGACTCGGCTCCCGCGCAGAAGAATCTCGCGCATCAGGCGCAGGAGTGGTACGACCTCGGCGAGCAGTTAAGAGCATCCGATGTGAAAGGTGCTGAACGGGCGTACAGGAAGGCCATCGCGCTATCGCCACAACCTTTTTATGCTGCCTACGTTGATTTGGGCGCGCTGCTATGTGAACTCGAAGCGCGTTGCGAGGATGCGCTTCAACTGTCGGACGAAGCGTTAGCACACTTCCCCGATGATGCCGTGCTGCACTTCAATCGCGCGATTGCGTTCGAGGAGCTGGGCCGCTTCGAAGATGCTGAGCGAAGCTATATGCGCTGCCTCGAACTCGACCCGATGTACGCGGACGCACACCACAACCTGGCAATGCTGCTCGAAAGACGTGGCGACCCGCAGGGCCTGGTTCGTCATTTGAGCGCGTATCGACGGCTGACTACTTGAACCGCACATAAGGCGGCTTCGTGAAGTCGTTCGCCGAGATCTGTCGAAGACTTGAGATCCATGTGCGCAGACCACGGCCAAGCGGCCAACGCTGCAGGGTTCAGGGCCTCTGCGTATCTTTAGCGTGACGCTCGACGGGTGGCGCAGAGCGAATCGCATCACATCGTGGCTCTACGAGCATGACCGGAAATGGCTTATTGAAACGCTCGCTGCGCCGGCAACGGACGGGGCACTTTTCCAGCGCATGTTAACACCGCCGCCGCCGGGTTACTCGCCCGGTGCGGCAAAGCGTGAACCCAAATACCATATAATTCCATCTCGAAAAATCGAATAAATCTGACTTGTCATTTGTCGACAAAGTACTTTGATAAATCCAGACACTTGTGCTCGATTCGATTGACGTTTTTTTGCTGCAACTCCTAAATTCCGGAGCCGATGGCTGCGAAAGCAACGATCTCACCTCGTGCCTTTCAACCGGAATGGGATGTGCGAATGAATGCTGTGACCAAGAGCTTTACCGATGCGCTACGTCATCCGAGCGTACGTCTGAGCCAGCATCTCAGGCTGTGGATCGGCAAGGAGGCACTCGATCTCGATGTGCTCGACTTCAAGGTGCGCGGCGGATTCTGCAAGGACTACGTCGTCGACGTTACGGTCACGTCGCCCCGTCTCGATATCGACGGCAAGGACTATGTCGGGCGGCGCGCGGGCCTGCACGTCGACGAACGCGCCGCGGTGCCCTCGGCGAGCTGGACGACGCCCGTCGACCGTGCAGCGGCCACCTTCAACGGGATAGCGACGCGCTGGAAGCGCGTCCGTACGAGTCGCGACGAGGCAGCGTACAAGGTACGCATCGAGCCGCGCTTTGCCGCGCTCGGCAAGCGCATGGTCCACTCGGATGTGCTCGACGATGTCACGTTCGAGGAGATGGTCCGAAAGAAGCTGGTCGACGGGAAAAACTTCGACGCTTTCGACGTCGAGTTCCAGCTCGAAGGGCCGCAGGAAAAGATGCAGCAGATCGTCATGTACGAGGAGTCCGTCTGGGATTTCATCGCACGTCACGCGAAGCGCGAGGGGATTTTCTGGTTCTACCGGCAGGAGCGCGGCGAGAACGGCCTGCTCGATATCCTCGTGTTCGCCAACAATCCGCGCGCCTATATCCGCTCGGTCAACCTGCCGCTGCTGGCCAGTTCGGGCCTGCACAGCAATTCGCACGAAGCGGCGCAGGAGGTTCATGAGCAGCGTGCCCTGGTGCCCGCGACGATTGAGCTATGGGAGCGCAACTACCGGACGCCGGAGGACCCGCTGCGGGCGACGGCGAACGTCTCCGACGAGGCGGACGACCGCTCGGTGTTCGGGCAGATCAGTCGCAGCGCGGAGTTTCATCTGACGCAGCAGCAGGGCGAGACGCTCGCGCAGACGCGACGCGACGAGCAAGTCGCGCGTCAGGTGACGCTCGCTGGCGCGAGCGACGCGAAGGGCATTGCACCGGGCGTCGTGATCAAGCTGACCAATACGAAGATGCCGAGCGCCGAATACGGCTTCGTGGTGACTTCGTTCAGGATGAAGGGCAGCCGCACCAAGCCCGCCTATACGCGGTTCTAGGCAATGCCGGCGCACCTGACCTATCGCCCTCGTTTCGCTTACGAGCGGGATTGGAGATTTTTGTCCGGTCCTGTGGTTGGCGTTGTCGGAACCCTCGACTCTGCCCCCTACGCGTACGTTGACGAGTACGGGCGTTATCCGGTTTTGCCGAAATTCCTGCAAGGTTCGGCCAATGCCAACAACAAACTGCTGAACCTGCGTCTGGTGCGTCCTTCGTCGTCCTATCAGGGCGGCTTTCACTCGCCTCTGCTTCCAGACACTGAGGTTTTGCTCTTCGGAGCCCACGGCGATATAGATCGTCTCCATATAACCGGAGCCCTTCACGATTTTTCGCACCCTGACGTAGTCCGAAGCACCGATGCGCTATTTAGCTATGCAATCTGGCGCTCGCCGCTCCTCGGGGCCGAGATCGTTTTCAACGACCTGAAGGGCAAGGAAAGCGCGCGTATCGCGACGGTCTACAGCCAGACTGCGATCAATCAGGGCTACCTGCTCAACAGTAAAAAGCTCCCTCGCGGTGAGGGGTACGAAATTACCTCGAAGTCGTGGGGCACCATGCGCGCGGCGAAGGGGCTGTTCTTCTCGGCGGACGCGGCGGCTGGGCCCGATACGCCGCATCTGGCGATGCCTGCCGCCGTCGCGCAACTCAAGGCAGCGCTACAGCGCGTAACGGACCTCGCGGCGGCGGCGACACAGGCTGGTGCCGATCCTGCCGACCGGGCGACGCAGGCGGCGCTCCAGGACGGCCTGAACCAGCTTCGCGACGCGGGCCTGCTCGCAAGCGCCCCCGGCGGCATGGCGTTCGTGACACCGATGTCGGTACAGCACTCGGCGGGCGAGAACCTGATTGCGACTGCCCGGGACATGGACGTCAGCATCGCGAAACGTCTGCGCATGGCTGCGGGCGAGTTGATCTCGCTATGCGCGCACAAGCTCGGTATCAACCTGGTCGCGGCAAAGGGCAAATTGACGGCCTCGGCGCTAACCGACGGCATGGACCTGTTTGCGCAGAAGCAGCTCCGCATCGCGAGCGAGAGTGCGGACGTCCAGATCTCGGCGAAGTCGAAAATCACGCTCAACAGCGGCGGAGCCTCGCTCGTCATCGAGGGCGGCAACATGACCTTCCTCTGCCCCGGCGCGTTCACCATCAAGGCAGGCTCGTTCACGTTCGTCGGCCCCGACAACGTACCCGCGGTACTGCCCGTGCTGCCGAAAAGCGACTTGAAGCTCAATGAGCGGTATTCCCACACGAACTGACTCGCCATGATTATCAGCCCTCCGTTTCTACCTGAATCCGGCCTTACGTCTAGCGACGGATCGAAGCCGGACCCCATGATGGACGCCGTCGACAAGTTCGAACTCGCGCACGGCATTTACCCGATTGCGTTTGACCGGCGCCGGCATTGCGGCGTCCATCTCGCGCCCGATACGCATGGCCCTGTCTATGCAATCGCCGACGGCGAGGTCGTCGCCTACCGGGTCTGCCAGCATGCGATGGACGAGGGCAACAGCAATGCAGGCTTCGTCCTGCTGAAGCACTCGACAGAAACGGGCGACGGTCGCACGCTGACGTTCTATTCGCTCTACATGCACTTGCTACCGCTCGCCGAGTACCAGTCGTTCGGGCACGACGGAACTCGGCTGCCCGGGTTCCTGCGCAAACCCTCCGGGCCGGATACTAAGGGACAGGTAACGCCTGCGGCGGCTGGTAGTGGTAACAAGGTACGGCGTAAGGACGTTATCGGTTTCGTCGGGCGGTATGAAGGTGCGGTGTATATGCACTTCGAGATCTTCATGATGCCGGGGGATTTCGATACGTACTTCAGCCATACGGCGCTCGGCAAGGCCGCGCCGGACACGCCGACAACTTCGGATTGCTGGGGGCATACCTGGTACACGATTCCCGGCGGACAGCAGTTCTACGCCCTGCCGCCGGGGACCGACGCACACAACAAACTGCATGGCATCAAGTTCGAATCGGGCCGGACCGGTACAAACGCATTGCCGCTCGTCGTCGAGACCTACTTTAGCAAGGGTGGGAAGTACACCAACGTCTGGAGCGTCGCGGGGGACGGCTCGCGTACGCTGCTAACTGCTCAGCCAGTAGCCGAGGCCGAATACGAATACGATCTCCACCAGCGCGCGACGGCTCTCTATAGCAACTGTCCAAGCGACGGGTACGAAATGCTGCGTTTCGGGCGCATCCTCTCGACGCCCGTGACGCTGTCAGGGAGTGATTGCGCGACATGGGTGAAAGTGACCTATGCTGCCGGGCAGCAGGGGTACATCAATATTAACAACGCGGCGATCAAGAAACTATCCGACGCCGATTTCCCTCCATTCATGGGCTGGCAGAAGCTCAGCGATGGTGCTACGCCATTTGGCGGCGACGGGCTATGCGATATCGACGCGCTCAAGAAAATCGTCAGGGATGCGGCGGCCAGCAAACATGAGCAGACGGTAGTTCTTGAAACGACGGAGGTACAGAAGGCGGACGAACTTTCCAGCTACGTGCGGAGCAACGATCAGGTACGCCAGGCGTTGCGCGGGTTTATCTGCAATGCCCCGAGCGAATGGGACAGTACGAACAACGAGACGCGTTACGCGAAGTTGCTCGACGAAGGCGGCTTCTATCACGGCAACGACGACGGCTATAACAAATTCCTCAAGTACCTCAAGGAAATCCAGTTTTGGGACACGACGGGGCTGCCCGCCGGGCAGAAGCTGTGGTTCTTCCATCCGCTCGCGTTTATCCGGCATTTCAGGAGGTGCGTGTGGTTGAGCTTACGTGAGCAGACGCATTTGCTGCCTCGTAATTCGATACCTGATGCCGGCGGCCACATCTCGTGGGCGGAGAGCAAGAAGCGATTTACTGAGGGAAACAATGATGCTAGGGGGGAATCGCCGAGCGGCATGTGGAAGGCACTCAACTATATGTTTCTTAAATATGGATTTGGCAGTGGCCTCCGGAAGGCCCACTTTCTGGGGCAGATTTTCAAGGAGACCGGAGCTCTATGCTCAACGAGAGAAATTGGAAATGCGGAGTACTTCCGGAAGATGTATGAGAGTTACACCGCCAGTGATGCTGCCTATGATTTCGACAATAAGTACAATTGGCTTAAGAATCTTGGCTTCTTGAAAAACCGCGATCGTGCAACGTACATAGCACAGCGCCCTGGGGAGGTTCACAAGAAGGCTGTCGCTGGTGAAAATGTACAGCTAGGTGACGGCCCCCGTTTCTGCGGTCGCGGGTTGATTCACCTCACATGGCGAAAAGGTTACAGCGAATATGGGAAATACCGCGCCAAAGATTTCACGACTGATCCCAATCCTACGCTATTGCAATCTGATGCGGAAACGGCTGCGGATTCCGCTGGCTACTTCTGGGTTAAGACTCGGATTGATGTAAAAGCGGACCACGGTGCAAGCGATACCGATGTCCGGAATTGTTTTGCTTTGGTCGGCGGCGCAGGCGGGTTGCCAGCGCGACAGCAGTTCTTTCGCTACGCCTATTCCATTCTTGGCGATGCGCCAGATATGCAGGTGGGTAGCACATTGGAACTTCAAAAGGAGGGGGGTGATTTGTCCCTCCGTCAAAAAAGCGAAGCATCTGCAGATGATTTTCAGTCCTCTTACTCGGGAATCGGGCATATTTTCATTCGAATTTAGCGGGGGGCTTGGTTATTATGGGTAATCGACGGAATTTCACATTGCGATTTTCGCTGATATTGTTTTTTCTATCCTTTGTGCAATGGGCTCAGGCAATAGACGTTCCTGCTGCAGTTCAGGCGGCGGTGCTTGCTCGCACTGACGGGAGTCACAAATTGCAGCCGCCGATCATTGACGCAGGTCCCGCGATGCAAGGGGTATACATCTACTTTGTCGTAAACACTTCCGATGAGCCGGGCTACACCAAAGACAATAGGCCCTACATGTTGGATGCACATTTACTGTTCGCTGACGGAAACCATCTTTGGCATGATGAGCTATTTGATCGCTACGTGAAAGATGATGGTATTCCGGAAATCGCTAGTGTCTTTTTTGCGAATGCGGATCATGATCGGAAAAGTAAGGAAATTGTCATTCTGGTGAGAGCGCCACTTAATCATTACGACTACGGCGGTGAATATTACGATGGTTACATCTACAAGCTAAGGGGAAGCGCTCAAAAAGGAGCTGTTTTCACGGGGTTGCAGAGTGATGCCAGCGCACCCTTTGAAGATCAATGTGAATGTGGTTTTCGCGATGGACACTCTACACATGCACAGTATAAAGACGCTGAATCGATTCGAAAGGCACTCGCAAAGAGATATCCTGTCGCTCCTAAATCGAAATGAAAAGTTGAGGTATGGCAAAACGATGAAATCTCCTATCCGCAAAGGCGACAAACTCGAAAACGGTGGCGAAGTCACTGGCGGCTCCGAATGGTTCAACTTCATGGGGCGCCCGCTTGCCCGAAAGGGCGACGAGGCCATTTGCGACGAGCACGGCCCGACCGTCATCGACGAGGGTTACGCGAAGTTCCCCGACCGCGACGGCAAATGGGTTGCCTTCCATCACTACCGTTGCGCGTGTGGTTGCCGCCTGATCTCGTCGCTCCAGAACGTCAATATCGAGTAATGCCGGTCGACCTGTCATTAGCCGGACGCCCCAGTGCCTATCCGCGCCGCCCCCGGTTCTGGCCGTGGTGGTTCTGCATGTGGCTTGCCTGCAACGTCTTTGGCGTTGCCATCGCAATGCTGCTTTGGCCGAAGGGACAGCCCGCAAGCGGGGGATGGTTCTGGTTCTGCTTTGTTTGTGCTCCTAACGGTACATTCCTGATCCTGTTTGCCATCGAGCGCGCAGGATACGAGGGCCTCTGGTACCGGGCGTACTGGCGCAACCATCATCGGGCCCGGTGGCTCGCGGAGCGGCTCCGCACCGCGCAAAAACCCCTCCAGGTGCTTGATGTGGGCTACTGTCTGCCGCTGGGTGAGCAAACCGAACGGGAGCTGGCGGGCGCGATTGCGACCGGGAAACGCGCGGTTACCGCGCAGTTACCGCGTACCGGCTCGGAACTCGTCTTGCACTCCCGTTTTAATGAAGCGGACTGGATGGTCGACGAACCCCCTACGGTCAGTCTAGATGTCGGTGAAGCAAGTGGCGACGAAGAACGGGCAACGAAGCGGGTATCGCTGCTGACCCTCAAGATCGCGAAGGCGCTTGAGCCATTGGAGGCGACCCTGCGCGCCCTGACGTGCTACGAGCGGCAGTGGTGGCCGCAGGTTCGCGTACTAAGCGAGCCTGGCCGGGACCAGGCAGACGTGGCGATGGTCACCGACGCCCTGCGGATCGCGGGCCTGCCGCCGTTAGTGGTTCAGGCGGTAGCGGCTACGGACGGCCTGATGGTTGCCGATGCGTGGCTCGACGCAAAGGATGCGCGTCCGCTGCTCGTCGTCGCGACCGCATGGCACGAGGCGGGACCGCCCGAAGGCAGCACCGAGGGGTGCGTCGCCGTACTCATGACGGCGGGATACTTCCGGCTGCCGGATACGGTCAAGGTCGCCGCGCTACTGCACAGGCCCGTCACCGGGCTCGCTGGCGAGGTCGAATACGGCTTCGCCAACGCTGCGGTATGGGGCAAGGCTGACTTCGCCTCAATCGTTCGAGCGTGGATAACGCGTCCTGTCGACGGAAGCGACAAGGCGTTACGCGCAGCCAATATGGATTCCATTTCAAAAGATGAGGCGCAACGACGCCCCGACCGCATCGCTGGCGACCTCGGCGACGCTAACGGCTGGCTGTCCATCATAGCGGCGATCGAATCAGGCGCGGCAGACGGCCCGCAGCTCATCATTGACGGCTTACAGTCCGCAGTCCTGCACGTAACGCCCGCAACAAACGATAACAACCGGAATACCGATGAACGACCCCAGGCTTTCCCTGCGCTCGCTTGAGCTAACTACCGCGAAGGAGGAATCCGCGCCGTCAAGCCGTATGGCGATCTGGGGAATACCCGTCGCGGCGCTGGTCGTCGCTCTGCTTGTAATCGGCATCGTATCGCTACGTGGCGACATGGTCGGCGTCTCGCCGGGTGAGTCTCACCTGAAGGCGATCATCGTCATCCTGTCAACCTTCGCGGTCGTTGTCGTCGTTCACCTCGTCCTGTTTGCGACCGGCGCTTACGGCTTCGCGGCGCGACTCTTTCGCCGTGAGACCGGAGACCGTACGAAGGCGGCGAAGCCGCTCAAGCGCGACGCGAGGCTCGAACGCATGGCCGAGGAACTACGCGTCGCGCATGGCTGGTTCTGGCGTAACCGTCTGCGCTGGCTGATGATCGACGGCAACGACGAGCGGGTCGATCAGGTTGCGCCCGGACTCAAGCAGGCGGGCGTCATGCACGTCGGCGAAACCGTCCTCGTTCACGCCGCGCCAGACGGCATTGAGGCCCAGAAGTGGCTCGGCCAGATCCGCAAATTGCGTAGCCGTCGTCCGGTCGATGGTCTGGTTCACGTCGCGCGCGCCGACGAGACCGGTACGGAGCTGCCCCGAGCGCTCTCGATGACCGCGACTGCGCTTCGCTGGGCCGCACCTGTTACGTTCCTTCACCCGGTAGAGACTGAGGGTCGTCCGTCCGAACGGTTCGAAGCGGTCGGCACCTTCATGCCCAGTGAGTCGCGCAGGCAGCCGCAGGAAGCCGCCGCCAGACTGCCGGAGCTACTCAACGAGGTCGAGCGAAGGACAGCAGACTCGGGCGTACACCTTTATACCCAGGAGAAGGCGACCTGGCTGATGGAGGTCTCGAAGTATGTCGGCGACCATGCCGCGCGGATTGCTACGAGCCTGGGCGCGCTCGCCGCATCGAACTGGCTGCGCGCACCGCTCGCGGGTGTCATGTTCGCGCCGGTCTTTCCGGGGCCGACCGTCGTACCGGTACCGGTCGTAGACGCAAGCACAAACGCTACGCCGGGTCAGCCTGCCGAAGCGCCGCAGACCGTATCGGTTACGCGCGAGCAGCCTGCCGCGCTGCTCCCGGTCTGGAAAGAGATCGCTGGCGGGTCGCCCTATTATCGGGGCAGGCGTGCCGGCTTTTACTGGCCCGACGCGCTCGCGGTGCTTCTGCTCATTGGGGCCGTCCTGTGGACGGTCGCGCTGGTCGTCTCGGGCCTCGGTAACCACGCTATCGTCAAGGATGCCGAAACGACTGCGTCGGCTGCCCTGGAGGCCGCGCCAGGTTCGCCGCAGGCGATGCGAGCGCAGCTCGCGCTCCAGCAGCAGATTGAAACGCTCGAATACCGCCGCGACCATGGCGTACCGTGGTATCTGCGCGCGGGTCTCTCGCACAACGGGGAGATGCTCGACGCGCTCTGGCGGCCCTATGAGGCCGTGGCTATCCGCAACCTGCGCCGGCCGGTCGCGCAGGCGCTCGAAGCGCAGCTCGGTGCATTCTCGCAGGTCCGCGCCGACGAACAGCAGAGTCACGATGCGCAGCAACTCGCCTACAACCGTCTGAAGGCGTACCTGATGCTCGCGACTCCGGCGCGTACCGACGCCTCGTTCCTCAAGAAACAACTGCTCGACGTGTGGCCCGCGCCCACCGACGTGCGCGCGGGCGAGTGGCTCGACGTCTCGCAGCAGCTCGCAGGCTTCTGGTCCAATCAGCTGAAGGCGCATCCCGGCTGGCGGATCAATCCGTCGATACCGCTCGTCACGCAGATGCGCTCGACGCTGGTTAACCAGATCGGCCTCGCCGCGAGCGACGACGTACTCTATCAGCGCGTTATTGACGAGGCGCGCGGCAAGTACGCGGATATTTCGCTCGCGACGCTCCTCGCGGGTACGGATTCGCACGGTCTGTTCACGACGACGCAGACCGTACCGGGTATCTATACGCGTGCGGCCTGGGAGGGCGTTATCGAGAAAACCATCGACGACGCCGCGAAGGACCAGCACGTCGAGGGGGACTGGGTATTGACCGGCGACCAGCCCACCGCCCGGATCAGCGCGACCGCCGTCGAGGGGGCGGTGAATGCGGCGCAGGCCGCAGTCGAAGCAAGGACGAGCGCCGACGCGCTGAGAAAGCGCCTGCGCGACCGGTATTTCGCAGACTACACGGCAGCCTGGGCGACCATGCTCAACAGCTTCCAGTGGCTCGCGGCGACCAGCTTCTCGGGGGTGATCGACCAGCTCACGCGTCTGACCGATGCGCAGACCTCGCCGCTGCTCGCGGTCATGAAATCGGTACAGTACCAGGGTGAGGCGGGCCGCCCTTCGCAGGCACTGACCGATACGCTCGTACGTAAGGCGCAGGGGTTGCTCAGTGGGAGCGATAGCGACCAGACCCAGGCTCCCGTTCTGAATCCGCTTGACCGTTCGTTTGGCCCGCTGCTTGCGCTGATGGGGGACACGAGTCCGGCTGCGGCCAGCGGCAATGCGGGGAACGCTCCGGGCGCCAATGCCGCCGCGTTCAACGGCGTCAGCCTCTCCCGGGTGCTGACCGCCGATACGACCGTGCGGCTCAAGCTCCAGCAGATCCAGGCGAGTCCCGATGCGCAGGCCATGGCGCGCTCGCTCGCGCAGGCAGTCTTCCAGGGCAAGCTGTCGGATCTGTCGCAGGCGCGCGACGACGCGGCGCTGACCGCCGCGAGCCTGGGCGCACAGTGGGCGGGCTTCGGCCAGACGATGTTCGTGCAGCCGCTCGACGCGGCATGGCAGGCGGTACTCCAGCCCGCCGCCGCGAGCCTGAACGACGCATGGCGCGCAGCCGTAACGGCCCCCTTCGATGCGTCGTTTGCTTCACGCTATCCGTTCGCGCCGACGAGCGCCGACGCGTCCTTTGCCGAGTTTGGCCGTTACGTGCGGCCCGATACCGGGCTGATCAACCGCTTTATCGAGGTCGAGCTGTCCGGCGTGCTAAAGCGCCAGGGCGACCAGTGGGTACCGAACGAGCTTGCACCGCAGTCGCTACAGTTCGATCCGAAGTTCCTCGCCATGCTCCGGCTGATGGGGCCGCTCGGTGCGCGTCTCTATGCACGGGGCGAGGCGGGTTATCACTTCGAGATCATGCCGCAGCCGACGCCGGACGTTACGCGTACGGAGTTGACGGTTGACGGTCAGCAGATCGTCTACTTCAACCAGCGCGAGACATGGACGCCGCTCGCATGGCCGGGTAACGGCCTGAGCGGCCATGCGTCCCTGATCTGGCAAACGCTCAACGCAGGCATGCGGATCGCCTTCGACGGGACAGGCGACTGGGCCTTTCTGCGAATGCTCGAAAAGGCGCAGGTCAAGCCGCTCGACGATACCCGCTACGAACTCGCCTGGAATGCCGGAACGGGTGGCGATGCCGCGAAGGCTGCTTCCGCGACGTCCGGCGACGGTACGGACGGCAAGTTGGCGCCGCTGCGCTATGTACTGCGCGCGCAGGCGGGAGCCGGACCGCTCGATCTGCTGAAACTGCGAGGCTTGCGCATGCCGGGGCGCATCTTCGTGACGGGCCGCGCCGGTGCGATCTCCGGATTGCCCTCATTGCCGCCCTTACCCCCGGAGTCGCAGCCATGACGGCACCGTGGAAATCCACACAACAGGAAGGCGCAAACCCGTTCCTGAGATATTTCGATGCCGAGATGCGCTACCTGCGCGAAACCGGTCGCGAGTTTGCACGCGCCCAGCCCGAGGCCGCACGGCGCCTGGGCATGCAGTATGGCCAGGAGAACGACCAGGTCCGCGCGGTCAACGAGGGCTTTGCGTTCATGATCGCGCTGCTGCGCATGAAGCTCGACGACGGCATGCAGGAGTTGACCGATCCGTTGCTCGACAATATTTTCGAGCATATGGCGCGGGCGATTCCGTCGCTGTCGATTATCGAGTGCGCGCCCCTGAACCGGGGCGCGAAGGTGGCGCAGATTCCCGCCGGGGCCGTGGTGCGCTCGGCGCCTGTCGGCCCCGACGGGGTGCAGTGCCCGTTCCGTACGACGCAGGCCGTCGATCTGCTGCCGCGCTCGGTCGAGGATTCGGTCGTCGCGGTACGCCCAGACGGGCGGACGGTCATCCGCCTGACGTTCGGCCTATGGTTGGGCGACCAGCGCGAGCATACTGACCTGTCGCGCATCCGCCTGTACCTGCACGGCGACCGGCCCGCCGCCGCCGCGCTGTACGCGGCGCTGACGCGCCAGATCGCCGCCATTGGCCTGCGCCTGCCCTCGGTGCGCGACGGCGCGCTGGTACCGCTCGACGGCGTAAATTTCACGCCTGCGGGTTTCGGCCCGTTAACGCGGGTATGGCCGGTCCAGGACGTCGCACGTAACGAGGCGCTGGACCGCGAACAGACACTGCTGGAGTATTTCGTATTCCCGCAGAAATTCCACTTCGTCGATCTGTGCGGCTTCGATAGCACGATGGTACCGACGGGCGAAACGCGCATGACCTTCGAGATCGAACTCGACGGACGTATGCCGGGCGATCAGGCGGTGGGGCGCGAGAGCTTCCGGCTTTTCTGTACGCCCGTCATCAACCTGTTCGAGGTCGACGCCCTGCCGCTGCAACCCGCCGACTGGCACGACAAGGAACACCGTATACGTGTGCAGCCCGCCGTGGAGAGGTATGTCGAGCCCTACGACCTGGTTGAGGTGACCGCCTCCGACCCGGAGGGCAGCGCACGGTACGCTTACAGGCCGTTCAGGAGCTTCAGGCATCGCGGCTGGATGCTGCACTACGAGAAGCCGGAACGGTACTTCCGTACCTCAACGCGCTACGGCGTGGTGGGGCAGGAGCTGTGGGTGACCCTCTCAGGGCAGCTCTGGGCCGGGACGTACCGCCACGCACCGGACGATGACGCGCGTCCACGGCCCGACCGCCATGTCACGGTGCGTGCGCTCGCGAACAACGGACGCCTGCCGCGCATGGCGCTTGCGGAGGCAACGATCACGGAGACCGTCACGGGTTTTACCGGCATCGCGTCGGTGCGCAATGTGGCCGCACCGAGCCTGCCGCAGTATCCGCCGCGCTACTTCCCGGGCTACGACTGGCGTGTGCTGGGTCATTACGCGGCAAACGGCGCGAATGAATTCAACCGTATGCTGATGGAAGGCGCGCCGGTACTGCGCGAGATCCTCGAACTCTACGACTGGACGCCGGACGATGCGGTACCGCGGCGCATCGACGCGATCCGGACCGTGCATTTCTCGGAGGACCAGGAAATCCTGCAGCATGGTTACGTACTGCGGATCGTGCGCATCCACGTTGACCTTGACGCGGGCGGCTTCGACGGGCTGGGCGACGCGGTCCTGTTCGGCGACGTGCTGAATCACTTCCTGGGACGTTACGCGAGCGCGCAATGTTCCATGCAAGTGGTACTGACCATCGACGGCAAGCAGACGGTGTATCCACGCACCGACTTTAAGGGGGCACCATTCTGATGCGTGCTGGAATCCATACTGGAATCATGTGCGGTGCGCTCGGCGTGGGTCTCGCGCTGACGGTTTCTGCGTGCGGCATGTGGCAGTCGGTCAGGGACGGGACCGTGCATGCTGCGCGCGCGGCATTCGAGACGAAAGTCGAGCAGATGAATCTTGTCATCACGGCGCGCGGCGCGCTGAACCAGGACGTGCGAGGCGCTTCGCTGCCGGTCGTGCTGCGCATCTACCAGCTCAAGGACGACAAGCCCTTTACGACGGCGACCTACGCGCAGTTACTAGCAGGCGGCGATGCGCTCAAGGCCGCGACGCTCTGGAGCCGCGACCTGACGCTCCGGCCGGGGCGGACATTGAAGGTGACGGCGAGGTAAGTTCGGCCAGACTGATGAGCAGTTGAACAGGTTCAGCTATACGGCAGGCACGCCGGCTGAGGGGGCGTCGAATCATGCTCCGTCGAATCCAATGGGGCGACGTGTCGACACCGCACCGGGCGTTCAGCTTTCACCAAACGACGACCCGCAAGTCATCGCACCGCGCGCCCAGCTCGCTGACCGATTCACCGGCCGCGCGCTCGCGGCCGAGTGCGCAAGAAAACAGCTTTCCGCAAACAGACCACGACAACCCCGCCTCAAACTGTCGCCACAAGAATCGACTCCCCGCTAGCCGGCCTTAGCCCATCGCTTCGTCCTGCGAAGTAACGCGCAGTGAGATCGGCGGTCGAAACATGGCGCGCCTCGCGCAACCCTGCTTCGCTTGCGAGCGCAAGCATCTCGTCCGGCGCAAAAAAGCTCACGAACGGCGTGCCCGCCGCCTTCGCGCGTTCATACACGGCGGCATGCTGCGAGCGCTCGGGCTCGTCGATGAGTTCGAGCGGCAAGAGGAAGGTCATGACGAGCATCGAGCCCGGTGCGAGCTGCGCGATCTGCCGCAGCGTCGCAAGGTTCGCTTCGCGCGTGAGATACATGGAGACGCCCGTCGAGGCGATTACCGCGGGACTCGCGCCGTCGAACCCAGCCGCGGCGAGCCGTTCCCACCACGTCTCCCCGGCTTCGAAATCCACCGGCACGAAGCGCAGCCACGCCTGCTCGCGATAGCCCAGCTCCATGAGCCGCTGACGCTTCCAGGCCTGCGTGCCCGGCTTGTCCACCTCGTACACGTGCAGGCGCGAGGCGATTTCGGGGTGGCGCTGGGCGAACGTGTCGAGTCCCGCGCCGAGAATC
Organism: Paraburkholderia sp. CNPSo 3076; assembly: GCF_026343935.1. Classification (NCBI taxonomy): domain Bacteria; kingdom Pseudomonadati; phylum Pseudomonadota; class Betaproteobacteria; order Burkholderiales; family Burkholderiaceae; genus Paraburkholderia; species Paraburkholderia sp. CNPSo 3076. The sequence continues at coordinate 75,959 of NZ_JAPMAL010000012.1, read as the reverse complement.
GCGTACTGCCGCGCGAGCCCTTTCGCGGTCTGCTCGGCCACGAGGTCCTCGACAAAGCGCGCGCGCCCGACGATCGACGCACGATAGCCGCGCGTGCCTGCAGGGTGCATATCGGGCCGCTCCCGCCAGTTCGACTCCGGCGCGGCGATCTGCATGCCGGTTTCGTCTTCGAGCACGTGGGGCGCATCGTCGACCTGGACGTGCAGCGCGCGCCACAGCGCGACGCGAATGGCCGTGCTGTCGGGAGCGGCGGGATGGCTGGCGGGCATGGTTCGGTCCTCTCGCGCGGGTTTCGTCGCACGATTATCGCGCGCCTTGCTCGCGGCCGTGCGTTCCGTAAATGTCGGCGCTCACCTGCCGCAACGCCTCGATCATCACGCTCGCCGCAGGTGTGAGGAGGCCGTCCGCGCGGGTGATGATGCCGAAGTCGTCCATCTGGCAATCCATCGGCACAGGCAGGATCGCGACCATGCCGTGCGCCGCGTAGTAGCGCGCCACGTCCTCGGTGAGCACGGCGATCATGTCGCTTTGCTCCAGCACGCGCGTGATGAACAGCAGCGCGGGTGTCTCGACCACGTTCGAAGGGGGCGCGAGGCTCGCGCGCTGGAACATCAGCTCGAAGCGGTGGCGCAGCACGCTGCCGACCGGCGGCACGACCCAGGTGGCGCGCGCGATGTCGGCGAGCGCGATCGCCTGGGCCTTGTCCTGCAGTGCCCCAAGCATGGGATGCCCCGGCCGGACCACGGCGCACACGGGCTCGCCCGCGAGCGGTTCGTAACGCAACTGGAGCTTGTCGTGCTCGGCGGAAAGGCGGCCCAGCACCACGTCGAGCTTGTCTTGCGCCAGGTGCTCGAGCAGCACGTTGCTGGCGTCGATCTCCACGGAGACGCGCAGGTTCGCGTGCGTGCGCTTGACCGCCGCAACGGCCGCCGGCAGTACGCGCACGCCCGGCGAGGTGATCGCGCCCACCGCCACGTGGCCGAGGCGCCCGGCCTTGAGCGCGTTCAGTTCCTCCTGCGCCTGGTCGAGGCTGCCGAGCACGGCGCGCGCGTGGCGGATCAGCGCGTCGCCGTACAGCGTGGGCCGCATACCACGCGGCATGCGCTCGAACAGCACCGCGCCGAGCATGTCTTCGAGCTCCCGCAGGAGCTTCGAGGCGGCGGGCTGCGTCATGTTCAGCGCCGCCGCCGCGCGGTGAATATTACCTTCCTCCGCCAGCGCCACGACGAGGAGCAGTTGCCGCGTTTTCAGCCGCGTGCGCACGTACCAGGGGCTTGTATCCAGCATGTCTCCGCCTGATTTCCCAAATAGTTTTAGGTGTTTATACTAATGCCGATTTCGATATCGGAAGCGTCCATTATTTCATTAGAAGGTTATCAGACTTCTCCCTAGACTGTGCCGAATCCATCGCTCGAAGCACTCGGCGAACTACCCGCTCCACAAGACGAACACGATGTCGGATACCAAACCCAAACTGCGCTCCCAACAGTGGTTCGGCACCACGGACAAGAACGGCTTCATGTACCGAAGCTGGATGAAGAATCAAGGCATTCCCGATCACGAATTCGATGGTCGCCCGATCATCGGCATCTGCAACACCTGGTCGGAACTCACGCCCTGCAATGCGCATTTCCGCAAGCTCGCGGAGCACGTGAAGCGCGGCATTTATGAAGCGGGCGGCTTCCCGGTCGAATTCCCGGTGTTCTCGAACGGCGAATCGAACCTGCGCCCCTCGGCCATGCTCACGCGCAATCTCGCGTCCATGGACGTGGAAGAGGCGATTCGCGGCAACCCCATCGACGCTGTCGTGCTGCTGTGCGGCTGCGACAAGACCACGCCCGCGCTGCTGATGGGCGCGGCGAGCGTGGACGTGCCCGCCATCGTCGTGACCGGCGGTCCGATGCTCAATGGCAAGCACGAAGGCCGTGACATCGGCTCGGGCACCGTGGTCTGGAGGCTGCACGAGGAGCTGAAGGCAGGCGAGATCAATCTGCACCAGTTCCTTTCGGCCGAAGCGGGCATGTCGCGCTCGGCGGGCACCTGCAACACCATGGGCACCGCCTCGACGATGGCCTGCATGGCCGAATCGCTCGGCGTTTCGCTGCCGCACAACGCCGCGATTCCCGCCGTCGATTCGCGCCGCTACGTGCTCGCGCACATGTCGGGCATCCGCATCGTGCAGATGGCGCTAGAAGACCTGAAGCTCTCGAAGGTCCTCACGCGTGAAGCGTTCGAGAACGCCATTCGCACCAACGCAGCCATCGGCGGCTCGACCAACGCCGTGATTCACCTGAAGGCGATTGCCGGCCGCATTGGCGTGGATCTCGAACTGGAAGACTGGCAGCGCATTGGTCGCAACACGCCGACCATCGTCGATCTGCAGCCTTCGGGCCGCTTCCTGATGGAAGAGTTCTATTACGCGGGCGGTCTGCCGGCGGTGCTGCGCCGGCTCGGCGAAGCGAACCTCCTGCCGCATCCGGGCGCGCTCACGGTCAACGGCAAGTCCATCTGGGACAACGTGCGCGAAGCGCCCAACTACAACGATGAAGTGATCCGCCCGCTCGACAATCCATTGATCGCAGACGGCGGTATCTGTATCCTGCGCGGCAATCTCGCGCCGCGCGGCGCCGTGCTCAAGCCTTCGGCGGCGACGCCCGAGCTGCTCAAGCATCGTGGCCGCGCCGTGGTGTTCGAAAACTTCGACCACTACAAGGCGACGATCGGCGACGAGTCGCTCGACGTCGACAAGGACTCCATCCTCGTGATGAAGAACTGCGGCCCGCGCGGCTACCCCGGCATGGCCGAGGTCGGCAACATGGGCCTGCCGCCCAAGCTGCTGCGCCAGGGCGTGAAGGACATGGTGCGCATTTCCGATGCGCGCATGAGCGGCACGGCCTACGGCACGGTGGTCCTGCACGTGGCGCCCGAAGCGGCGGCGGGCGGGCCGCTGGCGGCGGTGCGCAACGGCGACTGGATCGAGCTGGACTGCGAATCGGGTCGCCTGCATCTGGACATCAGCGACGAGGAACTCGCGCGGCGTTTGAGCGATGTCGATCCGGCGGCCGCGCCCGGCGTGGCGGAGCAGCTGGGCAAGGGCGGTTATGCGCGCCTTTATGTCGATCACGTGCTGCAGGCCGACGAGGGTTGTGACCTCGACTTCCTGGTGGGCAGGCGCGGGGCGGCGGTGCCGCGGCATTCGCACTGAGCGTTGGCTGCAATGAGTCAGGGCGCGCCGGCGCCCTGAGCGCGGCAAACACGAAGGCCGCACCGCTTAAGAGAAGAAATTAGCCTGGAGACACGATGACGAACCCGCAGGTGCTGCAACACGAAAGCCCCGCTGCATTGGCAAGCGCCAGCAGCGAGGAACAGCACATCGTCGGCCATATCGCGCGCCGGCTGCTGCCTCTTCTCGCGCTGATCTATGTGGTGGCTTACGTCGATCGCACCGTGGTCGGTTTCGCGAAGCTGCACATGAACGCGGCCGTAGGCCTTTCCGACGCCGCCTACGGCCTGGGCGCCGGCCTCTTCTTCATCGGTTATTTCCTCTGCGAAGTGCCGAGCAATCTCGCGCTCGCGCGCTTCGGCGCGCGCGTGTGGTTCGCGCGCATCCTCTTCACGTGGGGCGTGATCACGATGCTGATGGCGCTCGTAAGCGGCCCAAAGAGCTTCTACGCGCTGCGCTTCCTGCTGGGCGCGGCGGAAGCCGGCCTCTATCCGGGCATTCTGTATTTCCTCACGCAGTGGTTTCCCATGCGCCACCGCGCGCGCGTGATCGGCCTGCTCGTGCTCGCGCAACCCATCGCTGGCATTGTCACGGGCCCGATCGCGGGCGCGCTGCTCGAAACGCACGGCTTTTTCGGCATGTCGAACTGGCAGACGCTCTTCGTCGTGAGCGGCCTGCCCGCCGTGCTGCTGTGCATTCCCACGCTGCGTCTGTTGCCCGAATCGCCCGCGCACGCGCGCTGGCTCGACGACACCGAGCGCCGCTGGATCGCGCGCGAACTCGCCGCCGACCAGCGCGCCTACCAGCTCGACACGCATCGCAACCCGTTTAGCGCGCTCAAGGATCGCCGCGTGCTGCTGCTTGCGCTGCTGTTCCTGCCGTTTCCGCTGTGCATCTATGGTTTGTCGCTCTGGTTGCCTACCATTATCAAGGCGTTCGGCGTGAGCGATTCCACGGCGGGCCTGCTTTCCGCGGTGCCGTATCTGTTCGCGGTAGTGGGCTTGCTGCTCGTGCCGCGCCATTCGGACAAGCATCGCGAACGCTATGGTCACATCGTCGTGGTCTCGGCCGTCGCGGCGCTGACGATGGCCGCGAGCGCGTGGTTTCACGCGCCGGCGCTGCAACTGCTGTTCATCTGCCTGACCGCTTTTTCGATCTACTCGATTCAGGCCGTGGTCTGGGCGCTGCCCGGCGAGTTCCTCACCGGCGCGAGCGCGGCCGTGGGGATCGCGACGATCAACTCGCTCGCGAATCTCGGCGGCTATCTCGGCCCCTATGGCATCGGGCTCATCAAGGACGCGACGGGCAGCCTGGCGGCCGGGCTTTACTTTCTCGCGGCCACGCTGGTGTTCGCGGTGCTCGTGACGTTCGCCGTGCGCGCGGTGCTGCGCACGCCTGGGCGCGGCACGGGAGAGCTGGCGAGCGAATCGTGAAGGCGCGGCCTGACACCTTTTCTCAAGCAGGACTGAAGACATGACTACGAGCCGTACGCCCCGCTATCGGGGCATTTTCCCCGTCGTGCCGACCACGTTCACCGAAACGGGCGAACTGGATCTGGCAAGCCAGAAGCGCGCCGTCGATTTCATGATCGACGCGGGCTCGGACGGCCTGTGCATTCTCGCGAACTTCTCGGAGCAGTTCTCGCTCTCCGACGACGAGCGCGAACTCATCACGCGCACCGTGCTCGAGCACGTGGCGGGCCGCGTACCCGTGATCGTGACGACCACGCACTACGGCACGCCGGTTGCCGCCGCGCGCAGCAAGCGGGCGCAGGAGCAGGGCGCGGCGATGGTGATGCTCATGCCGCCGTATCACGGTGCGACCTTCCGCGTGCCCGAGCAGCAGATTTACGACTTCTACGCGCGCGTGTCCGACGCGATCGACATTCCGGTCATGATTCAGGACGCGCCCGCGAGCGGAACGGCGCTCTCCGCCGCATTCCTCGCGCGCATGGCCCGCGAGATCGAGCAGGTCTCGTACTTCAAGATCGAAACGCCGGGCGCGGCGAACAAGCTGCGCGAGCTGATCAAGCTGGCAGGCGAGGCAGTCGAAGGCCCGTGGGACGGCGAAGAAGCGATCACCTTGCTCGCGGACCTGAACGCCGGCGCGACCGGCTCGATGACGGGCGGCGGCTTCCCGGACGGTATTCGTCCGATTATCGAAGCCCACCGCGAAGGCCGCGCCGACGACGCATTCGCGCTTTACCAGAAGTGGCTGCCGCTCATCAATCACGAAAATCGCCAGGCGGGTCTGCTCGCCTGCAAGTCGCTGATGAAGGAAGGCGGTGTGATCGAGTGCGAGCTGCCGCGCCACCCGCTGCCCGCGATGAATCCAGCGACGCGCGCCGAGCTGATCGACATTGCGCGCCGCCTCGATCCGCTCGTGCTGCGCTGGGGTAAATAAATCATTCGTCGTCCAGAATAAAAAATCTCCCTGAAAAGAAGGGGCGGAGATACGTCATGAAAGCGTCCTATACGTTGGGTATCGTCGGCGTCGGCAAGATTGCGCGCGACCAGCATCTGCCCGCGATCGCGGGCAATCCGGGCTTCGAACTCGTCGCGAGCGCGAGCCGCAACGCACAAGTGGAGAGCGTGCGCAACTACAAGGACATCGGTGCGCTGCTGGCCGCCGAGTCCGATCTCGACGCCGTCTCGCTGTGCGCGCCGCCGCAGGTGCGCTACGCGCAGGCGCGCGCCGCGCTCGAAGCGGGCAAGCACGTCATGCTCGAAAAGCCGCCTGGCGCTAGCGTGAGCGAAGTCGAGGCGCTGCGTGAACTTGCGCAAAAGCGCGGGCGCACGCTGTTCACCACGTGGCATTCGCGCTGCGCGAGCGCCGTCGAGCCCGCGCGCGCGTGGCTCGCCGAGCGCACCATTCGCGCCGTGCACGTGCGCTGGAAGGAAGACGTGCGCCGCTGGCATCCGGGTCAGCAGTGGATCTGGGAGCCGGGCGGCCTCGGCGTGTTCGATCCGGGCATCAACGCGCTTTCCATCGTCACGCGCATCCTGCCGCGCGAAGTGCTGCTGCAGGGCGCGACGCTGCATGTGCCAGGCGACTGCGCAACGCCGATCGCGGCGGAACTCGACTGCATCGACACCGATGGCGTGCCCGTGCGCGCCGAGTTCGACTGGCGCCACGGTCCGGTCGAGCAATGGGAAATCGATGTGGAAACCACGGACGGCCTGCTCTCGATCGCGGAAGGCGGCAAGCGCCTCGCGATTGCGGGCGAGCCGGTCGCGCTCGACGCGGAACGGGAATATTCGGCGCTCTATGAGCGTTTTCACTGGTTGATCGCCCACGGTACCGACGACGTGGACGTGCGCCCGCTGCGCCTCGTGGCGGACGCTTTCCTGCTCGGCAGGCACGTCGAAGTCGAGGCCTTCGGCCACTAAAGACGCTTCTTTCAAGCATTACACACGCAGCAAACCACCTGAGGAGACAGGAGCATGACCAGCAAGATCCGCCGTTTGACCCTTCGTGCCGCATTCGCGGCGATGTGCATTGCCCCGCTCGGCATGAACGTGGCGGCGCACGCCGACTCGCCCGTGAAGATCGGCTTCCTCGTGAAGATGCCGGAACAGGCATGGTTCATCAACGAGCAGAAGGCCGCCACGGCGCTCGGCCAGAAGGAGAACTTCTCGGTGGTGAACATCGGCACGCCGGACGGCGAGAAGGTGCTCGCCGCCATCGACAACCTCGGCGCGCAAGGCGCACAGGGCTTCGTGATCTGCGCGCCCGACGTGCGTCTCGGACCGGCGATCCAGGCGCGCGCCAAGCGCTACAACATGAAGTTCGTGACGGTGGACGACCAGCTCGTCGACTCGTCGGGCAAGCCGATCGCCAGCGTGCCGCATCTTGGCATGTCGGCGCTCAAGATCGGCAATCAGGTCGGTCAGGCGATCACCGACGAAATGAAGCGCCGCGGCTGGAAGCCGGAAGAAGTGGGCGCACTGCGTATCACCGACTATGAACTGCCCACGGCGAAGCTGCGCACGGACGGCGCGACGCAATCGCTGCTGGCTGGCGGCTTCAAGAAGGAAAACATCTTCGACGCCCCGCAAAAGACCACCGACGACGAAGGCGGCTTCAATGCGGCATCGCCCGTGCTCGCCCAGCATCCGAACATCAAGAAGTGGGTGGTGTTCGCGCTCAACGAAGAAAGCGTGCTGGGCGCCGTGCGCGCGACCGAACAGCTGCACATCCCTTCGGCTGACGTGATCGGCGTGGGCATCAACGGCGCAGGCGAAGCGTTCGCCGAGTTCCAGAAGAAGCAGCCTACGGGCTTCTACGGCACGATCGCCGTGAGCTCGACGAACCACGGCAAGGAAAGCGCCGAGAACCTCGTCGAGTGGATCCGAGACGGCAAGCAACCGGCCGCCGACACGCAGACCACCGGCAAGCTGATGACGCGCGACAACTGGACGGCCGTGCGCAGCGAGCTGGGTATCTAAGGACCGCGTAGACGACTGAGGCGAAGTAAAGGGCAGGGATGCAATGACTGAAACCATGACTGACGCGAACGCGCAAGCGAACGCGGTGAAGAGCGCTCAACAGGGGAATCGCGCGTATCTGGAGCTCGACGGCATTACCGTGAGCTTCCCGGGCGTGCGCGCGCTCGATCGCGTGGCGCTGGAAGTGCGTGCCGGCGAAGTGCACGGCTTGATGGGCGAGAACGGCGCGGGTAAATCCACGCTGCTCAAGGTGCTCTCGGGTGTGAACCAGCCGCAGGAAGGCACGCTCAAGCTGGGTGGCGTGGAGCACCGCTTCACGACCACGAAGGCGGCGCTCGAAGCGGGTATCGCGATCATCTATCAGGAACTGCATCTCGTGCCCGAGCTGACGGTGGCGGAAAACCTGATGCTCGGGCAGTTGCCCAACCGCCTCGGCGTGCTCGACGAAGGCACGCTCGTCAAGCGCGCGATGGATGAATTGAAGCGCCTTGGCGAGCGCATCGATCCGCGCACGCCGGTGAAGAATCTCTCCATCGGCCAGCGCCAGATGATCGAAATCGGCAAGGCACTTATGCGCGACGCGCGCGTGATCGCCTTCGACGAACCGACCAGCTCGCTCTCGGCGCGCGAGACGGAGAACCTCTTTCGCATCATCAACGCGCTGCGCGCGGATGGCCGCGCGATCATCTACGTCACGCACCGCATGGACGAAGTCTATGAGCTTTGCGACCGGGTGACGGTGTTCCGCGACGGCAAGCGCATCGAAACGTTCGATTCGGTGGCCGATCTCGACCGCAATCGCCTGATTGCGGCGATGGTGGGCCGCTCGATCGAGGACGTGTACGGCTATCGCGCGCGCGAAGCGGGAGACGTGCTGCTCGAAGCGAAGGGCCTGCTAGGTCCTGGGCTGGCCGAGCCGGTGTCGTTCGCGGCGCGGCGCGGCGAGATCGTCGGCTTCTTCGGGCTCGTGGGCGCGGGGCGTTCGGAACTCATGAAGCTGATTTACGGCGCGACGCGCGCCAGCGCGGGCCACGTCGAACTCGACGGCAAGCGCGTCAATTTCGCAAGCCCCCGCGACGCCGTGCGCGCGGGCCTCGCGCTATGCCCCGAGGACCGCAAGCAGGAAGGCATCGTCGCGATCGCCTCGGTGGCCGACAACCTCAACATCAGCGCGCGCCGCCACTTCAGCCCCGCGCGTTTCCTGCTCGACGCGCGGCGCGAGCGCGACCTCGCGCAGGACTACATCAAGAAACTCGCGATCAAGACGCGCAACGGCGACACGGCAATCGGCACGCTGTCGGGCGGCAACCAGCAGAAGGTGATTCTGTCGCGCTGGCTCGCCGAACGCATCGAGGTGTTCCTGATGGACGAGCCCACGCGCGGCATCGACGTGGGCGCGCGCGCCGAGATCTACAACCTGCTGTACGAGCTCGCGGAAGCGGGCAAGACCGTGATCATGGTGTCGAGCGATCTGGCCGAAGTGATCGGCGTATCGGACCGCATCATCGTCATGCGCGAAGGCCGGCTTGCGGGCAGCCTGCCGAAGGCCGAAGCCTCGCCGGACGAACTGATCAAGATGGCGCTGCCGCGCTAAAACCTGTTTTTTTGCCTTGCCGGTCGCGTCTGAAACGTCTTCAAGCGACGCTCGCGACCGATCCGAAACGATGAACCAGAAATGAGTGAAGCCATGCAGCCACAGGGCACGCCTACCGTCAACGAAGCCGCCGCGCCGATTACCCCCCAGCGCGCGCGGGCCTGGGACATGATCAACAAATCGGGCATCGCGGTGGTGTTCGTGGTGCTGTTCGCGGTGCTATCCGCAACGGTGCCCGACTTTCTCACGACCCGCAACATTCAGGGCCTGCTGCTCTCCGTCACGCTGATCGGCTCGATCGCCGTCACGATGATGTTCGTGCTCGCGCTCGGCGAGGTCGATCTTTCGGTCGCCTCGATCGTGGCGTTCGCGGGCGTCGTGGCCTCCACGGTCATCACGCAGTCGCATAGCGTGCTGCTGGGCATTGCGGCGGGCGTGCTCGCGGGCGGCGCGGTGGGGCTCGTCAATGGCGTGCTGATTGCGCGCTTCAAGATCAATTCGCTGATCGCCACGCTCGCGATGATGGAAGCGGTGCGCGGCCTCGCGTTCCTCACGTCGAATGGCGACGCCGTGATGATCTCCGAAGAGCGCTTCTTCGATCTGGGCGGCGGCTCGTTCCTCGGCATTTCGTTCCCGATCTGGAGCAACATCATCGGCTTCGTGGTGTTTGGCTTCCTGCTCAAGAAAACCGTGTTCGGCAAGAACGTGCTCGCGGTGGGCGGCAATAGCGAAGCGGCGCGCCTGGCAGGCCTCCCGGTCACACGCATCAAGATCACGGTGTTCGTGCTGCAAGGGCTCATTACGGGCTTTGCGGGCGTGATGCTGGCCTCGCGCATGAGTCTCGGCGACCCGAAGACTTCGGTGGGTCTCGAACTCGGCGTGATCTCGGCTTGCGTGCTGGGCGGCGTGTCGCTCACGGGCGGCGTGGCGACGATCTCGGGCGTGCTCGTGGGCGTGCTCATCATGGGCTCGGTGCAAGACGCCATGAGCCTCATGAACGTACCGACGTTCTATCAGTACCTGATTCGCGGCGGCATTCTGCTGCTCGCGGTGCTGTTCGACCAGTACCGCCGCAGCAAGCGCGCAGTGTGAGGGAAGGGCGCGTCGCTGCGCCGCAATGCGTCGCTGGCGCGGCGGCGCTTCAGTAGTCGGCGGGCCTCAAGTTTCCAGCCCCGCCCCGCCCAGAATCGACTTGGCGTCGGCGCGCGCATTGTCGAGCTGCACGACGCTCGCTTGCCGCGCCGCGAGCGCGTCGCCGTGCTCGATCGCCGTGAGAATCGCCTTGTGGCGCGGCAGCGAAAGCGCATGCGTGTTGGGATGGCGGCTCGTGAGCTTGATCGACTCGGAAAGCGCGAGCGAGAGCATGTTGCCAATGTACGCCAGCATGTTGTTATGCGTGGCCGCCATGATCGCGCGGTGGAATTCCAGGTCGGGCTCGAGCAGGTCGGCAGCGGTTTGCGCCTGCTCCATGCGGGCGTAGGCTGCGGTAATGCGGGCGCGGTCTTCGTCGTTTGCTGAAATCGCGGCGAGCGCCGCGGCGGCGGGTTCGATGATCTGCCGCACGGTCATGAGCGAGCGGAAGAACTCGCCTTCGGGAATGCTGTTGACGGTCCAGTACAGCACGTCGGGGTCGAGCATGTGCCATTCTTCGCGCGGCCGCACGACACTGCCCACGCGCGGCTTCGAAACCACCAGGCCCTTGGCGACCAGCACGCGCGTGGCCTCGCGCAACACGGGGCGGCTCACGCCGTAGGTCTCGCACAGTGTGGGTTCGGCGGGCAGGCGCTGCCCGGGGGGGAGCGTGCCGCCCACGATCTGCATGCCGAGCTCCTGCACGATGCGCGCGTGCATGCTCTTGCGTTTCTCTAGATTGCGGTAATCCATGATTGTCCGGCCGGGGGCTACCCGATCGGAGCGTCCCCCTTTGTTATTGGGTCACTACGCGCTGGTGGCGCGCATGGCCCGGTATTCCCGCCGCACGATATCCATCAGTTCAGCCACCGATGTATTGGCGCTGTGCTGCTCGTATGTCACGCGGCCTCGCTGCATCAACATGATGCGATCCGCAATATCGAGCGTCTGCGCATAGTTGTGCATGATCATGATAATCGATAGCCCGCCTTTTTCCTTCAAACGCATGATGAGATCGATGATCAGACCCGCTTCGCGCGCGCCCATCGCGGCGAGCGGCTCGTCGAGCAGCAGGATCTTTGCGTTCGAATGCACGGCGCGCGCCACCGCGATCGCCTGGCGCTGACCGCCCGAAAGCCGCTCCACGGGCAGGTCCACCGAGGGCACGTGCACGCCGATGTCGTCGAGCAGTTGCGCCGCGCGCTGGCGCATCTGCTTGTGATCGAGCAGTCTGAAGGGCCCGCGCCGCACAATCTCGCGGTTCAGGAACATATTGTGGTAAATGCTCAGCGAATTGGCAAGCGCGAGGTCCTGATAAACGCATTCGATGCCGAGCGAGCGTGCATGGTCCACCGAGCGCAGCAGCGTTTCGCTGCCGTCGATCTGCAGCGTGCCGCTCGTTTGCTGGTGAAAACCCGTGAGGATTTTGACGAGCGTGGACTTGCCCGCGCCGTTGTCGCCGAGAATGCCGAGGATTTCGCCGCGGCCGAGCGTGAGCGAAACGCCGTCGAGCGCCGTGACCGCACCGAAGCGCTTGACGATGTTGTCGCCCCGCACCGCGAGCGGGGCGTTGGCCGTGGTGCTCGCGCCGCCGGGGGAAGCTTGCGATTCGTCCATCATCGGCTCCCTTTGCGGCGCAGGCGCCCAACGTGGATGTTGAAGACCATGGCGGCGAGAATTGCGGCGCCGAGGATGATGTTGAAGGTGAACGCGTTGATACCGATGAGCGTGAAGCCGTCGTTGAGAATGCCGAGCACCGCCGCGCCGATCAGGCCGCCCACGATCGTGCCCGAGCCGCCCGTGAGCGGCGTGCCGCCGATCACGGCCGAAGCCACGGCGAGGAACATGATCTGGTTGCCGCCCGCCTGCGGGTCGATCGAGGTGATGCGAAAGCCTTCCAGAATGCCGGTGAAGCCCGCGAGCACGGCGGCAATGATGAAGTTGCCGAGGCGCAGCCGGTTGACATGAATACCGGCCTCGCTCGCACCGAGCGGATTCGCACCCGCCGCCTGCGTATGCAGGCCCCAGCGCGTATGCCGCAACAGCACGTGCATCGCGAACGCGATCACGATAGTCCAGAGGATCTCGCTATAGCCCCACGCGCCCATGAAGGCCGCGAATTCGGGCGAGCCCGGCGCCTGCACCGGCGTGCCGCGCGAGATCGTGAGCGTGATGCCGTTGATGAGGAAGAGCGTGCCGAGCGTCGTGACGAACGAGGGCAGGCGCAGCCACACGGTCACGGCCCCGTTCACGAAGCCGACGATGCCCGCGGCCAGGAGCCCCGCGATTACGGCGAGCCACATGGGCGCGCCCGCGTCGTTGGCGAACACCATCATGAACGGCGCGAAGGCGAACACCATGCCTGCCGAAAGATCGATGTCGCCGCCGATCATCAGCATGATTTCGCCGAACGCAATGATCGCCACCGGCGCGATGAACTGCGAGAGGTTGACGAGACTCGCGTTGGTGAGCAGGAAATCCCGGTTGGAAAATTCGAAGTACGCCGCGAGGATCACCGCCACGAGCAGAATGCGCAACTCGGGCGCCCACGCGGAGAGCCATTGCCCGCGCGGGCGGGCAGCAGCCCGCGCGGTGACTTCAGCCTTGCCAGTTTCGTTCACAGAGTTCATCACTCGTAGTTCATCACGACTTGATTGCGCCGTTCATCGGAACGATTTGCGGCTTGGTGGTCTTGCCTTCGTAACGCGTCGAGGTGTTCAGGTACGGCTCGACGGTGTCCTTCGTCACGAACTTCAGGCCCGTGTTGGTATCGGCCGGGCCGACCAGTCCGCCCGAGGCGAGGGTCACGAACGCCTGCATCACCGTATAGAAGCCCTGCACGTACGGCTGCTGGTCGATCGTGAAGTCGAGGAAGCCTTCGTGAATGAGCTGGACCGTGGTGGGCAACAGGTCGAAGCCGCCGCCGTGCACACCCTTCGAAGGCAGGTTCGACTCTTTCATCACCTGCGCCACGCCCTGGGTGCTGCCCGCGTCCACCGCGAACATGCCCTTCACGTCCTGGTGGCCCAGATAGAACGACTTGATCTTCGAAAGCTCTTCGTTGACGGTCGCGCCCGTTGCCACGGTCTGGATGTCGATTTTCTTGCCCGACTTCTTGATGGCGTCGCTCGCGCCGTCCAGACGCGGCTGGATATTGAGCTGGCCCGGCGTGGCGATGAAGAGCGCGACCATGCCGCTGTCGATCAGGCTCACGATACGCTCGCCCATCTGATAGCCCGAGAGATACAGGTCCTGGCCGATATAGGCGAGGCGCGGGTTCTTCTTGCCGCGCGGCGCATCGGCGTTATAGGCGAATACCGGAATGCCCGCGTCGAGCGCCGCTTGAATGGGCTTGTCGAAGGCGGTGGGGTCGACGATCGGCACCGCGATCGCGTCGGCCTTCGCGGCGATGGCCGAATTCACGGCGCGCACCATTTCGCCCGCGTCGGACGTGGCCGAACCGGTCCACTGGTAGTCCATGTTGAGCAGCGAACATGCGTCCTGAATGCCGTATTGCGTCGGCACGAAGAACGGATTCGTGGTGACGTGATTCACGAACACGATCTTCCACTTCTTGTGCGAAGGGAATCCCGATTCGGCGGCCTGTGCCGTGGAAATGAATCCGCCGCCGCCCACCGCACCGAGCAGCGAAAGCGCCGCACTTAAGCCCGCACCCTGCATCAGGCCGCGCCGGCCCGTGTCGATCAAGCTCTTACCGTCTTTTGCGTCATCCCGATCTTGCGCCATGTTTTCCTCCGGTCTTGTCATCGTGGTCGATGTAGTCGACTTTTCGTCGAAAAGCGTGCAGATACTGGCCAGTACCGGGGGAACGCGCGAGACATCCGCAGCGAACGTGGGTTCGCCAGGCGCCGACGGTACCGCAAAAATCTTAGTGCAGCGTGATGAGGCCTCCTAATCCATGTATACCCGTAACTACTCCATAGGCCCTGCCATGGCGACGATCGTCCATAACAAGCGGTTTACGCACCGCCTTTCGCCTCCTGCATGTGCGGCGGCGGGCTGGCGAGCTTGGCCTGATCCATCGGCACGGCGGCTTGCGGCCGCCTGGTGCGCGGGGCGCCGCGTCCCGTGCCGGTGGACTTGCGGCGCGCGGCGTGGCGCTCGGTCGCGCGCTGCATGAGGCAGAACGCGCAGAGCAGCGCGCCGATCACGATGCGCGTCCACCATGAACTCAGCGTGCCGTCGAAGGTAATGAGCGTCTGGATCGTGCCCAGAATGCCGACGCCGAACACCGAGCCGATCACATAGCCCACGCCGCCCGTGAGCAGCGTGCCGCCGATCACGGTCGCGGCGATGGCGTCGAGTTCCATGCCTTGCGCCTGCAGCCCGTAGCCCGAGAGCACGTAGAGCGTAAACACCACGCCGCCGAGCGCCGAGCAAAAGCCCGAGAGCGCGTACACGCCGATCTTGGTGCGCGCCACCGGCAGGCCCATGAGCAGCGCGGAGCGCTCGTTGCCTCCGATCGCGTAGACGTTGCGCCCAAAGCGCGTGAAGTGCGCGATGACGATGCCCGCGGCGAGCATGGCGATGGCCGTGAGCGAACCCGTGGTGAGCGAGCCGCTGCCCACCGGAATGTTGAATTCGGAGAGCGCGTGAAAACCGGGGTCGTTGATCTGGATGGATTCGGTGGTGATGAGAAAGCAGGTGCCGCGCGCGAGGAACATGCCCGCAAGCGTGATGATGAAGGGCTGCAGCCGGAAGAAGTGGATCAGCGCGCCCATTGCCGCGCCATAGAGCGCGCCGCAGAGCAACACGAGCGGGACGACCACGAGCACGGGCCAGTGCAGCTTTTCGGTGCCCACAGCGCAGAGAATCGTGGTGAGCGCGACCACGGCGCCCACCGAAAGATCGATGCCGCCCGAGATGATCACGAACGTCATGCCGATGGCGACGATCAGCAGGAACGCGTTATCGACCAACAGCCCGAAGGCCACCTGAAGCGAGAAGAACCCGGTATACATGACCGAGCCGAAGCCGAACAGCACGGCAAACAGCACGACGGTCACGACAATGGGCAGCACGCGCGGATCGACGAAGCGGGTGGCGCCGCGCCGGCACGCTGCGAGCGAGTTCGAAAAGGACAGGGCAGGGCGGTTCATGCTCGGCTTCCCCCGAATGGGTGCATGGCGACTCAGGCGCGCGCGCGGCGCGCGAGAGCGATGCGTTTGAGTTGTTGAAAAGCGAAGGTGCGCGCCGCGGGCGACTGGATCAGGCACACGAGCAGCACGACTACCGCCTTCACGACGAGCGTGGCCTCGGGCGGCACGCCGATCGAATAGGTGGTGTAGGTGAGCGTCTGGATGATGAGCGCGCCGAGCACCGTGCCCGCGAGACTGAAGCGCCCGCCCAGCAGCGACGTGCCGCCGAGCGTCACGGCGAGAATGGCGTCGAGTTCGAGCAGCAGGCCCGCGTTGTTGCCGTCCGCGCTGCGCACGTTCGAGCTGATGAGAATGCCGGCAATCGCGGCGGTCACGCCGCAGAACGCGTACGCGCCGAACACCACGGCCCGCGACGACAGGCCCGCAAGCCGCGCGGCCACCGGATTCACGCCGATCGAGCGAATGAAGAGCCCGAGCGCCGTGCGGTTGACGATGAGGGTGGTGAGCACGGTCACGGCAATCGCGACCCACACGGCGCACGGGATGAGCGCGAAATAGCCGCCGCCCGCGAAGAGATAACCGGGCGCGCCGATGGGGATGATCTGGCCGCCAGTGAGCAACTGCGCCACGCCGCGGCCCGCCACCATCAGGATAAGCGTGGCGATGATCGGCTGCATGCCGACGAACGCGACGAGCAGCCCGTTCCAGATGCCGGCGAGCAGGCCCACCGCGAGCGCCGCGCCGAACGCCAGGCCCACGCGCGAAGGATCGGCGGCGAGCACCGTGGCGGCCGCCGCGCCAGCGATTGCCACGACGGCGCCCACGGAAATGTCGATGCCGCGCGTGGCGATCACGAGCGTCATGCCGAGCGACACCACGACGAGCGGCGCGGCGCGCATGAGGATGTCGATGGGCGCGCCGAACAGGTGGCCCCCCAGCATCGTGATCGAGAGGAAATTGCCGCGATGCACGACGTCGACGACGAACAGCGCGATGAGCGTCACCGCGGGCCACACCAGCGGATGCCGGATGACGAGCGAAAGCCAGGCGGGGAGGGCGGGGCGCGTCATCGACGGTCTCCGGCAATGAGGTCGTAGACTTCGTGCTCCGAGCGCGCCGCGCCCGAAAGCTCGGCCACCTTGCGCCGGTCGCGCAGCACGGCGATGCGGTCGCTCACACGCACCACCTCGCTGATCTCCGACGAAATGAAGAGAATGCCGAGGCCCTTTGCGCAGAGCGCGCGCACGCGGTCCATGATTTCGAACTTGGCGGCCACGTCGATGCCGCGCGTGGGTTCGTCGAGTATCAGCAAACGCGGATTCGTCGCGAGCCAGCGCGCGAGCAGCACCTTCTGCTGATTGCCGCCCGAAAGCAGCCCAATAGGCTGCTCGGCGTCGCGCGCCTTGATGCCGAGCTGGTCGATATATTCGTTGGCCAGTTCGCGCTGGCGCGAGCGCCGGATCATGCGCCACCAGCCCAGTTGCGCCTGCAGCGCGAGCACGATGTTTTCGCGTATCGACAGATCGGCGACAATGCCTTCTTTCTTGCGGTCTTCGGGACAATAGGCCATGCCGTGACGCACGGCGTCGCGCGGCGAGGAAAGCTTTACCGCTTTGCCGTTGATGTGCACTGTGCCCGCATCGGCTTTGTCTGCGCCGAAGAGCAGCCGTGCGGTTTCCGTGCGGCCCGAGCCGAGCAGGCCAGCCAGGCCCAGGATCTGGCCCGGCTGCACTTCCAGATCGAGCGGATTGAGCACGCCGCGGCGCGCCACGCCTTGCGCTGCAAGATAGGGTTCGGCGTTCGTTGCCGCCGTTTCGCCGTGCGCGGCTTCGGCCTGCGTGAGCCGCTCGCCGGCGTTCTGCAGGCCTACCATCTTCGCGATCAGCGTTTGCACCGGCAGATCGGCGGCGAGATATTCGCCTTCACGCTCACCGTTGCGCATCACCGTGATGCGATCGGAGATCGCATAGGTCTGCTCGAGAAAATGCGTGACGAACAGGATCGCGATGCCCGACGCTTTCAGCTTGCGCAGCACCTCGAACAGGCGCGCGACTTCGCCTTCGTCGAGGCTGGAAGTCGGTTCGTCGAGAATGAGAATGCGCGCATCCACGGACACCGCGCGCGCAATCGCCACCATCTGCTGCATGGCGATGGGGTAGGTGTCGAGCGACTGTGTGACGTCGAGCGAAAGATTCAGTTCCGCGAGCGCTGCTTCCGCGCGGCGATGAATCGTTTTCCAGTCGATCAGGCCGAGGCGGCGCTTGCGCGGCTGGCGGCCCGCGAAAATGTTCTCCGCAACCGAGAGGTTCGGGCAGAGATTGACTTCCTGGTAGAGCGTCTGGATGCCGGCGGCCTCCGCCATCTGCGGCGTCGGGAAGTGCACCGCCTCGCCCGCGAGGCGTATCTCGCCCGCCTCGGGCTGGTGCACGCCGGTCAGCACGTTGATGAGCGTGGACTTGCCGGCGCCGTTCTGCCCCATCAGCGTATGGATTTCGCCGGGGTACAGACGAAAATCGACCCGGTCGAGCGCACGCACGCCGGGGAAGGTTCGGGTAAGACCGACGGTTTCGAGTATCGGGGAAACGCTCATGGGCAACCGTGAAAGAGGCCAGAGCGCGCGACGTGCTCCGTAAGTCCTTAAAGATTGCTAAGGGATACGAAGTACACCGCGCCGCTTGCAGCGAAGTTTAGTACTTGCGCGACGGGAGCACCTGCGCCGCCACGTCCTCCGGGAACACCGTTTCGTTCGTCACGATGCGCTTGGGCAACTGCTTGCCCGCCACGACGTCCTTCACGGCGCTCATGAGCTGCGGCCCGAGCAGCGGGCTGCACTCCACGTCGACATTCATCTTGCCGGCGATCATCGCCTGGAAGCCGCCCTTGGTGGCGTCGAACGAGACGACGCTGATGTCCTTGCCCGGCTTCATGCCGGCTTCTTCCATCGCCTGGATCGCGCCGAGCGCCATGTCGTCGTTATGCGCGTAGACCACGTTGATCTTGTTTCCATACGTCTTCGCGAACGCTTCCATGACCTGCTTGCCGCCGGCCAGCGTGAAGTCGCCGCTTTGCGACGCGATGATCTTGAACTTCGGATCGTTCTTGATCACTTCCATGAGGCCCGAGTGACGGTCGTTGGCCGGCGCGGAACCCACGGTGCCCTGCAGCTCGACGATATTGATCGGGCCGGGGTTGTCCTTGTAGTGATCTTCAAGCCACTTGCCCGCGCGGCGGCCTTCTTCCATGAAGTCCGAACCGATCATCGTCACGTAGAGCGACTGGTCCTTCACGTCGATGTTGCGGTCCGTGAGGATCACGGGAATCTTGGCGCGCTTCGCTTCCTGCAGCACCGGCTCCCACCCCGATTCCACCACGGGGGAGAACGCGATCACGTCCACCTTCTGGGCGATATACGAGCGGATCGCCTTGATCTGGTTTTCCTGCTTCTGCTGGGCGTCCGAGAACTTGAGGTTGATGCCGGCGTCTTTCGCGGCCTGTTTGACCGACACCGTGTTCGCCGTGCGCCAGGCGCTTTCCGCACCGACCTGCGCAAAACCTAGCGTAATCTGCTTGTCTTCGGCGTGCGCGACGCCCGCCGCCAACGAGAAAGCGGCCGCCGCAGCGACCAACCCGCTTACCATGCGTGTTGCCAGTTTCATGCGTGTCTCCGATGTAGCTCTGCGCGTTGTATTTCTTTAATTCATGGCGCTACACCCGCGTCCATCACGGCCGGACAGTATCACGAGAAGTATCGCGCCATCCCTGGCCTCCGGTTATATCCTCTCGGTATACCGTTGGCCGCCCCTGCTGACCACAATAGACAAACTATATGCAACGGCCGGAACGGTTTCGATTAGCGTTTTCCCGATAATCGCGGTCCATATAGTCATGCTATTTATAGGACTTTCTCACTAAGTGGGCAAAGCCATGAACACCCGTAAGCCCAAGCTTCGCTCGGCCGCGTGGTTCGGCACCACGGACAAAAACGGCTTCATGTACCGGAGCTGGATGAAGAATCAAGGAATACCGGATCACGAATTCGCCGGCAAGCCGATTATCGGCATCTGCAATACGTGGTCGGAACTCACGCCCTGTAATGCGCATTTTCGCAAGCTCGCCGAGCACGTCAAGCGAGGCATCTACGAAGCCGGCGGATTTCCTGTCGAGTTTCCCGTGTTTTCGAACGGCGAGTCGAACCTGCGGCCCACGGCCATGTTCACACGCAACCTCGCTTCGATGGATGTTGAGGAATCCATACGAGGCAATCCGGTCGATGCCGTCGTGCTGCTGGTGGGCTGCGACAAGACCACGCCCGCGCTGCTGATGGGCGCGGCGAGCTGCGATGTGCCTGCGATTGCCGTGACCGGCGGCCCGATGCTCAACGGCAAGCACGAAGGGCGCGATATCGGTTCGGGCACGGTGGTGTGGCAACTGAGCGAGCAGGTGAAGGCGGGCAAGATCTCGATCCATGAGTTCATGTCGGCGGAGTCGGGCATGTCGCGCTCGGCGGGCACCTGCAACACCATGGGCACGGCGTCGACCATGGCGTGCATGGCCGAAGCGCTTGGCGTCACGCTGCCGCACAACGCGGCGATTCCGGCTGTGGACGCGCGCCGCTACGTGCTCGCGCATATGTCGGGCATGCGCATCGTGGAGATGGCGCTCGAAGACCTGCGCCTCTCGAAGCTGCTCACGCGCGCGGCGTTCGAGAACGCCATTCGCACGAACGCGGCGATCGGCGGCTCGACCAATGCGGCGATCCACCTGAAGGCGATCGCGGGACGCGTCGGCGTGCCGCTCGAACTCGACGACTGGACGCGCATCGGACGAGGTACGCCGACCCTCGTCGACCTGCAGCCTTCGGGCCGCTTTCTGATGGAGGAGTTCTATTACGCGGGCGGCTTGCCCGCGGTGCTGCGGCGCCTCGGTGAAGCGAACCTGCTGCCGCATCCCGATGCCCTCACGGCCAACGGCAAAACGCTGTGGGAAAACGTGCGCGAAGCGCCCATTCACAACGCCGAAGTCATTCGTCCGCTCGACAATCCGCTCGTGAAAGACGGCGCGTTGTGCGTGTTGCGCGGCAATCTCGCGCCGAACGGCGCGGTGTTGAAGCCGTCGGCGGCCACGCAGAAGCTGTTGAAGCATCGCGGGCCCGCCGTGGTGTTCGAGAACTTCGACGACTACAAGGCGCGCATTGGCGACCCCGATCTCAATGTCACGGCCGATTCCGTGCTCGTCATGAAGAACTGCGGGCCCAAGGGGTATCCGGGCATGGCCGAGGTGGGCAACATGGGCCTGCCGCCCAAGCTGCTCGCGCAGGGCGTGACCGACATGGTGCGCGTGTCGGACGCGCGCATGAGCGGCACGGCGTATGGCACGGTGGTGCTGCACGTGGCGCCCGAGGCGCGCGCGGGCGGCCCGCTCGCGATCGTGCGCGACGGCGACTGGATCGAACTGGACTGCGAGAAGGGCGTGCTGCGCGTGGATATCAGCGACGAGGCGATCGTCGCGCGGCTCGACGAATGGGCCGCGAACCAGCAACCCATCCCCGCTGATCGCAGCGGGTATCGCAAGCTTTATGTCGAGCACGTGTTGCAGGCCGACGAGGGCTGCGATTTCGACTTCCTGGTGGGCTGCCGCGGCTCGGACGTGCCGAGCCACTCGCATTGACATTCGGAATCCATATCAAATCGCGCGGCGCGTAAAAGCGTAACCTTCAAGCCGCCTTTGGCGCCCGCTCGTCGGCGCCGAGGCAGTTCAGGCCCATGAGCGTCGCCTCGACGGCTTCGTCGAGCGGCGTATGCGGCTCGCGCCCGAGTTCGCGGACGAGGCGGGCGTTGTCGAGCTGCAACGGCTCGCTCCACAAATAGCGCATTTCCATCAGTTCGCGCAGCGTCGTCACGAAGGGCGAGATGGCGCGCACGAAGGCCCAGGCGAATGGCTTGCTTTGCGGCTTCATTCCGTGGCGCCGGGCGACGCGGCAGATCGCTTCGACGAACTGCGAGCCATCGGCATCCCAGTGGCCGGCCATGTGGAACACCGCGAACGCGGGCAGCGTGTCGCGCCGTTCGATCAGCTCGAGCATCGTGCGCGCGACGTCGGGCACGTACGACCACGCGTGGCCCACGCCGCGGGTACCCGGCTGGCGCACGACCTGCACCGGCTCGTCACGCTTCACGATTCCTTGCGCAAACCAGCTATTGCCCACGTGCGGCCCGAAAAAGTCGCCCGCGCGCACGACGATCGAGCGCACGCCATGCTCGCTCGCGGCCTGCATGCGCCGCTCCAGTTCCACGCGAATCGCGCCCTTGCGCGTGAGCGGCCGCTGGGGCGAATCTTCACGCAGCACCGGGAAGGTGTCGGGCCCGAAGTTGTAGACGGTGCCCGGCAGCACGACAGTCGCGCCCACGGCGGCCGCGGCGGCGAGCGTGTTGTCGATCATCGGCAGCACGACCTGCGCCCAGCGCCGGTAGCCGGGCGGGTTCACGGCGTGCACGATCACCGCGCAACCCTGCGCGGCGCGTACCACTGCTTCGCGCGAGAGCACGTCGCCGTCGAGCCATTCGATGGCGCCGGCCGCCGCCGTGCCCGGCGCACCGCCGCGCCGCAACGCGCGGACTTGCCAGCCGGCGTCGAGCAACTGGCGCGCGACTTCGCTGCCGATTCCGCCGCTTGCGCCAAGCACGAGGGCGCGGTTCTGTCGATTGATGGGGCTGGCGTTCATGCGGGTTCTCCTTACGGGTGAGCTGTGATGAGGAGCATTCTGCGCCGTTTGCCGTCAATAAAAAATTGCCGAGAGTCGACCATAGGCTATACATTTATGCATAGACCGCGATCTGAATTGGGGACGATGCATGGCCGAAAAGGAACCGAACTGGGAGTGGTACCGGAGCTTTCTGCAGGTCCTGGAGAGCGGCTCGCTCTCGGCGGCCGCCCGCGCGCTGGGCATCACGCAGCCGACCGTTGGCCGCCATATCGAAAGTCTGGAAGCGGCGCTGGGACTCACGCTGTTTACGCGCTCGTCCGACGGGTTCTCGCCAACCGAGGCGGCGAACGAGCTGCGGCCCTACGCCGTCGGCCTTGCGATGACCACGGCAGCCTTGCGCCGCGCGGCGAGCAGTCACGGATCGGGCGTGCGCGGGACGGTGCGACTGACGGCGAGCGAAGTCATCGGCGTCGAGGTCCTGCCGCCGATACTGGCGGGCCTGCGCCACGACTATCCGGAGCTGACGATCGAACTTGTGCTGTCAAACAGGGCGGGCGACCTGCTCCGTCGTGAAGCGGACATTGCGATACGCATGTTCCGGCCAGTGCAGGAGGCGCTGGTCGCCAAACGTGTTGGCGCGATCGAAGTGGGCTTGCATGCCCACGAACGATATCTGGCGCTTCATGGAGTGCCGAAGTCGATGAAAGAGTTGTCGCGCCATTCGATCATCGGCTTCGATCATGAGAACGCGTTCATTCGTTCGGTTCAGCCCAGGTTCGCCGCCTACAGCCGCAATAACTTTGCATTTCGCGCCGACAGCGACCTTGCCCAACTGGGCGCGATACGCGCTGGATTCGGCATCGGCGGGTGCCAGTCGCCGTTGGCGGCAAGAGACCCGAAGCTGGTTCGCGTTCTGCGCGACGAGTTCTCGCTGAGTCTGGATACGTGGGTGGCCATGCATGAGGATTTGCGCACGAGCGCGCGCTGCGCCGTGACCTTTGCGGCGCTGGCGTCGGGGCTGGCTGCTTATATCCAGGGACAAGGCGCGTAAATACCGCCTCAACGCGGCGCACGGCCTGCCCGCGCATACGAAGCCAGCATCGTCGCGAGTTCCTGAGCGGCAGGCGTGAGGGGCACGGCCGCGCGCTGCAGCAAACAGACCTGCTGCGCCGCGGGCCGCTCGGCGATCCTGATGCGCGCGAGCCGTTCGGCAAACGGGCCGCGCGTGGCGACCACCGACGACTCCAGCGCGAGGCAGTCTGTCTCGCTGACCCAATGCAGCGTTTCGAAGAGCCCCTCCACCGTCGCGACGATGCGCGGCGGCGGCAAGCCGTGGTCGGTGAAGAACGTCGTGAGCCGGCTCGAAGCGAAGGCGTCCGCGATATTGGGCGAGCGCGTCGCGAGCCAGTCGCAGTGCGTGAGCGAGCGCAGCGTGCGCGCCCCCGCCTTCGGATGATCGAGGCGGCAGACGACTACCGGGTCCGACGGGTAAAGCTCCGTCACCGAGAGATCGGTCGTATCGGTCTGGTCCGAAACGAGTGCGAGCGCGAAATCGAGCGTGCCTTCGCGTATCCACGAAATCATCATGCGCGACGTTCCCGTGCGCAGACGTAGCGCCACGCGCGGAAACCGCTTGCTGTACTGCCCGAGCACGGGCACGAGCGCGTCCATCAGCGGGTCGGTCGTCAGGCCGAACGCCACTTCGCCCGCGTAGTCGCCGCGCAGTTGCTGCGCCTCTTCGCTCGCGCGCTCGCACTCGCCGAGAATCGATGCCGCGCGCACCAAGAGGCGCTGCCCGAGCACCGTGAGCGTCACGCCGCGATTCGTGCGGGTGAGCAGCGCGCCGCCCAGTTCGGCTTCGAGATTCTGCAACTGCTGCGTCACGCCGCTTTGCGCCAGGCCGAGCGCGCGCGAGGCCGCCCGCACACTGCCGCGCTGGGCGACGGCGACGAAAACGCGCAACTGGGAAAGCGTGAGACTCATGGGCGATGCCTGGATGCGATCGGTATAAGTGATCATGATAGACGAATTCGAGCTTTTCCCGAACGCCGTGTCGTCCTACCATCGGTCGGGCAGGAGACTCTCCCGTTCACTGATCGCTCATCATGAAAATAATCCCGTCGATCCTGCTTTCCCTCGCGCTGGCCCTGAGCAGCAGTGCCTTCGCGCGCGAGGGCGACGTCGTGCGCCTCGGCATCGATCCGACCTATCCGCCCATGGACGCCAAGGCGCCCGACGGCTCGCTCAAAGGTTTCGACGTCGATCTCGGCAACGAGATCTGCCGCCGTATTCACGCGCGTTGCCAGTGGGTCGAGCTGGAGTTTTCGGGCATGATCCCGGCGCTCCAGGCGCGCAAGATCGACGCGATCATGTCGTCGATGGCGATCACCGCGAAGCGCGAGCAGCAAATTCTCTTCACCTCGAAGCTGTTCCAGTTCAAGTCGCGACTCGTCGCGCGCAAGGGCACCTCGTTCGGCGGAACCGCGCAGTCGCTGGCCGGCAAGTCGGTCGGCGTGCAGGCGGGCACGCAGTTCGAGACTTATGCGCTCGCGAACTGGGCGCCGGCGGGCGTGCACGTCGTCACCTACAAGAGCCAGGACGAAGTGTTCGCCGACCTCGTCAACGGGCGGCTCGACGCCGCGCTGCTGGGCTACGTCGAAGCCGACTACGGCTTCTTGCGTACGCCGCAGGGCAGCGGCTTCGCGTTTGCCGGTGGCCCGCTATCGATGGGCGACCGCGGCACCGGCATCGGCATGCGCAAGGACGAGACCGCGCTGCAGGCGCAGATGAACGACGCGATCGCGTCCATGCTGAAGGACGGCACCTACGCGCAGATCGCGCATCGCTATTTCGACTTCGATCCGTACGGAAACTGAGTCGCTGCACACATTTTTGAAACCGCATTGAATTCATGAACCAGCAATCGATTCCGCTCCTGAGCGCCACGCCAGGCACGCACCGCGAACTGACCAGCTTCCATTTCGGCCCCGCCGACGCGCACCAGAAGGTTTATATCCAGGCGTCGCTGCATGCCGACGAAACACCCGCCATGCTGGCGGCCGTGTTGTTGCGCGCGCAACTGGCTGAACTCGAGGCGCAAGGCGCGCTCGCCGCGCAGGTGGTGCTCGTACCGCTCGCCAATCCCGTGGGCCTGAACCAGCATGTGCTTGGCCAGTTCATCGGCCGGTTCGATCTCGCGAGCGGCAGGAACTTCAACCGCCATTTCCACGCGTTTCCCAGGCTGCTCGCGCGCGCGAAGGAGACGCTCGGCGCCGACGTCGACCGCAATCGCGAGCTGATCCGGCAACTGATGCGCGAAGCGCTCGACGCACAGGCGCCGCCAACGGAATTCGATTCGCTCCAGCTGGCGCTGTTGAGGCTCTCGCACGACGCCGATCTGATCATCGACCTGCATTGCTCGCTCGAGGCGGTCATGCACGTGTACACGAGCGAGGCAGGCTGGCCCGATGTCGAGCCGCTCGCCCGCTACCTCGGCTCGCGCGCGCAACTGCTCGCCACTGACTCGGGCGCGCAGGCGTTCGACGAGGCGCATAGCCTGCTGTGGTGGCAACTGCGCCAACAGATGCCGGCCACGCAGCCCGTGCCCGCCGGGCCCACTGCGGTGACGATCGAGTGCCGCGGCCAGCGCGACGTCTCGTGGGAAACCGCGCAGCATGACGCCGACGCGCTGATCGACTATCTGCGCTGGCGCGGTGCGCTCGCCGACGGCGAGGTGAAGCCGCTGCCGGAGCTGCTGATGCCGGCCACGCCGCTCGCCGGCAGCGCGCAATTCAATGCGCCGCGCAGCGGCATCCTCGTGCACCGCGCGAAAATCGGCGACTGGATTCGCGAGAACGACCCGCTGTTCGATATCGTCGATCCGATGACGGGCGAAACGACGACGGTGAAGAGCACCGCGGAAGGCGTTTTCTATATGCGGAGGGCGATTCGCTTCGTCACGGCCGGCGCGCCGCTCGGCCGCGTAACGGGCACCCGGCCGATACGCAGCGGCGTGCTGCTGGGGGCTTGAGGGGAGGGGTTCGCGTCAGGCGTGCCGCGCTTTGTCCATCGGCACGATTACGCGCACCCAGAGGCCGCCCTCGGGATGATTGCCGATCTTGAGCTTCGCGTTGCACAGGCGCGCGAGGCGCCGGACGATCGACAGGCCCATGCCCCAATGCGTATCGAGTCCAAGGCTCGCCGCGCGCGAGGCAAGCAACGGCGACGCCGGCGCGCCACCCTCGGGCAGACTCGCGGCGACGCCTTCGCCGTGGTCCCGCACGCTCAAGGTCCACGAGCGCGGCCCGCGCGCCGTGCAGATTTCGATGGGCGGCTTGCCGTGCGCGTGTGCGTTGCCCACGAGATTGTCGACGAGCCGCACGAGCGCGGAGCGCGGCAGCGCAAACGCCTCGCCGGCGTCCAGCCGAAGCACGATGCTCGCGTCCGCGTTCGCGCCGTAGACGAAGCGGTCCTTCAGATACGCGTCCACGTTCACGGGCGCATGATTCGCGCCGCCGTGGCCGGCCGTGTCGACGAACTGGCGCGCGAGGTCCTGAAAGAGATCGATGTCCTCGACGAGCGCCACTCGCAAATTCCATCGCGTGACGTTCATCGCATAGGCGCGCAAGCGCGCAACCCGCGATTCGGTCTGCCGCAGGAAAGCGGCGAAGGTGGCCGACTGATCTTCGACCGCGCCGCTGCGGCGGCACAGCAGATCGCCGATCGTGCGGGCGAGGCCGTGCAGCTTGCGCGGGCAGTCCACGAGCGCGAGCGCGGGTGCCGGGCCGGTGCCGCTCGTCGCGACGCGCAGCGTGGCGATCATGGCGAGCAGGTCATGGCGCACCGTTCGCAGCCACCAGGCGCGCAGCGCGAACAGCAGCCCGCCGAGCGCCAGCATGAGCGCCGCGAACCGCGCATCGAACCAGCGGACGGCCCTCTTCAGGCGCGTGACGCCAGACGAACAGGCTTCGCGCAGATAGGAGGCGTTCGAGGCCGTCCCCACATGCGGCGCCCAGATGGCATCGCGCAGATGAGGCGTTACCTCGGCGCCGAGATTGACGATGTCCGGTTTGATCGACACCAGCGGGGCGATCCCATGGACGCTCGCACCTTGCGCGGCCAGTTCCAGCACCAGGTCGGCGTCCTGCTGTTGGGCGGCCTGCGTCGCGGAAGCCGGTTCGAATGCCGTGTCGCCGAAGTTGAGCGGCGAATCCGCATCGAGATATCGAAAACCGACTTGCACCAGCATCAACGACGCCATCCACAGCAGGAATATCCGGGCAAACAAGACAATCACCTTTCTTTTTTTAACATCGAAGTTTGGCTTGCGCCGGCGGGCGCATGGTTGAAATAGCCGCAAATCGGGCTATGACCGGCATTGTCCGCGAAGTGCGCGCATTTCTATTCGTGGAAAAGCGCCGGAAAATGCGCCGTTTTTCCCTCTTGAGGGATGCTGGCGGCACTCGCAGCGCAGTATTTGGGAGCGGGGCGTCGGTTGTGTCAGTCTCGTCGCACGGCGCTCGGGGCTTTTTTCCGCCGGCGGTGGCGTGAGCCTTCGGAGTCCTTGATAAAATCGCCGGACACCCGAATGCTCACGCGTGCGGCATTTCGTCAGGCCGGCTGGCGCAGCGTCCTGAAGGTTGCGCGAACTTCATCCGTGAACGCGGCAGGCTGCTCCCACGCTGCGAAATGGCCGCCTTTCGGAAGGCGATTGTAGTGAACCAGCCTGGGGTAGGCGCGTTCCGTCCAGCTCTTCGGTGCCGCGTAGATTTCGTCCGGGAAGACGCTCACGCCGACCGGCAGCTCCACATGCTTGGGCTCGAAAAAGTTGAGCTTGTTTTCCCAATACAGGCGCGCAGAGGAGACCGCCGTCTTCGTCAGCCAATAGAGCGTGACGTTGTCGAGCACGTCATCCTTCGTCAGGCCTTCGGGCTGGCCTGCGAACACGCGCGCGATCATCGCCTGACCGCTCGCGTCGTGGTCGAGCATCCATGCAGCGAGGCCGACCGGCGAATCCTGGATTGCGTAGAGCGTCTGCGGACGGTTCGCCATTTCGAGCGCGTAGCCCAAACCGTGCTTGTAAAAGTAATCGAGCTGCTCGTACGCGTGCTGCTCTTCCGGCGACAGTCCGGCAGGGGGCGGCGTGCCGTCCTTGAGCGACTTGGCGACAGCGTCGGGCACGGTCGCGGGCATGTTGGTGTGAATGCCCACGAGTCCTGCCGGCTTGAGCAGCGCGAGCTGTTCCGTCACGGCATTGCCCCAGTCGCCCCCTTGCGCGGCGTAGCGCCGGTAGCCGAGCCGGTCCATCAGCACGGCCCAGGCGCGTGCGACGCGCTGGGGGTCCCAACCGGTCTTCGTCGGCTTGCCCGAGAAACCGTAGCCCGGCAGCGAGGGAATGACGACGTGGAACGCGTCGGATGCGCTCCCGCCATGCGCGGTCGGGTTGGTCAGCGGTTCGATGATCTTCAGCTGCTCGATGATCGAGCCGGGCCAGCCGTGCGTGACGATGATCGGCAGCGCGTTCTCGTGCTTCGAGCGCACATGGATGAAGTGAATATCGAGCCCGTCGATTTCCGTGACGTATTGCGGCAGCGAGTTGAGCCTCGCTTCCACCTTGCGCCAGTCGTAGTCGTTCGCCCAGTAGCTGGCGAGCCGTTGCATGGTCGCGAGCTGCACGCCTTGCGAGGCGTCGTCGACCGTTTCGCGCTCGGGCCATTGCGTCGCGACGACGCGGTGTCGCAAATCGGTCAGCGCCGCTTCCGGCACATGCACGCGCAGCGGACGAATCGAAGTCGGATCGCCGCCGGCAATCTGCGTGATTCCGCCGGCCGCCGGCTTCGATTCTGCGAAGGCAAGCCGGCTCATTGCGGCGCCTGCAAGCGTGACAGCAGCGGCGCCGATGAAGCGCCGGCGCGAAAGCGGTGTGGGATGAAGATCGTTTGACATATCAATTCCTGATGGTGACGTTGGACCGTGGCGAGCAGGACGCATTGGACGTGCGTATGCCTTTCCTCAACCACAATACCTGTCGTAGTCCTGATTATTGCCGATCGAAGCCGGTCCGCAAAAACCGTGGGCGCGGCTGCGACGGCTATTCGGTGTCGAGTGAGCGAATCAGATTGGCGCGCAGGTTCACGATTGCCCTTTGCAGTTTCACGAATTCGTCGTGGCCCAGCCCGGTCGCGTCGGTGAGATCCGCGATTTTCAGGCTCTTTTCGCGCAGTTTCCGGCCGCTGGCGGTCAGGCTCACACGCACCTGGCGTTCATCCTCAGGGTCGCGCCGCCGTTGCACATACCCCATCGCTTCGAGCTTTTTCAGCATGGGCGTCAGCGTGTTGGATTCGAGAAACAGCTTCTCGCCCAGGCCGCTCACCGTCTGGTTGTCCTGCTCCCAGAGCGCGATGATCGCGATGTACTGCGGATAGGTCAGCCCGAGTTCGTCCAGGATCGGCTTGTACGCCTTGCCGAACGCCAGATTGGTCGAGTACACCGCGAAGCAAAGGTAGTCTGCGAGCGGCGCGGGCGTGGCGCCCTGCGCCGGGTGGTCCGTCGATTTCATGGTCATCCTCTTCAGGCAAAGGCCTCAATGGCTCGCGAACTTGAATAAATCGCTTGCGATTATATCGCAGCCCGACACCGGTTCCGCCGTACATCGCCATCGCGATGCCCGGCGAAACAGCCACGACGCGGTGGCGCAATCAATGGTGGGCGAAGAGGCTGTTTCGCTCCATCGAGACGCGGCTGCCCGCGTCCGAGGTGACGTCGGCCATGCCGCCGTACGCCGTCGCTGCGTTGCCGCCCTCGGTGCGCTCGGCCGCGAGCGTTTGCACGCTCTGGCCGCGTTGCGATGCCGGTGCGCCGACTTCGGGCCGATAGGACGGGGCCGGGCCGTAGCCGCTGGCGAATGCGGGGGCGGCTGCGCTGACAGAAAGGGCGATGAGGAGCTTGGCGATGAATTGGGTCTTCATGATCGGATCTCGCTAGGTGAATTGCAGTGAAATTGGGTGAAAGAGGCGATTGCGCTTGCCGGTTATGCGGTGACGACGGTGAGGCTCACGTCGATGTTGCCGTGCACGGCCTTCGAGTACGGGCAGATCTGATGGGCGCTGCGCGCGATGGCCTCGGCCACGGTTTGCTCGACGCCCCGCAGTTCGACCGTGAAGTGCGCGCCCAGGAACCAGGCGGCGCCGGTCTGGCCGATATCGACCTGAATGTCGACCGAAGCGTCCGCCGGCAGGGCGACCTTCTTCAGCGAGGCCGCGATGGCGAGCGCAGAGATGTAGCAGGCGGACCATGCGCCGGCGAACAGCTGCTCGGCGCGCGGGTGCGGTTCGGTCGCGACGATGTCGAGGGTTTCGCCGCTTGAAGACGACAGTTCGAGGTCGACCACGCCGAATTCGCCGCGTTGGACTGCGGGGTCGTGATTGATGGTGGTGTGGGTGTTGCCCGAGAACAGCACTTTGTCGATCGTTGCCATGGTGCGCTCCTTGATGGATTTCAGGTTTGGGTCATATGCCTCGCATACGATCGAATCGCATGCGATGCATAGTGGACGAGAAATTCCGGCATGTCAAGCGGATAAGATTAAATCGTATGCGAGTTATGTGGGGTGGCTTCGGAAGGGCGATCGGTCGCGATGATGTTAGCTATCGTTGTGTGTGGAAATTCGTGATCGAGACCTGTTTGCCGGCACTCCCGGGAGTGCCGGCACGGCCGGCGGAGCGGCCTGGGCCGTTCGCGAGCGTTACGCAGCCAGTTCGATGGCCGGCTCACAAACGATGGGGAAGTTCACCGAATTGGCGATATAGCACTGCTCGTGCGCTGCATGATGCAGCCGCTCGGCGAGGCTGCGGTTGTCGCTCGCGCGGATCGTCACGCGCGGGCGCAGCACGATCTTCGTGAAGGCGCCGCGCTGCGGCGTGTCGGCCATCGTGCCTTCGGCCTCGTCTTCATAGGCGAGCACCGCGATGCCCGCCTCGGCGCACAGGTGCAGATACCAGAGCTTGTGGCACGCGCAAGCCGAGGCCACGAGCAGATCCTCGGGATTCCAGCGTGAGGCGTCGCCGCGAAAGGCCGGATCCGATGAGCCCGGAATGTCCGGCTTGCCGTTCGCGCGGATCACGTGATCGCGGTCGTAGTCGCGATAACCCGAGGTGCCGCTGCCGCGATTGCCCGTCCATTGCACCGAAACGCGATAGGTGTGTTCGCCATGCGCCATGCTGACTCTCCGTCCAATCGAAAAGGGGTACGTCATTATGAGCGCATTCGGCATTTTGGTATACCATTATGCCGAATTGGCCAAAATGAGAACCGGGCGCGAACCGGGTATGACACGCATGGAAACAAAATTCGACTCCACGGCAGACGCGGTTGCGTCCGGATTGCGCGACCTGATCGTCAGCGGCGAGCTGGGCAGCGGCGAGCGCCTCGTCGAGCGCGATCTCGCGGAGCGTTTCGAGGTGAGCCGCATTCCGCTGCGCGAAGCGATCCAGCGGCTCGCGCGCGAGGGGCTGGTCGAGATTTTCCGCAATCGCGGCGCGGTCGTGCGCATGCTCACGCCGCGGGACGTGGAGGAGATCTACGGCCTGCGCGCGCTGCTCGAAGGCGACGCGATCTTTCACGGCGTCAAGCGCATCGACGACGAAACGCTCGCACGCGCGGAACTCGTTCACCGGCTGCTGGGCGAGGCGCTCACCACGCAGAAGCAGGGCGAACTCAACCGCGAGTTTCACGAACTGCTCTACGGCGCGTGCGGCAACGCCCGGCAACTGGTGGCGATCCGCGAGCTGCGCGCGCAGGTGGAGCGCTACGAGCGGCTGCAGAATACGCTGCTTGCCGATACGCCTTCGTTTCAGCACGAACACGAGGCCATCCTGCAAGCCTGCCTCGCGCGCAACGCCCGCAGCGCGCGCGCCTTGACGGTGGCGCATATCGACTCGGCGCGGCGCATCGTGCTCGCCGTGGTGGAGCGCATGGCAGCGCAAGGCTAGCGCGCATGCGTCCCTGCATACACAACATTCGCGGCGGTTTTTACGACATTTTTTCTTGTGACCCTTACGGGCCAACCCTAGACTGGAGGCATCGAAACGACTGGAGACGCCATGTCGATCTCGCGTGCAACCCAGCGCCCGGATGAGCAGATCACCTCCGTGCAGCCCGGCCTCGGCCGGCTCGTGCTGAGGCGCTTCGATCCGCGCCACGACTCATGGGAAGCGCTCACGCGTTTGCTGCATCGCGCGTTTTCGCGGCTCGCGTCGCTCGGATTGCACTGCTCATGTGCCGATCAGGCAGCGAGCCTCACGCGTGAACGCGCGCTGGCTGGAGACTGCTTCGTCGCCGTCTGCAATGGCAGGATCATCGGTACGCTCACGGTGGAAGGTCACGACAGCGATTCGCAGTGCGAACATTATCGCCAGCGCAGCGTGGCTTCGGTCCATCAGTTCGGTATCGAGCCCAAATGGCAAAGCCGTGGTATCGGCCGCGCGCTGCTCGCTTTCGCGGGGCGTTGGGCGGCTGCGCGCGGCTACACGCAGCTCGCGCTGGACACGCCGTTTCCTGCCGCCCACCTCATCGCGTTCTATCGCGCACAAGGCTTTAGTCTCGTCGATGTCGTGCGCTTTGCCGGTCGCGGCTACGACAGCGCCGTGCTCAGCAGGGCAGCCGCGGCGCGGTGCGGCGCGGCATTCCCGCACTTGCCTGGCGGGCTGCCGCACGCCGCGTCGCCGAGTCCGTTCGCGTGAGCGCGCGCCGCGCTCACGCGCGGCTAGTGCGCGCCGCTTCACGCTCCAGATAGCGCAGGAATTCGTCGGCGGGCATGGCCTTCGCATAGAGCCAGCCCTGCGCGAACTGCACGCCGCGCTCGCGCAGATACTCCGCTTGCGCGGTGGTTTCCACACCCTCGGCGACCATCAGCAGGTCGAGGCTGCGCGCCATCTCGATCACGTGCGGCACGATCTTGTTCATTTCCTCGCCGCTCGCCAGCGAGCGGATGAACGAGCGGTCGATCTTGATGCCATCCACCGGCAACTCCTGCAGGTACGAGAGACTCGAATAGCCCGTGCCGAAATCGTCGATGAAAATGCGGTGGCCGGCCGCACGAAACGCTTCGAGAACGGGCGCGGAGCTGGCCGTGTCCATGAGCGTGCGCTCGATCGCTTCGAACCAGATTTGTTCGGGGTGCACGGCATATTTCGCGAGGCTGGCCTTGAGGGTTACGAGCACGCGTGTGCCGGCGAGATCCTTGCCGGCAAGGTTGAGCGAGACGTGCAGATCGCGGCGGCGCGCGAGCACGGCGCCCACGCCTTCGAACACGGAGCGGATGACTTGATCGGTGATGGGCTCGACGAGATCGAGCGATTCCGCCATGGGAATGAACGTGTCCGGCGCGACGACGGTGCCGTCTTCGAGCTTCCAGCGCACGAGCGCTTCCGCGCCGACGCAGCGCCCGCTTTCCAGCGAGACGAGCGGCTGCAGCCACGCCACGAACTGGCGCCGCCGGATGCCCTGCAGGATCGCGCTGCGCGGCGTGCGCAGCTTGCGGCGCCAGCGCAGGACGAGCCACGTGCCGATCGCGCTCAGGACGAGCGCGGGCGGGATCACGGTCCTGAGTTGCGCGGGCAGGTTGCGGCGCATGCGTTCCTCGGGCTCATACGCGACCACCGCGATGGGATAGCGCTGCGAGCGCTCGACGACGTAATAGCGTCCCTCGAAATACGGGCTCCTGTTGGTGCGCCGCAGCGCTGCGCGTACGAGGGCATGGTCGGCGTTCGTCCAGCTTGTAATCACGGCGCCGTTCTGTGTTTCGAGCACGGTCAGCTCGATGGTGTCGTCGAGCGGCACGATGTCGAGGTAGAAGCGCGGATCGATCACCACGACGTGATTGCCGAGGCGCATGTTGAGCATGCGCCGCTCGCTGCCGGGCATGCCGACTTCGGTATGCCATGCGGTGAAGCTTTGGGCATAGGTCCATTCGGCCGGCGGCAATGCGGAATCGATGGCGCCGCGTTGCGAACTGCAGTGCAGCCGTACGCCATCGGTCGTGGCGACTTCGCGAATGTATCGATACTGTTCCTCGACATGCCGCAAGCGCTGCGTGTGGTCGCTCGTGCACGGCGTGTCGGAGTATGGCATCAGCTCGCGCAAAGCGGCCTCGGCTTCGGAGTTCACCAGGTCGGCGCGCAGCAGCGCGCGATGCGAAAAGACGTCCACGTGCTGGCGCTGCTGGCGTTCGAACACGGCGTCTGACGCGTACACGGCCGCCGTGAGCGTTGCCAGGACGGCGAACGCCACGACACAAAACGTCGTCAGGGCGGTGAGTCGGCTGCTCATGGTGTACGGTCGGGCTCCGGCGTCGCGAACGAAGGCGACGCGCGGCTTTCGTCGATCGCTGCTGCCGATGGTAGCGTCTTTCCGCTGGCGGCGACGCGCTGCTGTCCGGCGCGCGAGCCCAATCGCAGTGGCCGCCGGCGCTCCCGCTCATGCGTAACGCATGCAAGCGGCCGGCGGGGTCGTCAAGCAAATGTCAGGCGCACGTCAGGCACGCGCGGGATCGATCGATCGGGAATCCTCTGCAACGACGCGATTGCGGCCGCCTGCCTTCGCGGCGTAGAGCCGCCGGTCGGCTACCTGCATGAGTGCTTCATAGCGGGCGGGGCAATCGGCGGGACTGGCCGCCACGCCGATCGAGACCGTGAACGCAATCGCATCCGCATCGCGGTTGGCGGCGTCGCCCGGCGTGCGGGCGGCATGCGCGGCGTTTGCCGCGTGCGCTTCGACCGCCTGGCGGATGCGCTCGGCCACGCCCGCGGCTGTCGCGAGATCGGCGCCGGGCAGCAGCGCCGCGAACTCCTCGCCGCCCACGCGCGCGGGTATTTCAGCGCTGCGCAGGCTGTTACGCAGGATGCCCGCGAAGATCACCAGCACTCGGTCGCCCGCTGCGTGGCCGAAGCGGTCGTTCACGCGCTTGAAGTAGTCGATATCGAGCATCAGCATCGCCATGGCGGGCGTCGCCGCCTCATCACCGCCTTCGCGGGCGGCGCGCTCCAGCGTCTCGTCGAACACTTCCTGGAAGCGCCGGCGGTTCGCGAGGCCGGTGAGCGGGTCGCTGCGCGCGAGCGTTTCGAGCCGCGTACTCGCTTCGACGTACTGGCCGAATATGTGCTTGACGACGCGCAGCGTGCCGACGAGCAGAACGGCGATCGCCAGCCACGCGACGATCAGCGGGCTGCTGAACACGCGGCGCGCCGCCGCGAGCGTGAGTTCCGAGTCGTCCGTATTCGTGAGCAGGATCCAGTGCGAATCCCCCACGTGCTGAAAGAGCAGATACCGGCCCGAGCGTACGGCGTACCCTTGGCCTCGCTTCATCCATGCGGCCGCAGACGCGCGCGCCATGTGGAGCAGAGACGGATCGAACCGTGCGGGACGCTGCGCGGTGATCTTGCCATCGACGAAATAGACAAGGTCGCCGTTACTGTTCAGGAGGCCGAACTCGGCAGGCTCGTCGTTGTCGGTCAAGTTCGCGGAGGCAAGCTGGAGCGCGAGCAGGCGCGAGGGCGCGACGTCCATCACCACGGCGCCGCGAAACTGTCCGTTCGCGTAGACAGGCGCGCTGAGCGTGGAGATGGCCTCGCTTTTTTTTGATTCCGTATAGATCGGCGTCCAGACGATATCGCGTCCCCGATTCTCGCCGGTCACATGCAGGCGGTAGTAGGGCATGGTGCTGAAGCGCCGCAACAGGTCGGGCGCGTGCGCGTCCGGGCGCTCGGGCGAGACCACGTAAAGGCCGTTGGCCGAGATGTACGCGACCGTGCTCTGCACCGCGTCGGCGTGCTGGCTGATCGCGAGGAGCGGGCTGATCGAGCGTGCGAGCACGATGTCGGCGGCCAGCGTGGCCGCGTCGCGGTGAAAGCCCTCGATGCCCGCGAGCCCTTGCGCATTGGTGCCGAAAACAAGCGGTCCATCCATTGCGCCGGGAATGTCCCACTGCAGCTTGTCGCTGTCGCGCAGCGCGGCCTGCACATTCAGATTCTGCAAGCCGGTGCGCTGCTGGCTCGGCGAGGCGAGCACGTGTTGCGCGTAGTCGCGCAGGAACAGCAGGCGCCGGCGCTCCGCGGAAATCAGCGCATCCACGCCCACGGCGCGCACCTCCAGGTCGCGCTGGCGGCTATGGAGCTCGTAGCGTGTCATCTGGTAGAGCTGGCGCAGGCCCACGCCGCTCACCAGCGCCATGGCCGCAAGAAAGCACACCGTCACGACGAGGTGCGGGCGTTTCATGACCATGTTGGAGAAGCCGTGCGGCCGCGTGCGGCCTGGCGTGTGCTGCATGAAGCCCCCCGACAGCGGATGGGCGCGCGCGCATCGCGTTGCGGCGTGGCCCGGCGGCGCGTTTCCAGGCATCGCGATGAGCATAGCATCGCCTGTCAGAACCGCGCCTAACCGTGCCTCAGGCCTCCCGGATCGCTCCCGGTGTCACTCAACCGCGCCAGGCAGAATGGCGGATCACGCTGCAGAAGTTGCCGGCATGGAAGTGCGGATCCTTGTCTGCGAGCACGTCGGCCTTGACGTTGCCGAACGTGGTGGCGGGCTTGTGCTTGATGCCGTCATAGAAGGTCTGGATGATGTCCTCCTTGAAGTGCTCGCTGCGCGGGTGCGCGTGGACCACGGCCTCGCGCTCGGTGTCGCTGAAGCGGTCGTAGGCAATGCCGAGCACGTCCATTTCGACGCCCGCCGTCAAGAGCGCGATCACCGGATGCATGTGCTGCGGGATGCCCGGCGTCGTATGCAGCGCGATGGCGGTCCACACGAGGTCGATGTCCTGCTGCGAGATGCCGTGGCCGCGCAGGAAATCGCGCGCGACATTCGCGCCGTCCACTTCGAAGCGCTCGTGCTCGCTGCTGTGCGCGTGCGTGAGGCCCATGTCATGAAACATTGCACCGGCGTAGAGCAGTTCGCGATCGAACTTCAGGCCGAGTCGGCGGCCGGCCAGCGCGCCGAAATAATAGACGCGGCTCGAATGATGGAACAGCAGCGGCGATTCGGTGTCGCGCACGAGTTCGGTGATTTCGCGGGCGAGCTTGCTGTCGGGGATGGCGACATCGGCGAGGGTCGGGGTCATGTGGGTGCTCCGTCGGGGTGGGTGATGACCTCCATTCTGGGCGGCGCCAGGGTTGTCCTCAATCGACGGATACCGTGGTTTTCTGCCAATTCGACCGAAATTGGGCCAGCGGCGATTCGCGGCGCATGGCGGCGTCGCCGAAACCGGCAAAATTTCGCCGCAACAAGGGATTAGCGGCGATAATCGGCAAAATCGATTCGATCGGCGCGCATTTCATGCGCCCTGCATCTGGCGGCGAGATCTGGCCCGCGAATCGCACATTCGGCGCACGGGGACGCTGCTGGGAACGCGCCGCGCCAACCAGGTCGGTAAGAACAAGAACCCACGCGACAGACTATGTATTCGATCCTGCCAGCGTTCGTGTCCGCATTATTTCTCGGATTCGGCGTCTACGTGCTCCTGACTGAGGGCTTCACGCGCCTCTCGGTGCCGTTCGCCCTGATGTGCGCGACCACGTTCTTCTGGCAGGGCACCTGGGCCTTTCTGTTCCAGACGTCCGACCCCGAACTGTCCGCCGTGCTCGTCAAGGTCGGCTACTTCTTCATCCTCTTTCTGCCTACCACGTTCTATCACTTCGTGACCGAAGTGAGCGCCCGGCGCGGCGAACGCCCGCTCCTCATCGCCTCGTATCTGCTCAGCGTGCTGCTCGCGGCGCTGCTGCTGTTGAGCGATGCCGTCGTGGACGGCTACGGCACGTTCTTCTTCGGCAAGTATCCGAAGGCGGGCATGCTGCATCCCGTGCATGTGGCGCAGACCGTGCTGCTCGCGTGCCGCAGCGCCTGGCTGTTGTACGCCGCGCGCGGCCAGACGCAGGCGCACGACCGCCGCCAGCTGCTCGACCTGTGCTTCGTGAGCCTCGGCCTGTACGCGCTCGCCGCCACCGATTACGCGGTGAATTACGGGCTCGCGTTCTATCCCGTGGGCGCGGTGTTCATCGCAGTTAGCCTTGGCATTCTCGCGGTCACGATCGTGCGCTACGGCCTCATGCGCCCGTACCTCATCGCGGCCACGGTGGCGCACGAGGTCGCTACGCCGCTCGCGGCCATCGGCATGCATGCCGAGGAAATCGGCAACGTGCTGCCCGAACTCATGCGCGGCTACCAGCTGGCCGTGCAGCACCAGTTGTGCGTGGACGGACTCTACCCCGGTCAGTCGGAGCGCCTTTCCTCGCTCGCCACCTCGATACGCCGTCAGGTGGACAGCACGAGCACCGTGGTCGAAATGTCGCTGGCTTCGTTCACGCTCGACCGGCTCGACCGCCGCAGCTTCGAGACCTACCCGGTGCGCTCCTGCGTGAATGCCGCGCTCGAACGTTTTCCATTCCGCACCGGCGAGCGCGACATGGTGGAGGTGGCCCCCATGGACGCGCAACTGAGTTTCTCGGGCTCGGATTCTCTCGTCGTGTTCGTGCTTTTCAATCTGCTCAAGAACGCGCTCTTCGCGATTCACGCGGAAATGGCCGAAAGGAGCGACAAGGTGAGCGATTACGCGGGCCGCGTTCAGATCAGCGCAACGAGCGAAGCGGGCTTTTGCGTGCTGCGCTTTACCGACAACGGCTGCGGCATTCCCGCCGATATCCTGCCGCGCGTGTTCGATCCGTTTTATTCGACCAAGGCGCATGGGCGGGGCGCTGGCATGGGCCTCACGTTTTGCCGCCGCGTGGCCGAGGCGCTGGGCGGCACGATAGCCTGCGAGTCGGAGCCGCATGTGCACACCACCTTCACGATCCGCCTGCCCGAGCCCGGCACGAGTGCCGACCGCGCGCTGCACGACGCGCCGGCGAAACCCCGCCGTTTTCCGGCGGGGCAGGATTTCGCGGGCTAGTTCATGTAGCCGGGTTCAAGACGCTTAGTTCGAACCCGAAGGCAGGACCAGCTCGTATTCCTTCACTCGCTCGATGATGCCGGGCGGAAAGCGGCGAATGCGCTTGTCGGTGCCGGCGAAGAGAATCTGCTGATAGCCGAGCGAAACGGGCCGTCCGTCCACGCAAAAGCGGAACACGAGATACGCGGAGCACTGACGCACCTGGAAGGTGTTGAGGTAGCAATCCACGCGCTGGAACGGAAAGGTTTCCTGCACGTATTCCTGGTGCGCGCGCTTGGTGACGAACACGCCACCCGAGGCGAGCAGATTGTTGTGAATGCACTCGTGAAACCAGCGTTCGCGGCAAATGCCCTGCCATTCGAAATAGCGGGCGAAATACGTGTTCATGAATGCGTTCGAGTCCTTCAGGTAAATGTCGATGACATGATGGAACGTTTTGGTCGGCGTAGCTTCCATGATTTCGTCGGAGAATCCGGCGGTGCCACGGGACAGGACGGCGGGAATGGATTCGCGTGCGTACATCAGAGTGACTCCAGATAGGGACTGCAGGCGGCAGCCGCGCGTGCCTCCGGAGAAAAGGAGGCATGCACCATTCTCTTCGCGTTCCTCTTCATCCAATACCGTGCTCCCCACATACGCAAACCGGTTCACCCACGCTGGGTGCGATAACGTTTGCGCGTGTTTCATTGACCGCGCACCTGCGGCTTCGGGTTGCTGTGTCCAGGCGACACGCCGCATAATCGACATGTTTTCCTCGCGGTGCCGCTCCAGGTGTCGAGCGGCGCCGCACGAGGCGCAGCGCGCTTACCGAGATCCAGCATGAGTTCCATCGTCAGACAGCCGGTTTACCATCCCGTCTCCGTCGTTTTTCTCGACGACAGCCCCGACTTCCTCTACGCGCTGCGCGGCCTCTTTCCGGGTGCGGGCACGGACCGCTACTTCACGAGCGCGAGAAAGGCGCTGGCTTTCGTTGCTTCGCACGAGGCGCGGCAGAGTGCGCGCAATCCCGCCGCGGGCGCGGCATGGTCGGAGTTCGAGAAGCGAGGCGGCAACGCGCTGGGCGAGGACGTGATGACCGACGCGGCGCGCTTTGGCGACATCGCCGCGCTCGTCGTGGACTACGAAATGCCGGAGATGACCGGCGTCGAGTTTCTTGCCGCCGCGAAGGACGTGGCGTGCACGCGCATCCTGCTCACGGCCACGGCCGACGAATCACACGCGGTGGAGGCGTTCAACGCGGGGCTGATCGACTTCTACGTGAAGAAGTCCGATCCCGCCATGACCCGCAAGCTGCGCGGCGCGATCGACGACGCCAAGCGCAAGTTCTGCGCGCGGCGCGGCCATATCGGCGTGCATGGCGTGGGCGCGATCTACGCGAACCGGCGCATCGCCGACGTCCTGCACGAAGTCGCGCAGCGCGAGCGCATCGTCGAATACTACTGGCGCCCCGAGCAGAATGCCGTGCTGACGTTCGACGCCGAAGGCAACGCCGGCGTGTTTCTCGCGTGGGATAGTCACGACTGGGCCGCGCAATGCGATGTCGTGACCGATGAAGGCGGCCCCGAAGCGTTGCGCGAGGAAATGGCGGCGCGCCGCGTCATGCCGGTTTACTGGCCGAACGAGGCGTATCGGCCCGGCATGTCGCGCGTGGAGTTCGCCACGCCGCAGCCGGTGCCGGGACTCGACGATACCTATACGAGCTGGACTCGTATCGGCGATCCGGGGCTTGCGCCCGGGTTGATCACGTTTGCCGCGTGGCGGGCGGAGCAAGGCGCGCCGGGTGAGGGCGGCCGCCTTGCGTGATGACTTCCTGACCCGTGTTTAGAAGGTTTCCCAGTCTGCCGCTTCGTTAGACGCGGTGGCCACGGGGCTGGCGGAAGCCGCCTTTGCCGTTGCCGCGGGTGCTGCGTTCGCGGCCTTGCGGACCGGCTTGGTTCCCATGGCCTTTTCGCGTGCGGGGGCAGGGCGCTTGGGCGGTGCCGCCGGGCGCACGGCACGCGCGCGTTGAGCAGGCGTTGCAGCCGCAGACGCAAACGCCGACTCGGCCTGCGTCCCGACCCGGAACACCGTCACGACATCGCGCAACCCGTTCGACTGCGCCGCCATCGACTGCGCCGCCGCCGATGCTTCTTCGACCAGCGCCGCATTCTGCTGCGTCACTTCGTCCATCTGCG
Source organism: Paraburkholderia sp. CNPSo 3076 (assembly GCF_026343935.1). NCBI lineage: Bacteria > Pseudomonadati > Pseudomonadota > Betaproteobacteria > Burkholderiales > Burkholderiaceae > Paraburkholderia > Paraburkholderia sp. CNPSo 3076. The sequence continues at coordinate 34,630 of NZ_JAPMAL010000012.1, read as the reverse complement.
CGACGGCGCGGTTCACCTGCTCGATGCCGGTGTGCTGCTCTTCGGAAGCCGCTGCGATTTCGCCCATCAGGTCGGCCACGCGGCGCGCCGAAACCACCACCTCGTCGATGGTTTTACCCGCTTCATCGACGAGCTTCGTGCCTTCCGATACTTGCGCCACCGACTGCCCGATCAGATCCTTGATCTCCTTGGCGGCGGTCGCGCTGCGCTGTGCGAGGCTGCGCACTTCGCCCGCCACGACGGCGAAGCCACGGCCCTGGTCGCCCGCGCGCGCCGCTTCCACGGCCGCATTGAGCGCGAGGATGTTGGTCTGGAAGGCGATGCCGTCGATCACGCCGATGATTTGCTCCACGCGCTGCGAGCTGGTCGAAATCTCGTTCATCGTTTCGACCACGCGGCGCACGACTTCACCGCCGCGAGCGGCGACTTCCGATGCGTTCACCGCGAGCGTGTTGCCCTGGCGCGCGTTGTCGGTGTTGTGCTTGACCGTAGTCGTGAGCTCCTCGATGCTGGCGGCCGTTTCCTCGAGCGAGGCGGCTTGCTCTTCCGTACGCGAGGAAAGGTCCAGATTGCCCGCCGCGATTTCCTTGGCGCCCGTCGTGATCGATTCGGCCGAAGTCTGGATGCGCTGCACGGTCTCGACCAACTGACGCTGCATCTGCCGCATCGAGTGGAGCAGGCTATGCTGGTCGCCGGGCGCGAGATTCACATGGGCCGTGAGATCGCCTTCGGCGATGCGCTGGCAGATCTGCGAGGCGTATTCCGGCTCGCCGCCGAGGCTGCGGCGGATCGTGCCGATGAGCCACATGAGGCCGAGCGTCACGGCCGCGCCGATCACCGTCACGAGCAGGAGGTTGCTGATCAGCGCGCTGCGGAAGGCGTCGTCGATGTCGTCGGTATAGATGCCGGTGAAGATGTGCCAGTCCCAGCCCGGTACGAGGGCGGAATAGGTGATCTTTTCGACCGGCGCGCTCTTGCCGGGCTTCGGCCACCAGTAGCTGCTGTAGCCGTCGCCGCCGGTGGACGAGCTTTTGACGATCTCGAGCGCCACATGCGTGCCGCGCGGGTCCGTCATGTTCGCCTGGCTCCTGCCTTCCATCTCCGGCTTGGGCGGCACGAGCAGCGCCACGACGTTGCTGTCGTAAATGCCGAAGTAGCCGCTCTGGTCGTCGCCATAGCGCGTGCCGCGCAGCGTGGCGATGGCGAGGCGCTTCGCGTCGTCGGCGCTCATGTGGCCGGCGGCCGCTTCCTTCTGGTAGTACGAGACCACGCCCAATGCGGTTTGCGTCTCCTGCTCGATCAGGGTCTTGCGGTCCGTCTCCATCCCCGAGCGGGTCATGAAGGCGTTGGCCACCACTAGCACGACGAGCGAAATCCACAACAGCCCGACGATGCCCCAGGCTTTCTGATTCAACGTTGTTCGCTTCACGTTTGTTTTTCTCCAGCCATCTTCGATTTGTTTTCTCGTGACGGTGCTCATGTGCAGCGCCATCGTGTTTAACGGATGGTTCGAACGGAACCTTAAGGTTTGCTTATGGGTTCTTTGCGCCGGATGGGAGTAGAGCGCAGATTCTTTCGTTAACCTTTCGCTCGCGGCGCCGCCGTCGAAGCCCGCACGACCAACCGCGGCGCCGGGACCACGCACATGCGCGCGGTCGCGCCAGCGGCCGAATCCGGCGCTTCGACCAATTCCGTCAGCAACTCGACGGCCAGCTCCGCCGCCTCGACCGTTGCGACCGCAACGGTCGTGAGGGCGGGCCGCGACTCGCGTGCCAGCTGAATATCGGTGATGCCGACCACGGAAAGCTCGCGCGGCACGTCGAGCCCGAGATCGGCGGCGGCCTGCATCGCGCCGAGCGCGGGCAGGTCGTTGGTCGCGAAGATCGCGGTGAGGTCGGGATGCCGCGCGAGCAGCTCGCTCGTGGCCGCATAGCCGCCTTGCGTCGTATCCGGCGCATAGCGTACGGGCGCGCCCGTGCCGTCGAGCCCGGCGGCCTGCATGGCCGCGACGAAACCGTCATAGCGCGCCGCGTGGATGCCGGAAACCTTGCTGCCGACGATCGCGCCAATGCGCCGATGCCCGAGCGTCAGCAAATGCTGCCCGGCAAGCTCCCCCGCGCGCCGAAAGTCCACGGCCACGCACGGCAGGCCCGGCGGGTCGAGCGGCCGCTCCCACATGCACAGCACGACCGGCGCGCCGCGCCGCACGGTGGCGCGCAGGTCGGCAAAGTCGAGATTGGCGTTCATCACGAGCACGCCCGCCGAGAGCGTGCCCGCAATCTGTTCGAGGTAGGCGCGGCCCGTTTGCGGGTCGCCATCCGTATTGCAGATGATGAGGAAGCGCCCGCTGCGCCGCAGCGCATTCTCCACGGCGAGCGCGAACTCCGGGTAGAACGGGTTCGCGATGCTCGACACCATGAGCGCGATGGTGGGCGGCCGTCCTTCGGCGAGCGCGCGTGCCGACAAATGCGGGCGATAGCCGAGCGCCTCGACCGCTTCGAGCACGCGTTGGCGCGTGGCTTCGCCCACGCGCCCGCGCTCGCGCAAGACGTTAGAGACGGTGGCCGGCGTGACGCCGGCGCGGCGCGCGACTTCGTTCAGGGTCGGCATGCGATCTCAAAATATGGGAAGGCGATTCAACATTTGCATGATTGTGACGGGCACTGCAACATTGGCCCGACAATCAAAGCGAATATCGGAGACAAGGCAGCCAGATCGCAGAAGCGATCGCTTTTTTATGGGCTGCTGATTAAGCGCTTAATCTCCGTGTCGCGCTGATTAGAACATGGAGACGGCACGATGGCGAGCATTTCGTTGCGCGGCGTTCAGAAGGCATACGGCGAGAATGCGCCGGTGATTCGCAACGTCGATCTGGAGATCGGCAGGAACGAGTTCTGTGTATTCCTCGGCCCTTCGGGCTGCGGCAAGTCCACGCTGCTGCGCATGATCGCGGGCCTGGAAGATGTGACCGACGGCGATATTTCGATCGGCGGCAAGCTCGTGAACGACGTGAGCGCCGCGCAGCGCGGCGTGGCCATGGTGTTCCAGAGCTACGCGCTGTTCCCGCACATGACCGTGTACGAGAACATGGCGTTCGGCCTCAAGCTCGCGAAAACGCCGAAGGCCGAGATCGATCGCAAGGTGCGCGAAGCCGCACGCATTCTTCAGCTCGAGGCGTTGCTCGAGCGTCACCCCAAGGCGCTTTCGGGCGGGCAGCGGCAACGCGTGGCGATTGGCCGCGCGATCGTGCGCGAGCCCGGCGTGTTCCTGTTCGACGAGCCGCTTTCCAATCTCGACGCGACCTTGCGCGGCCAGACGCGTATCGAGATCGCGCGCCTGCATCGACAGTTCGAGCAGGCGAGCGTGGTGTACGTGACGCACGACCAGATCGAGGCGATGACGCTCGCCGACAAAATCGTCCTTTTGCATAGCGGTCAGGATACCGAACGATACGGCAGCATCGCCCAGGTGGGTGCGCCGCTCGAGCTTTATCACCGGCCCGCTAGCCGCTTCGTGGCGGGCTTTATCGGCTCGCCGCGCATGAATTTTCTGCCGGCGCGCGTGGCGGCCATCGAGGCCATCGGCGTGAGCGTCACGCTCGACGACAGCGGCGAAACGGTGCGGCTTCCGGTGCAGGGCGCGCGGCTCGCCGTGGGTGCGCCGGTCACGTTCGGCGTGCGTCCCGAGCATCTCGAACTGGTGGTGGAGGGCGTTGCCTCGCCCACCTCGCGCGATGCTCAGGATGCCTTGGCGATTTCGCGTGCTATCACGCTGGTCGAGGAGCTTGGCGAGCACAGCTATGTACATCTCGATCAGCCGGGTGGGGCAGTGCTCGTCGCCAAGGCGCCAGGCGATGCCCGGCTCCATAGCGGCGACGCCGCCCAGTTCCGTGCGAGCCCGAGCGCCTGCCATCTGTTCGCGGAAGACGGCTTTGCTGTCGCACCGCTCGCCACCGCCGAGCAACCCGCATGACAACAACGAACGAGGACACAGGGATGCGTCTTGGAGTCTGCTATTACCCGGAGCACTGGCCGGAGGCCATGTGGAACGACGACGCCGCGCGCATGAAGGCGCTGGGCATCGCGCAGGTGCGTATCGCCGAGTTCGCGTGGAGCCGCATCGAGCCGACGCCCGGCGAATTCGACTGGGGCTGGCTCGATCGCGCGATCGACACGCTTGGCGCCGCCGGCCTGCAAGTAGTGATGTGCACGCCCACGGCCACGCCGCCCAAGTGGCTGATCGACCAGCACCCGGACATCCTGCCCGTGGGCGCCGATGGCCGCGTGCGCGGGTTCGGCTCGCGGCGGCATTACGATTTTTCGTCGCCGGCGTATTTCGAGGCTTCGCGGCGCATCTGCGAGGCGGTCGCCGCGCGTTATGGCCAGCATCCCGCCGTCGCGTACTGGCAAACCGATAACGAGTACGGCTGCCATCAAACGGTGGTCAGCTACTCGCCGGCGGCGGTGCAGCGGTTTCGCGAATGGCTCAGGGCGCGCTACGGCAGCATCGACGCGCTCAACACCGCCTGGGGCACCGTGTTCTGGAGCATGGAGTACCGCAGCTTCGACGAGATCGAGGCGCCCGTCGGCACCGTGACCGAGGCGCATCCGTCGCACCGGCTCGACTACCAGCGCTTCGCCTCCGACGAAGTGCAGCGCTACAACCGCATGCAGGTCGATATCCTGCGCGCGCATTCGCCGGGGCGGCCCATCGCGCACAACTTCATGCAACTCTTCATGGAGTTCGATCACTACAAGGTCGCCGCCGATCTCGACGTCGCGACGTGGGACAGCTATCCGCTCGGCGCGCTCGACCAGCAGTGGTTCGCGCCCGAAGTGAAGGCGCGCTATCTACGCACCGGCCACCCCGACTTCGCCTCGTTCAATCACGACGTGTATCGCGGCATGTCGAAGCTGCCGTTCTGGGTCATGGAGCAGCAGCCCGGCCCCGTCAACTGGGCGCACTGGAACCCCGCACCGCTGCCCGGCATGGTGCGCCTCTGGAGCTGGGAGGCGTTCGCGCACGGCGCAGGCTGCGTGTCGTATTTCCGCTGGCGCCAGGCGCCGTTCGCGCAGGAGCAGATGCACGCGGGCCTGAATACGCCCGACAACCGCCCTGACCTCGGCAGTGCGGAGGCGGCGCGCGTGGCCGAGGAAATCGAGGCCGTCCTCGCGGCGGCGAAGGGCGGCCGTGACTTCGACGTGAAGACGCCCGTTGCCCTCGTGCTCGATTACGAGGCGAAGTGGCTCTTCGAGATTCATCCGCAGGGCGCGGATTTCCACTATCCGCGCTTCGCTGTGGAGTACTACTCGGCGCTGCGCGCGCTCGGCTTCGACGTGGATATCGTTTCGGTGCACGCGCCGCTCGACGGTTACCGGCTCGTGGTCGTGCCGCCGCTGCCCGTCGTGCCCGACGACTTCGCGCAGCGCCTCGCCAGTTCGGGCGCGCAAGTGGTGATCGGGCCGCGCACGGGCTCGAAAACCGTCGATCTGCAGATTCCCGCCAACCTGCCGCCTGGGCCGCTCGCCGCGCTGCTGCCGCTGCGCGTGTGGCGCGTGGAGTCGCTGCGGCCCAATATCAGCGAGCCGGTGCGCTTCGACCTGGACGGTGCGCACGAAGGCCACGCGCGCCACTGGCGCGATCTGATCGAACTCGGTGCCAACACCGGCGAAAACGAATGGGTCGTGCCGGAAGTGCGCGCGACGTTCAGCGACGGCCATCCCGCTTATGTGAAGAGCGGCGCGGTCCACTACCTCGCGAGCCTGTTCGACGAGGCGAGCACACAGGCGCTCTTTGCGCGCGTGGCGCGCGAAGCGGGGCTCGCGCCGCAGCCGCTTGGCGACGCGCTCCGCGTGAGCCGGCGCGGCGGCTTCACCTGGGTATTCAACTATGGGCCGGGCACGCACACGCTTTCTGCGGATATTCCCGACGAGGCAATCGTGATCGGCTCGCGTACGATAGAGCCGCAGGGCGTGAGCGCCTACCGTACGCAATAGACCCATTGCGCAGTTCCTTCCGATGCAGCACCGACAACGACGTATAACCAAGGAGACACGCATGATCGGCAAGACCTTTAGACCACGCACCCTGCTCGTTGCTGCGACGCTGGCGGCGGGCGCGCTTGCAGGCGCGTTCGCGAGCGCGGCGCAGGCCGGCACGCTCGAAATGAACATTGCCTACAAGGGCGCAAGCCAGCGCGCCGTGTGGGAGCAGGTGATCGACGAGTTCAAGAAGACGCACCCCGGCACCGACGTGAAGGTGTCGTTCGTCGACGAGGAAGCCTACAAGGTCCAGTTGCCGAACTGGCTCACAACCGCGCCGCCCGACATCGTGAACTGGCACGACGGCGAGCGCATGGCCTACTACGCGAAGCGCGGCCTGTTCGCGGACCTTTCGGACGACTGGAAGAAGAACAACTGGGACAGCATGTACGCCTCGACGAAGGAGGCTTCGTCGTACCAGGGCAAGCAGTACGCCGCGCCCACGGTGTATTACTCGTGGGGCATGTTCTATCGCAAGGACCTGTTCGACAAGGTAGGCATCAAGAGCGAGCCGAAAACGTGGAATGAATTCCTCGATGCCTGCAAGAAGCTCAAGGCCGCGGGCATCGCGCCGATTGCCGTGGCCGGGCGCGACGCGTGGACGCTGGCGGGCTGGTTCGACTATCTGGACCTGCGCCTGAACGGCAACGCGTTCCACCAGAAGCTGATGGCGGGCGAAGTGCCGTACACCGACCCGCGCGTGAAAAAGGTCTACGTGACGTGGAAGCAACTGCTCGACGACGGCGACTTCATTCCCAATTCGCTCTCGTACGATCTCGATGCGGCGCAGCCGTTCCTGTTCCAGGGCAAGGCCGCGATGATGCTGATGGGCACCTTCATTACGGGCGGCTTCAGCCCGACGGTCAAGCAGCAGATGGGTTACTTCCAGTTCCCGATCATCGACCCGAACGTGCCGACGGCCGAAGACGGTCCGGTCGAATCGCTGCATATTCCGGGGAAGGCGAAGAACAAGGCCGATGCGCACGCGTTCCTCGCGTTTGCGGAAACGCCCGAAATTGGCGAGCAACTTGCCAAGGGGCTGGGTTCGCTTTCGGCCAACAGCAAGTCGCCGGAGCCTGACGACCCGATTTCGAAGATCGGCTTCCAGATCCTTTCGAACACGAAGGGCGGCATTGCGCAGTTCTATGACCGCGACATGACGAAGGAAATGGCCGACGAAGGCATGAAGGGCATGCAGCAGTTCGTGTCCGATCCGACCAGGCTCGACTCGATTCTCTCGCAGTTGGAGCAGACGCGTCAGCGGATCTACAAGAAGTAAGCTGTTCGAAGAGAAGGCGGGCAGTGCGGGTTGCGCTGCCTGCCCTCGAGAGCTTTGCATGGGACCAGAGCGCTAGAGCGCCAACTCTGGCCGACAGGAGGTTTTTGCCGTGAGACAGGCAGTCAGTCACACCGTTGCGCATCGCGTAGACGGCGCCGCGCCGGCAGGTGGCGAGAACGGCGGCATGCCGCACGCAAGCAGGCGGGGCATTCAGCCGCGCCGCCGCGCGTCGCCTACCGCGCGTCGCCAGCGCCGTGCCGCGTGCCTCTTTCTCGCGCCCGCGGTCATCATGTTCGCGGTGTACGTGATCTGGCCGATTCTCTCGACGCTGCGTCTCTCGCTCTACAACTGGGACGGCATGACCGAAGCGAGCTTCGTGGGGTTCGCGAATTACGTCGAACTGTTCCACTCGCCCACGTTCTACACGGCGCTCAAGAACAACGTGATCTGGCTGGTGCTGTTCCTGCTCGCGCCGCCCATGGGCCTTGCGATCGCGCTGTACCTCAACCAGGCCGTGGGCGGCATCCGCATCGTCAAGTCGCTGTTCTTCGCGCCATTCGTGCTTTCGGGCGTGGTGGTGGGCCTCATCTACTCGTGGTTCTACGACCCCACGTTCGGCCTGCTCGCGCTCATGCTGGGCCACGGCATTCCCGTGCTCGGCGACCCGAACTACGCCACGCCGGGCATCATATTCGCGGCGCTCTGGCCGCAAACCGCGTACTGCATGATTCTCTATCTTACGGGCCTTACCACGCTCAACAGCGAGCAGATCGAGGCTGCGCGCATGGAAGGCGCGAAGGGATGGAGCATGCTCTGGCACGTGATCCTGCCGCAACTGCGGCCCGTCACGTTCATGGCCGTGGTGGTCACGGTCATTGGCGCGCTGCGCAGTTTCGACCTCATATCCGTGATGACAGGCGGCGGCCCGTTCGAAAGCTCGACGGTGCTCGCGTACTACATGTACGACCAGGCAATCAAATACTACCGGCTCGGTTATTCGGCCGCGATTGCAGTCGTGCTGTTCGCGATCATGCTGCTTTACATCGTCTATCACCTGCGCCGCCTGTTGCGCAGCGAGCACTGAATCCGCTACGAGGAGCCCCCATGTTTCCGATTCCGGTCGACAAATGGAAGCCCGCGTCGCGCCGCCTGTACAAGCTCTCGCTGCCTGTGGCGCTCCTTATCTGGCTGCTGCCGCTCATTGCGGTGCTGGTCACTTCGGTGCGCTCCACTGAAGAACTGAGCGAAGGCAACTACTGGGGCTGGCCGAGGCACTTCGCAATGGTCGAGAACTATCGCGACGCGCTCACGACTTCGCCCATGCTCCATTACTTCTGGAACAGCGTGCAGATCACGCTGCCCGCCGTGGCCGGGGCGATCGCACTCGCGGCGCTGGCAGGCTATGCGCTGGCCATCTACCGCTTTCCGGGCAATTCGGCGCTGTTCGCGACCTTCGTCGCAGGCAACTTCGTGCCGATCCAGGTGCTGATGATTCCGGTGCGCGACCTCACGCTCAAGCTTGGGCTCTACAACACCGTTGGCGGCCTGATCCTGTTCCATCTTTCGTTTCAGACCGGTTTTTGCGCGCTTTTCCTGCGCAATTTCATCAAGCAACTGCCGTTCGAACTCGTGGAGGCCGCGCGCATCGAGGGCGCGAACGAATGGACCGTGTTCGTGCGCATCGTGCTGCCGCTCATTCGCCCGGCACTCGCAGCGCTCGCCATTCTCGTGTTCACGTTCGTCTGGAACGACTACTTCTGGGCGTTGTGCCTGACCCAGGGCGACGACGCCGCGCCGATCACCGTGGGCGTTGCGGCCCTCAAGGGACAGTGGACGACGGCATGGAACCTCGTTTCCGCAGGCTCGGTCCTTGCTGCCCTGCCTTCGGTGATGATGTTCTTTGCGATGCAGAAGCACTTCGTGGCGGGGCTCACGTTCGGCGCGACCAAGGGCTGAACGGTGGATGAAAGGCGGGGCAATTTGACTTCGGCGCGGCGCTACGGTCCAATTTCGAACGACCCGACGCAAGTCACGCCCGCAAGGAACGCCCCATGCAGCAAAACGAACCGGCCCCGCAGGCGATGCAGCCCGCATCGTCCACTCAATTACCCGCAGCGCTCGTGCGCGAATTCGACGGCGAGCACCTCGAAGCGCGCCTCGCCGATGCGGTTCGCCTATCGACCGTAAGCGAGGACGGCTGGCCGCACGGCGCGCAACTGAGCGCGGGCGAGATCCTGGCCGTGAACGCGGCCACGCTGCTGATCGCGATCTGGCCGCAGTCCAGCACCACAGCCAACCTCGCGCGCGACGGCCGCCTCACACTCTCGCTCGTCCATGACGGCGCGCTGCTGGAGATTCGCGCACGCTCACACGCCGTGGCGCAGAGGCAAACGGCACTCGAACTGAGCGTATTTCGCGTGGAAATCGAATCCGTCACCGAGCATCGCGCGAAGTATGCCGAGGTGCTGAGCGGCGTGACGTTCCGGCTCTACGAGCCCCCGCAGGTGCTGGCGCGCTGGCGCGAGCAGATCGCGATGCTGCGTGGATTCGCCTGAGTTTGCCTGAAGTGCGTGGCGAAAAGCTTCGTGATGTTGTCATCGTCGATGTGCTAGCGTGTTCTGCGGGACGCGCGCCTCATGGGCCCCGCGCAACGCAAAAACAAACGCTACTGGAACAACGATGCAGACCACGGTACTCACAGACTGGCAGCAGTTCATGGCGCTGACGACGCAGCTCGACGGCTGGGCGTTTCGCGGCCAGCAGAACGCGCAGTGGCACCTCGAAAGCTCGCTCACGCGCTACATGCGCGACTACGTGGGCGACCGGCTGCAATGGCGCCAGCGCGAGGAGCGCGCCATTCGCGTGTTTCGCCGCAAGGCGCACAATTTTCTCGCGCATCCGGACCTGCTCAAGGACGACCTGCGCTGTCTCGCGCTCATGCAGCACCACGGCGCGCCCACGCGGCTGCTCGACTTCACCAAGAGCCCGTTCGTCGCGGCCTTTTTCGCGCTCGAACGCGCAACCGGCGACGCGGCCGTCTACGCGCTGAACACGCCTGCGCTCTGGAACAGCCGCGCGCTGCCCAAGACCAATCCCACGCTCACGCGCGACGTGATCGACCCGCGCGCGCACGACAACTTCGAGCGTTACTTCTTTAGCAACACGAACGAAATTCTCTGGTCGGGCGAACCCACGGAGATGGACGACCGGCTCGTCGCGCAGTCGGGCACGTTCGTCGTGCCGGGCGTGATCGACAAGCCCTTGCAGGCCATTCTGGAAGGCTACGAGAGCCACGAGGAACTGCTGCACAAGATCGTACTGCCCGAGCGCATCCGCATGGACGCGATGAAGTGGCTCTACCGCATGAACATCACGAATGCGTCGCTGTTTCCGGGGCTCGACGGGCTCGCGCGATCCATTGCGGTGGAGCTGGAGATCGTGTGGTCGGGCATGGTGGTGCCGGTTGCGGGCTCGCCGAACTGAACCGGCGCTGGCCCGCAGCGGCCACACTCACGGCGTTTCGGGCCGCGGCAGGTTGAGGCCGGTCGCGAGGCGCGTGGCCTTGAATTCCGTCACTTCGAAGGTGGCGACCCCCTGCTGAGCGAAGGGGTCGGCGGCGAGCAGCGCGTCGAGCCGCTCGCGCGGCATGTGCGAGGCGATGATCACGCCGCCGTCGCGCGGCATTTTCGGGCCGGCGGCGATGAAATTGCCGGCTTCGAACTGTGCGTCGAGGTACGCCCGATGCGCGGGCAAGGCGTCGTCGATGCGTTCGAGCGAAGCGGTATAGAACAGCGAAACGATGTACATGGGTGGTCGGTAGAAAACGGGCGAAGCGTGTATGTTAGCGCGCGAGACCGCGCAACGCCGCGTGTTGTAACAGCATGATCGTCTTGCCGTCCACGATCTCGCCGCGCTCGATCATCCTTAGCGCCTCGCCAAGCGGCACTTCGACCACTTCCAGATCCTCGCCTTCCTCCTCGACTCCGCCGCCCGCGCCGGGCCGCTCGGCGGGGTCGTATTCGCCCAGGTAGAAATACAGCTTCTCGGTCACGGAGCCGGGGCTCATGTACGCCTCGAACACCTTGCGCAGGTTGCGCAGGAAGTCGAAGGTCACCTTGCGTAGCACATACCAGTCGTCGGACAGCACGGTGGTTTCGATCATTCGCACGCGCTTTTTCGCTGCAGTCATCTCGTTTGTTTCTCCACAATAGGGCCGTGGCGCGCTCGTCACCGCTTCGATCGCCCCTTCACTGCAGCGTTGTCGAAGCTGCTTGCCGACGCACGCACGCCGATGCGTGAATGTCGGCGCTATAAGTCCTTCGACCCGGCCCCGCACGACCGTCCGTTGTTTGATGCGGAGCGGCCGCTTGGTGCCCTTCTGAGCACGCGGGCGAACAGCTGCAGTCGGCCGCACAGCGCCCCACGACTGAACGCGACGATCATTCCGGCTCGAGATTCATCCTTTTATCGGCGATCGACGACACGGCATCGGTCAGAGCGCACGATCGTTCCTCATCCATTGTCTGCCCGCTCCGCACACTACATTTTCTTTACATCCCTGGCACGACAAAACTTAGAATGACCGGCCGGCCTTATTTGACCGCTCTCTGGTCGCGAGGAACCCCGCGCGTTTTTTCCCGAACAATAGGCAACAAATTATGAAATTTAGGACTGGTCGCCGCACGGATATCGCGGGTCTGCGCAGCCGTGATCAGCAAGGGTTTGCGTTTAAAAGAATTATCGTCGTGGTTGCGATGCTCGGCGTGTTGGCCACACTAATCGCCTTGAAGGTCATGAGTGGCCCGGAAGGGGTGAAGCGTGTCGCTGCGAAACAGGACGTCGACACGATCGTGCAGGCGCTGACGCTATACCACCGCGACAACGGCCGCTATCCAACCCAGGAGCAAGGCCTGCGGGCGCTGACCGAGAAACCTGCTACTAGTCCGGTGCCGATCTTCTGGAAGGACGGCGGCTATCTCCAGCGTTTGCCGAACGATCCATGGGGCAACGCGTATCGGTATCTCAATCCGGGTGTGCATGGTGAGATCGACGTATTCAGCTACGGCGCCGACGCAAAGCAAGGCGGTGAGGGTAACGACGCCGACATAGGATCGTGGGAATAGCCTGCTCCCTTTCATTGCGTACCCGCTGCTACCGCAACGGCGTCCGTATGTCCGACTATGTGTCCCGCGTTGTCATGCGTGGACTCAGCGAAGGCGATGCGCGACCGACGTGATCTCGCTCGAAAGGCACGTCGTAGGGGTGGCGCCGATGTTCGAACGTCCGCGCGAAGGTGTGGGCCAGCGCCTGTCGATGACCGAACCCGGAGGTCCATCGGAAGCCCGTGCGCAGCGGATCGCATTGGCCGGCGAACTTCCGTAGTCGACCCGTTGCTGACGGTCGTCTTCTGCGAGCCAATGTCTGCTTTCGATCGCGAGGCGGTCGCTCATCGTAACGCATCGTCAACAGATCGTGTTCGACGAAAACGTCAGCTTTCTCCGGTTCGCCCTTTAGCAACGACTCGGGCCGCCCACGAATCAGGCATCGAAGGCATTGACCGGGCCAATGAAATCCAACTTCTTGAGGTCTACGCCATTCGCGCGCAAAATCGCGTAAGCCATGACTACGTGGAAGTAGATGTTCGGAATCACGATCTGCAGCAGATAGTTTTCGCCAGTCAGCTTACCCGGCACCCAGGATACTTTTACGATCCGACTGGCGGCGTCAGCGTACCGGTCTACCGCCACGCTTTCAGCAAAGTCGATCGTCTTGCGGATGCGCGCACGTGCTTCATCAAGCGTCTGCTCATTGTCTTCGTGCTGCGGCGGCTGCTGTCCTGAAAGCCAGGCGGCTCCGCCCTTCAGATAGTCGCAAGCGCTTTGTATCTGATAGAGCAGCCCGCCCATGTCGGGAGCGAGACGGGTCGACAACAGTACGGCAACGTCGAACTTCTTCGCAATCGCGAAGCGCTCGGCTTTGTCAAGATAAGTCTCCATTGTTTCTACTGCTTGCACGCATTGCGCGATAGCCTGTGCATACATCTGAATCTCCAGTAATGTTGTTTTCGTCATGTCATGCTTTGGTACGGCGCCCGCGAAGGACTTCCCATACAATATTGCGAGCTGATCGCACATGAGCGAACGCATTGGACCGACTAGAAGCCATGGAAATGCTGCTGACCGCCGTGGACAGGGGAAGCCTGTCGGCGGCAGCACGCGAACTGAAAATCCCTGTCAGCACGCTCACTCGCAGGGTAGCCGATCTAGAGGAGTTGCTCGGAACCCGGTTGCTGATACGAACCACCCGCAAACTGACGTTGACCGACGCGGGCATGTCGTACGTCGCGGCGGCCCGGCGCATTCTCGACCTCGTGCGTGACCAGGAACACGAGGCCACGGGCGAGTTCGCGACAGCCAAAGGTGAACTGGTCGTAACGGCGCCCGTGCAGCTTGGGCGTCTGCATGTTTTGCCCGTTATCAATCAGTTCCTCGCGCAGTATCCGGACATCACCGTTCGGCTCCTTCTCTCCGACCGAAACATCGATCTCATCGATTCGCACGCCGATCTCGCCTTGCGGATCGGAGAACTCGCGGATAGCAGCATGATCGCCACGCGCGTCGGTTCATTGCGGCCTATCGTCTGCGCGAGCCCGGCCTTTCTTGCCAGCCATACGCCGCCGCGCGAACCCGACGATCTCGTCAAATATTCATGCGTCGTCTTCAATAGCCCCTATCTATCGCCGTGGCGCTTCCGCCTTCCCACGACGAGCAAGATTTATGTGCTCGGCGTGAAACCCCGGCTCGAAGTCACGACACCCGACGCTGCCGTCAGCGCCGCCGTGGACAACGCGGGCATAACCTACGTCTTCGAGCACGATGCCGATGAAGCACTCCGCAACGGGCAACTGGAGATACTCCTGCCGCAGTTCGAGATCGAGCCGGTGCCCGTCCATCTGGTTCATGTGTCCAGAAATCTCATGGCCATCAAACTGCGGCATTTCATCGACTTTGCGGCGCCGAAGCTCAGACAATCGCTATCCAGATTCGGCAAGCAGAAGCGGCACTAGCGCGGTGTCGTTGCTTCGTTGCTTCGTTGCCCTCCAGGCTCACGACTCGTCGCTCTGATCACCGAGCACCCGATCGTTCCGGTTCTCAATGACGTCCCGCGTCGTTTTCTTCGCACCCGGACCGGCGGCGAACCGAACGTCCCGATAGCTCAGCGCCTGCCCGTCCGACGTGCGAACTTCGACGGCCTGCACGGGTTTCCCGCTCGCATGGTCCACCAACGTGATCGGCGGCTTGCCGTCCGGCCTTAGCCACCTGTCGCCCCATTGCATGAGCGCGACCAGCACTGGATATAAATCCGCCCCTTTTGCGGTCAATCGGTAACCGAACGTATTGGCGCGTTCTGCGATCGGGAAGCGTTCGAGAATATCCAGCTCGATCAAACGTTCCAGCCGCGCCGCGAGGACATTGCGGGCGATACCCAGCCCGCTCTGAAATTCGTCGAAGCGCCGGCTGCCTTGCGTGCACTCGCGAACGATCAGAAGCGTCCACCACTCGCCCACCTCGTCGAGGGCGCGAGCGATCGAACAGTCCATTCCATCGAAGCGTTTTCTATACATGATGGAACGTATCGTAGCCCAGGTTTCGTCACGCAACTTAACCAGATTGCGGGGAACAGCTTCCCGGTTTCGGCCAGTAGTGTGGCGCAACGGTGTTGCCTATAGTTGCGTCACGAAACTCAGCCGGCAGGTCGTTCACGGGGAAGTCTCCCGGGATCGCGGCCTGGTTCTGAACTAACCCGCTTTCGTCATACGAGAAAGCAAAGTTGATCATCTAACGGGCGAGATGGGACATGACTCTCTGTCGTACAGCCTGCCAACATACTTAGGAATGCCATGAATAACCGTATTGATCAGGCCGAGGTAGGAGTCGCTACTCCAGCAAACGAGGCGCCGTCCGGCAGCGTTCGATGGGTCGGTAAAGGTGTTGCAGCCGCTGTGATCGTCGCCGTGGCGGCGACAGCGGCTCACATGCACTGGTCGAGTGCAGCCGCTGTTGCGGCACCGCCGCCTCCGTCGGTCGCCATCAGCGCGCCGTTGCAGCGCGATATCGAGGGGCGGCTCGGGTTCCTCGGTCAGTTCTCAGCTGTGAACCGTGTCGAATTGCGCGCTCAGGTCGGGGGCACGCTCACGCAGATTCATTTCAAGGATGGCGACATCGTGCATAAAGGTGACCTGCTCTTCGAGATCGATCCGGAACCCTATCAGATCAAGCTGAGCCAGGCGACGGCTGGACTCGAATCCGCGAATGCCCGGCTGGCGCTCGCCACGCGGGAGCTTGCCCGCGCGCAGGAGCTGCAGCGTTCGGAGGCGGGAACGGTCGAGAACGTCGATCAGAAAGTCGCCGAACAACGCGCTGCTCAAGCGGCTGTCGATAACGCCAATGCTCTGGTTCGCGATGCCAGGTTCGACCTGGATCGCTGCAAGATCACAGCACCGTTCACCGGGCGCATCGGCACACACCTCGTCTCGATGGGCAATCTGGTATCCGGCAGCCGCGCCGGCAGCGGCCCCACCACGCTGCTTGCGACCATCGTTTCCCTCGACCCGATCTACCTGGATTTCGACATGAGCGAGAACGACTATGCCGCTTTCCAGCACTCGCGTGAAAACCAGAAAGGACCGTTGGCAGACGCAGTAAATATTTCGCCAACAGGCGACAGTGGATACGCGCGCACCGGTGCGCTCAACTTTATCGACAACACGCTCGACCGTTCGAGCGGAACCATTCATGCGCGCGCAACGATTCCCAACAGCGACCTGTCGTTGACGCCCGGCGGCTTCGCGCGCCTGCGGCTGGCCACGACGGCACCGCAGGCGGCATTGCTCGTCCCCGATGCCGCCGTACTCCAGGATCAAACCGACCACATGGTGTACGTCGTCGGAGACGACAACGTGGCGACGCCCAGAAAGGTCGAGGTTGGCGACCTTCGCGGCGGCCTGCGAGTTATCCGATCTGGACTCGCCCCGACCGACCGCATCGTGATCGACGGCATTCCGGCTGTGCGTCCCGGCTCGAAGATTTCTCCACACACCGGGAGGATCCAGTTCTCGGCAGAGCACGGCGACGAAGGAGCAAAATCATGAAACTGACTCACTTCTTTATCGAGCACCCGCGCTTTGCAGCGGTGCTCAACATATTCGCTGTCCTCATCGGCCTGGCAACCATGATGAAGCTGCCGGTGGCCCAGTATCCGAACATCGTACCCACGACCATTCAGATCACGACCTCGTATCCCGGAGCGTCGGCCGATACGATTGCGCGCACGGTCGCAACGCCGCTCGAGCAGTCCGTCAATGGCGTCGAGAACATGGATTACATCTCGAGCCAATCGACCAGCAACGGTCAATTGACGATCACGGTGATCTTCAAGGTCGGCACGGACCCCAACACCGCGCTTCTGCTGACACGCAGTCGTGTGGAAGACACGCTGTCGCGCCTGCCCGCCGAAGTGCAATTGCAGGGTGTTCAGGTGAAAAAGACCATCCAGGCGCTGCTGCTCGGCGTTCATGTTTACTCGCCCGATGGTTCCCGCAGTCCCGAATACCTGTCGAACTACATGCTCAAGCTTCGCGATCAGATCGCGCGTTTGCCGGGCGTGTCGGACTTTCAGCTGTTCGGCGAGCGGCAGTACGCGATGCGAATCTGGGTCGATCCCGACAAGGCTGCTTCGTACAACATCAGCGCCAGCGAAATACTGGCCGCGCTTCGTGCGCAGAACGCCGCCGTGTCGGCAGGCGTGCTCAATCAGCCGCCTGTGTCGAACAATGGGACGGGTGCCTACCAGATCAATATCGACGCGCTGGGCCGCCTCACCACGCCCGAACAGTTTGGCGACGTCGTGGTCAAGTCCGATACGCAAGGACGCGTGACACGCATTCGCGATATCGGCCGGGTCGAACTCGGTTCGGTGGACTATGGCTCCAAGGCTTATGCCGACCGCTACGCGGCGACGCCGTGGTTCGTCATTGCCACGCCCGATGCGAACGTGGTACAGGTCGAGCATGACGTGTGGGCCAAAATGGCTGAACTGAAGAAGAGCTTCCCGCCCGGCGTCGACTACATCAAGATCTACGACCCGACTACCTTCGTTTCCCAGTCGATCGAGGAAGTCGCGAAAACTATCGGCATCGCCATTCTGCTAGTGGTCGGTGTCGTGTATCTGTTCCTGCAGAACTGGCGCGCCACGATCATCCCGGTTGTCGCGATCCCGGTGTCGCTGATCGGCACGTTCACCGTCCTTTCGCTGTTCGGCGCATCGATCAATAACCTGTCGTTGTTTGGACTGGTTCTGGCCGTCGGGATTGTTGTGGACGATGCAATCGTGGTTGTCGAGAACGTCGAACGGAACATGGCGCTCGGCATGTCGCCGAAAGAAGCTGCGCATCGAACGATGAACGAAGTTTCGACGGCCATTATCGCCATCGCGCTCACGTTGTGTGCGGTGTTCGGGCCAACCGCGTTGATGTCCGGCATCTCGGGGCTGTTCTTCAAGCAGTTCGCGATCACGATCGCCGCGTCCACTGTCATCTCATGCTTCGTCTCGCTGACACTGAGCCCGGCTCTGTGCGCGGTGCTGCTCAAGCCGCACGAAATGGAAAAGTCTCACGGCGGAACGACCGCGCTGGGCCGCATCCATCATGCGATTTTCGGCCGGTTCAACGCGTCGTTTGAATGGCTGTCGTCCCGATACGGAAAGATGACGGGCCGCGCCGTTCGCGCGACGACCGTCATGCTGATCGTCTACGTCGGTCTGATTGGCGCGACTGCCTTGCAGATGTCGAAAATGCCCACCGGCTTTATTCCGGATCAGGACATCGGCTATCAGGCTGTGATCGCGTTCCTTCCTCCGGGGTCGAGTCTCGAACGCACCGACAAGGTGATTCGCGAGATCAACGACATCGTGCTCGACACGCCCGGACTCAAAGGCGTGACTCATACGTCGCCTGTGTCGGGCCTCGACGTGACGACGGGCACGATTGCGCCGAACGTGGGGACGCTGTTCTACGGGCTGCCTTCGCTGTATGGCAAGCATGTGCCCGGCGTCAATGCGGCGTCGATGCTGGTCGAACTCCGCAAGCGGGTCGCGGGTGTCAAGGACGCGGTGGTCGTCGTGATCAATCCGCCGCCCGTGCAAGGGCTGGGCGCAGCGGGTGGCTTCAAGCTGATGCTGGAAGACCGCGGCGGACTCGGGCCGCAGGCCCTCGCCGACGCGGCGCGTGCACTCGTGGCTGCAGCGAACAAGGACAAGGTGTTCGGCGGAGTCTTCACGCTTTACAACGCAGGCGCGCCATCTGTCTATGCGGACATCGACCGCCTCAAGGCAGAGAAGATCGGTCTCACGCCAGCGGATGTGTTTTCCACGATGGACCTCTACCTTGGCTCGCAATACGTGAATGACTTCAACTTCATGGGCCGTACATATCAGGTCCGGGTTCAGGGCGATGAAGCATTCCGGCGGACACCGGAAGACATCGGACGGCTCAAGGTACGCAATTCGACGGGTGACATGGTGCCGATCAGCAGTGTGGCGACCTTCAGAAACACGACCCAGCCGTATCGCGTGCCGCGCTACAACATGTATCCCGCAGCGGAAATCATGGGTGCAGCGGGCCCTGGGTGCTCGTCCGGCGACGCCATTCAACACATGGAACAACTCGCAGCGCAGGTTCTTCCGAACGGCATCACCTACGAATGGACCGATCTCGCTCATCAGCAAAAAGAGCAGACCATGTCTCCGCTCGTGATCTTCGCCGCTTCGGCACTGTTCGTGTTCCTCGTGCTCGCCGCACAGTACGAAAGCTGGAAGACGCCTCTCGCGATCGTGCTGATCGTGCCGATGTGTCTGCTCGCAGCGGCGATCGGTCTGAACATGCGAGGCATGCCGATCGACATTCTTGCGCAGATTGGCTTTGTGGTGCTCGTTGGACTGGCCGCCAAGAACGCGATTCTCATCGTCGAGTTCGCCAGACAACGCCAGGAGGAAGACGGCGTCAATGCGGAGGACGCTGCTACCCATGCGGCACACGTGCGGCTGCGGCCCATCCTGATGACGTCATTCGCCTTTATCGCGGGTGTGGCGCCCCTCGCCATTGCGAGCGGCGCCGGCTCGGAAATGCGGCAATCACTTGGCACGACGGTGTTCTTCGGCATGCTCGGCGTGACGCTGTTCGGGCTCGCCTTCACCCCGGCGTTTTACGCCTTCGTTCGCAAGCTCGGCGTCAAGGGCGCGCTTGCCGTGCGGCAACTCGGTAGTGGAGAAGTGAAATGAACGGCTTCGTATCCAGAACTTCGAAAGCGATCGTAGGTAGCCTGATCGTCAGCGCCTTGCTTGCGGCCTGCGCCGTCGGGCCGGACTACGTTGCGCCCGACACGCAGATGGCGCCGTTTCACAACGCGAAGGTCGTCGCGGACCGGCAAACGACGTTGCCGGTCCCGAACCTCGATAGCTGGTGGACCGGGTTCAACGACCCCGAACTGGTCAAGGTGGTGCAACGGGCGCTGGATCAAAACCTGAGTCTCCAGGCTGCGATCGCACGCGTCGCCCAGTCGCGCGCGGCGGCCCAGGCGGCTGGCGCCCGCCTGCTTCCGACGGTCGATGCCAATGCGTCGTACACGGCAACCCACCAGAGCGTGCAGAGTCCTCTTGGCACGATCGCGAGCGCCTTCCCCAATTACAGCCGCGACCAGAAGGAGTACGTCGCGGGTGCGACAGCAAGCTGGGAAATCGATCTGGCCGGCGGTCTGCGGCGCGCACACGCGGCCGCCACCGATGAAGAGCAGGCCGCCGAGGCCGCTCAACTCGGCACGCGCGTGACGGTTGCTGCCGACGCCGCCGACGCGTATCTGCAAATCAGGGGGCTGCAGGCGCAGCTGGCCGTCACCCAGGATCAGGTGGATACCGATGCGCGTCTGCTGGAGCTCGTGAAAGCGCGCAAACGGGCCGGTGCATCCGACGAACGCGAAGTGGCGCAGGCTGAGGCCTTGTTGCGTCAGGCACGTGCCACCGTTCCGAGCTTGCGCGTGTCGCTCGAAGCGCAATTGAACCGGCTCGATGTGCTGATGGGCGCGCAACCGGGGACCTATGCGGCAGAACTCGGCACGAATGCGGGTGTGATTCCAGACGTGCCTGCCATCGGCAGCGCGGATCAGCCCGTCGACGTCTTGCGGCGCCGCCCTGACATCATTGCTGCCGAACGCCGCCTGGCGGCGTCCAACGAAGCGATCGGCGTGGCACTTGCCGATTACTACCCGAAGATTTCGCTCGCTGGCGCACTGGGATTCGACAGCATCACAGCCAGTCACTTCCTGAGCGCGAAGTCGTTCCAGCCAATCGGGACAGGTGCGCTGCAATGGCGCCTGTTCGATTTCGGCAAGGTGGACGCCGAGGTCAAGAGTGCGCGCGGATCGTACGCGGAGGCATTGGCGCAGTATCGCGAGGCTGCTCTCAAAGCGACCGAAGACGTCGAAGACGCGTTGATGACGCTTTCGCAAACGGAGATTCGTGCGCAGGAGATTCAACAGGAAGTCCTCGCACTGACGAAGGCGCGCGATCTTTCGGAGAAAGCGTATCGCGCGGGTTCGATCACGCTCACTGATGTACTCGACGCCGACCGGCAACTTCTCGAGTCACGCGACGATCTCGATGCAACGAAGGCCGACGCCGCCCGTGCTGCAGTGAGAACGTTCCGTTCGCTTGGCGGGGGATGGGACGCTCCGCATCAGCAGGTCGCGCGGACGAACTGACTCCGAAGCACGACTTAACCGGTTTATGGGGAACAGCTTCCTGCTTTCGGCCCGTAGTGCGATGCAGTCGGCTTCCCTATAGTTTCGTCACGAGACTTAATTCGCAACCTTTCTGGAGAAGCCGACATGGATCGCCGCCTTCTAACACTCTCACTCGGTATGTTCGCGTTGGGCACCGACAGCTTTGTCTTCGCTGGCATCCTGCCTGAAATCGCGCATTCGTTTGGCGTCAGCATCGGCGCTGCGGGCCAGCTGATCAGCGTCTACGCGCTGAGCTATGCCCTGCTCGGTCCGACCCTCGCAGCGCTTGCTGCGAACGTTGCACGCAAGCGTCTGCTGCTCAGCGGCATCGGATTGTTTGTCATCGCTAATCTCGGCACTATCGTGGCGCCGAATCTCGCCATCGCGTTGGCCACCCGCGCTTTCGCAGGTCTTGGTGCAGCGATGTTTTCTCCGACTGCCAGCGGAACGGGCGCGTCACTGGTGCCGCCGGAGCGTCGCGGGTACGCGTTGTCCATCATCGTGGCGGGGTTAACAACCGCTACCGCGCTGGGCTCGCCCATCGGTGCCGTGATCGGCGGGCTCGCGAGCTGGCACTGGACGCTGGTGCTCGTTGCCGCACTTGGCGCAGCCGCGTTCGCCGGCATTCTTGCGTTCCTGCCTGACGTACCGTTGCCGCCGGCCATTTCGCTGCGCGAACGCCTATCTCCCCTCACCGATTCCCGCGTCGGACTTACGCTCACGACGACTGTGCTTGCACAGATCGGCACGTTCATCATCTTTAGCTACTTCTCGGTTGTGTTCGATCGTGCGATCGGCCACAGCGCCCTGGTACTGGGTGGACTGCTTGTTCTATGGGGACTGGCAGGAACCTTGTCGAATCTGCTGACTGGACGGATCCTCGACAAGATCGGTTCGCACAAAGTCGTTCTGATCAAACTCTCCATCGTGGCAATCGTCATCCTCACCATGCCGATCACCGGCGCACATCTTTGGAGTGCAGCGATTGCGGTGACGATCTGGGGCGCCTGTGCATGGGGTGTGCTGGTGCCACAACAGTTCCGCCTCGCAAGCCTGAATCCTCCGATGACGGCTGTACTGGTCGGTCTCAACACTTCAGCGACTTATGTGGGTGTGTCCATTGCTGGTGCTCTCGGTGCTGCTGTGATCCCGGTCATCGGCAGCCATAACCTTGGCTACCTCTCCAGCATTCCCGTGGTCATCGCGATCCTTGTCTCCTGGCTCGCGACGCGCCGCATCGCATCGTTTGCAAAAACAGCAAAAGGCGCCGTAGCGGCTTGAGTTTTCATTTCCATTCGAGGAAAAAGCAATGTCTAACGTAAATACATTTCGTCGGTTGCACGACAATTCGGTCCCGCTCCGCTTGCCGAACGCGTGGGATGCCGGAAGTGCACGTCTCATTGAATCGCTGGGTGCACCCGCCATCGCCACGACAAGCGCCGGCTTTGCGTGGGCATTGGGCTATCCGGACGGCCGCGTACTGCCTTTCGATGAGGTCGTCGCTTCTGTTCGGCGTATCGTCCGCGTGCTGAATGTGCCTTTGTCGATCGATATCGAGAATGGCTATTCCGACGACCCAAAGACCGTTGCGGACCATGTCATGCAACTGGTGGATCTCGGCATCGCCGGCATCAATATCGAAGACGGCTCAGACCCGGCATCGCTTCTCGCCCTGAAGATCGAGGCGATCAAGAATGCGCTTGTGAGGTCGGGTTCGGATCTCTTCGTCAACGCACGCTCCGACGTCTTTCTTGCAGGCCTCGCTGAAAAATCCAAGCAAGCCGAAGAGTCGATTGCTCGCGGCAATCTATATGCATCGGCCGGTGCGGATGGACTTTTCCTGCCGGCCCTCGTGCAGTCATCCGATATCGAAACCATTGCGGGCGCAACGCGTCTGCCTCTTAACGTCATGGCCGTGCCAGGACTCGCCGATGCAGCGACGCTCGGCAAGCTCGGCGTGCGCCGGTTGAGCGCGGGCAGCGGCATCTCGCAGGTCGTGCTCGGCAAGGCGAAGGCCCTCGCGCAGAACTTTCTGAACGACGGTCGTTCCGAAACGCTCGCTAGCGATCCCTTGCCGTACTCCGAAATCCAGAACCTTTTCGCCGGACTGATCAGGCGATGAGCGAGAGACGTATCGCGAAGGTTCGATCGTCGACGTCCGCTCGAACTTCTTTCACTACTGAACACACAAGCAACTGGTTGCTAGTTTCGTGCCTGTGCGGCATTGCAGGATACCGGCGACATTCATGAACCTGCGAAGCAGAATGGATAATTGCGAGAAATGGCGGCTATTGGGTTGTTCAGCAGGATATTTCCATCAGAAAGCGAATTGATGTGACGTGACTATTCATTGCGCTCTGCGCCATTGATGAACTGCGTTCCCCTGCTATGACGCTCAGCAGTAGTGGCGCAGATTGATCATCATATAGGCGAGCGTCTTGAAGGCGTAGTGGACGTCACTGATGCGTTCGAAGCGCAGCAGCAGACGGCGAAATTTATCTTCCCAGGCGAGCACGCGCTCAGTGGTGCGAAAGCGCACTTCAAAGATCGCCCGATCGAAGCGTCGCTTACGACCGCGCTTTGAGCTTTTGCGTCCACGCTGCTTCTCGGGAATGTTGGGAACCATGCCGCGATTGAAAGTCGCCTTGCGGTTGGCCCGGCAGTCGAAGACGCCGTCCAGACTGACGATCGCGCCTTGCAGGTCCATGCTGATGGCGCGCGCTATCTGGCTGAGCCGGGGGAGCGCGTCGCGCAGCAGGGGCGAGTCGCCGCGCCCTGCAAGGCTACAGGCATTCACCGCTTATCTGAAAGATCTGTCGCCCAAGAAGCGGCCTGTCATTGAGGCTTCAGATCCTGTGCCCTGCTACACCCCGAAAGTTAAAAAACCGCGACGCGCTATGCACGAAGCTATGCGCGCTGGTTTGAGGTAACGCTATGCCAA
Organism: Paraburkholderia sp. CNPSo 3076; assembly: GCF_026343935.1. Lineage (NCBI taxonomy): Bacteria > Pseudomonadati > Pseudomonadota > Betaproteobacteria > Burkholderiales > Burkholderiaceae > Paraburkholderia > Paraburkholderia sp. CNPSo 3076. The sequence goes on along the minus strand of NZ_JAPMAL010000012.1, from coordinate 10,537 downwards.
CTCGCACGAAGGTAGTCGCATTTCTGGTTGGATCGCCTGCTGATCTGATCAACTTGATTTCCATTTCTACGGTCTTCTCCTACCCGCGAGTTGATGGGAAGTCTGTGTACGTGACCAAGATCCTCTCGACTCAACCGACCCAAGTCGTCCAGGGTTCGGGTGGAATCACGCTTGCTGACTGTATCCCCTACTCGGAGTACACAGGTCCAATTGACACACTTGTGGTCGTCGGAGGTATCAGTGCATTTGCTGAGGTTTCGCCGGACTTGATTCAATGGGTGCGTAGACGTGCACCCCAAACACGCCGTCTCGTTTCTGTCTGTACCGGGGCGTTTGTTTTGGCTCCCACAGGCCTACTTGACGGGAAGCGTGTAACTACCCATTGGCATCACGCAGCAAAGCTTGCCCAGCTTTTCCCGAAACTGAAAGTCGATAAGGACAAGATTTTTCACAAAGACGGGAAAATCTACTCCACGGCCGGCGTAACGGCAGGGATAGATTTAGCACTCTCGATCGTTGAAGAAGATCTCGGACACCAACAGGTTGCCGCAATCGCTCATACGATGGTTCTCTACGTCCGTCGCCCTAGTCATGAATCGCAGTACAGCACGCTTCTTGCCCAACAGGCTGACGTCAGCGGTACACGCCTTCGCGACCTGCCCGCATGGGCACAATCACGCCTAACGCAAAAACTGGATGTCAACACGATGGCAAAGGCGGTCGCCATGACACCACGAACGTTCGCTCGCCAGTTTGAGTTGCACTTCAAGACGACTCCGGCACGTTGGGTTCAAAAGATTCGAGTAGAGGCAGCTTGTGTGTACCTTACGACCGACGATCTGCCGGTGAAGGCGATCGCAAGACTGACCGGCTTCCGCGACGAACTGTCACTTCGCAGAGCATTCAGTCAACAACTCATGACGACGCCGAAAGACTATCGTCGAAGGTTTGGCATGGCTCGGCATGGGTTTCAATCAGCTGAATTGCAAAACGTTGCAGTTTCATAGAAAGACGCTCAATGACGAGGTTCATAGCGATACTCGGTTTCATGATTCAGACGGTACGGTGCTTTGAGGATAGGAGTGGTCTATGTTGGAAATGAAGAGTTCGTGTGAACGCTGCGGAACCCGACCTAGAGAAAGAGACGACGCAAACACGGATTTGCTCTTACGAATGACATAAGAGACAAGGCGCTGGGCGGCGGTCTCACCGTCGCCCAGCGCGTTTTGTTAGCCGTGCGATGAAGGATTGAAACCGCAATGGATGCAACGGACCGAGCCGGGATGTAAGAGCTTCGCGCAAACTCGGCCTCGGGGGTTCGCCATCCGTGTGTAGACATGCGCGGCAAGCATCATTCCGAGCGACGGTGCGGTGACATAAATTCAAACATGAGCCCACATCCTGCCTGGAATGGCTGAAGCTAAGGTGCGAGCCGGGTTCATGCTCGTTCCAGAGAGAGGGGCTTCTACGAGAATGAAGAACGCAATCAATGTGCCTACCGCGATTCCAGTGAAGCGGATCAGCCGGGGAGAGCCGACGAAAATCAAGATTGCGCTCATGAGGAGAAACGAAATCGCTAGTTCCGCGATGAAGGCGGCCAAAACACCTGCGGCCCCTGGAATTGTGACGGCATAGAGTACCGGCGACCCTGTGAAGAGCTTCCCGGCTGCCAATACCACGACCCAAACTCCAGACGCCGCTCCGATGATCTGTGAGATCGCATAGAACAACGCGTCCCACGGGCTTATCCGTTTCAGGATGAAAAAGGCTAGAGTGACGGCAGGGTTTAAATGGGCACCCGAGCGCTTTCCCCATGGGGAGTGGATCAAGAGGGCGGCCGTGAGGCCAATTGCCGGGGCCAGCACGGCGGTTCGGATACGAGCGCTAGGAACGTACGCGAACGGCCAAAGTAGGGGCGACTCGAAAGCGACGACGAGAAAACATGTCGCAGCCATGAAACAACCCAAAAGAGAGGCTTCGATCAAATATTCAGGCCATCGGTCAGCAAGAGAGGGTCTCATTCTTATAGTTACCCTAGCCGGGCTGGCTCGTCAGGGTGGAAGATCGGCGGACCGATCCATGAGATCTGCAACCGACAGCAGAATTGGCAGCCGTGGAGATCGCCCAATCACCAGCTTTCAACGTCTTGAACTCAGGCAGGATCAGAAAGGCAGTAATGGGGTTCATACCGACTTGAGCCATCTGGCACAGATCACCTTCTGGCAGAGCCCGCTGCCACGTCTCCTTGGCCTCGAAGCGGGTTGACCAGGTGGTGTTCTGAAGCATGGGCGCGATGACTCGATCGCCCACCTTGACGTGTGTAACGCTGCTTCCTACTGCGGACACGCGCCCGACGCCCTCGCATCCTAAACCGTGAGGGAGTGGCGGCATTTCGCCATAGATGCCCCCAATGATGTACTGATCGCGGCGAGACCGGCGCGGCTTCCATGTCGATAGTCCACTCATCGGCTGCCAATGCGCCGAATTCTGGCTGCTCGACCAGCTAGATCACGTTTTTGGGGTCGCCGTAAGCGGTGAGTTGAAGTGCTTTCATCGGGAAATTCCTTTCATGTAGTGCCGCGCCATGAGCGCTGTCGCATGAAGGCGTCGCGTCGGAGGCGCGCGGGGGCGCCTTCGAACGCTTCGGGCTAGTGGCCGGCAGTGCGACCGCCGTCGACATAGTGGATTTCGCCAGTGACGTAGTCGGCATCTTCGAGGTAGTTCATCGCGCGAACGACGTCTTCGATCTTGCCGTTACGGTTCAAAGGGGAGAACGACTTCAGGTCCTCCGGATTTGATCCATCGTGAAGCGGCGTGATCACGATGCCGAGCGAGATTGCGTTCACGCGGATGTTGCTCGAGGCCAATTCCATGGCCAGACCACGCGTAGCAGCAACGCAGGCACCCTTTGAGAGTGAAGCAACAACCGCCGGAACTGTTTGCAGGGCATGCTCGACGAGGCTGGTCGAAATCTGGACGATATGGCCACCTCCTTGCTTCTTCATCGCCGGGACTGCAGCTTGCGTTGCGAAAAAGACGCTGTCGAGATTAGTCCGCATTACTTGGCGGTAAGTCTCTTCCGAGATATCTTCGATTCTTCCCGGACGCCAGATTCCTGCGTTGTTGATTAAAGTATCCACGCGACCGAAGCGGTCGAGCGCGGTATGGATGACTTTCCGTGCAATTTCAGGATTGCCGATATCACCAGGGACGGTGATGTAGTCAGGATCATTCGATTCCGCAATGGTGCGTGCATTCCCTACGACTCGCCACCCACGCTCGCGATAAGCGTTCACAAACGCCGCACCGATCCCGTGGGATGATCCCGTCACAACGACAACTTTCTGGATATCACTCAAAGTTCTTTATTCCTCAGGTTGGTTGAAGCGGACTTGCCCACAGCGCCGTCCGCCACAAGCGCAAAGCTAAGCGGCTGTCGCAGCAGCCTTCATCTTGTTCACTGCTTCCTCAGTCGTCCAGAGACCGTTCGCCATGAAGCGCCAATTGACCATGGCAGCCACATAGCCGTCGCCTTCCTCGTTCTTCGGTCCCGCTACCGCGTCGCGTACCATTGCAACCTCAAAACCAGCTTCGATGAGGTCACGCATGTGAGATTCCAGGCAGATATTCGCCGCCGGACCAGCCATGATGACTTTCTCCACTTTGCGCATCCGGAGTTGCTTGACCATGTCATTCGCCATAGTTCCAAAGTGCTTGTGCGGAGATGTGTTGCAGGTGCGTCCGTCCATCAGATACTTCTTGAACGGCTCGTAATAGTCCGCCCGCGAGTGAGCAAAGCCCTCCAGGTCCACCGGATCCTTGCGCCCGCAGAAACCGATCCCTCCGAGGTAATGCGCGATAGCGCCACCGGGAACCACCCATTGAAGATCTGTTGGGTAGTACCAGTGGGGGGAGTGAAGGATGTAGTAGCCCAACTCTTGTGCAGTTTTGAGAAGCTGTTCCGTGTGTGAGATCACGTTCCGTTCTTTCAGCGAGTCCGCGATCAGCTCGTAGTAGGTCCCGGTCTTTTCTTCAAAAAACTCGTTTTGCATGTCGACCAGCACGAGCGCCGTGCGCTTGTGGTCAAGTTCCATCTCGGGGTTGCGATGCGTGAACAACATCTGAGCCTCCCTATTTGGGGTCATAGCGCCTTCATATTCAGGCGTACAAACCAAGTATTGCAGATTCCAAAGGGGAACACTCTGACAAAAACAGGGCGGATTCTGCCATCCAACTAAGACTGCTGGAAGCAGTCGAAGCGCTCCGCGATGGCCACGGTCAAGTCTGAAACCGAAGTCCAGGTTCATCTTCAGCTTCCATGCGCTAGTGAAGGAAGTACCTCGTTCTCTTGACCGCTTTGAATTTCAGAGTGGCAGAATTCGCGCTCTATTTGTCAGTCAAATTGATCTGCATTCCAAGCAGTTGTAAAGATGCTGGCCAGGAAGTGATTTACCAGTTCTGCCATTCGCCACAATTCGATCACGAACTCCTCGTCTGTCTCAAAATGAGGAGCACTAACGTGACCGATGAGGAGATCAACAGCGCAAAGCCGTTCGTTTGCGGTAGCTCAGGGCAGGAGGCCGGAGCACAGTAGCGCATCTCCATCGAATGACCGGACTCGGCAGCGCTCCGGTCGTTCGAAGCTGCATGGTGGGTGTCTCTTGATGGCCGACCACGGGCGGACGGCGAATGCATCAAACCGACCCAACCCGGACGCTCGCTCATAGACTGTGGCGACGGCTGGTTGCAGAGGTACAACGGTCGTATTGTCCGTGAAATGGCGCACGGCGCCTTAGTGTCATTTACGCGGCGATACTCCAAACAGCTGAAGGACCACACTACGCAACCAGCGATTCCCGGCCTCGTGATGATACCGGGCATGCCAATGTTGCCGGACGGCGAAACCATCCACGGGGATGGGACACGCATGTATAGCCAGATCGTTGGCCTGCGCGAGCGTTTCTCCAATGTGGCGTGGCAGCGTGGCGACCAGATCGGTCGTCTGGACGATCGTTCCGAGCCCGAGGAAGCCCGGTAACTGCAGCACGACGTCACGCTCGATCCGCTCGCGCGCCAGCGCCAGTTCCAGCAATTGCGCGCCCGTGCCCGATTCGATCGCGACATGTCCCTCCGAGCGGTACTGCTTCAAACCGAGCCGCCCGCGAACGCGCGGATGATGCAGGTTCGTCAGACATACCCAATCCTGGTGATAAAGCTGCTGCTGGTAGATGCCGCCGCTTAGCCAGGGGACGTAGCCAATAGCCAGATCGGCCTCACCCGACTCCAGCGCCCGTTCCGTGTTGCCGTCGATTCCCGCCGCCTCGAGCCGGATGCCGGGCGCCTGGGCGCGTACGTGCGCGAGCAGTCTCGGCAGCAGCGTGATGTGGCTCGCATCTGTCATGCAGATGCGAAAGCGCCGCTGCGCCGTCGCAGGATCGAACGCGATCTCCCACGCGACGAAGCGCCTGAGCGATTCGAGAATCTCGCGGCAAGGCCCGATCAGCGCATCGGCCTGCGGTGTCGGCGCCATGCCGCCGGGCGTGCGGATGAAAAGCGGATCCTGCAAACACTCGCGCAGCCGGCCGAGCCAGATGCTGATGGTAGGTTGGCTTTGCCCCAGTTGCTCGGCAACCCGCGTGACGCTGCGCGTGTCATACAGAAGGTCGAACAGCTGTAGCAGCTTCAGATCAGGCAAATCGGTCGGCATCATGGCGTAGCGAGCATTATTGGCTGGTGCAATGACGCCATTGTAGTCATTGCATTGCCGATATGGGCGGCAACTCCTATCGTGTGCCTACACGTCAAGGAGAAGCCCTGTGAAGATTGCGATTCTCGGCGCCGGCGCACTAGGCTGCGCGATCGGTGCCACCCTCACGGAGGGCAGCCACGAAACCTGGCTGCTGGACCGTTCGCCCGTCCATGTCGAAACGATGCTCCGCGACGGTCTGCTGGTCGACGACGACAACGGCACGCGGCGCATCGCGGTGCGCGCCGCGACCCAGGCGAGCGAAATCGGCGCAGCCGACGTGGTGATCGTGCTCGTCAAGTCCTTCCACACCGACGCGGCGATGCGCGGCGCACTCGCGCTGATCGGGCCCGAAACGCTCGTGCTGTCGCTGCAGAACGGCCTCGGGCATGAAGACGTGCTCGCCGAAATCGTGGGCCGCGAGCGCGTGCTGGCGGGCAAGACGTATGTCGGCGGCGTGTTGCGCGGTCCGGGGCATATCCAGTCGGGTGTCACCGGCAAGGCGACGTACATCGGCGAACTGGATGGCCAGCTCACGCGCCGTGTGAAGACGATCGCCGAGGCCCTCAACGCAGCGGGGCTGATGACCACAGTCAGCGACAACATCATGGGCACGATGTGGGACAAGCTGCTCGTGAACGTCGCTACGGGCGCGATTACGGGCATTACGCGCCTCACTTACGGCCAGCTCTATGACGAGCCGCTGCTGAAAGCGACGGCTCTCGCGGCCATCGGCGAAGCTATGGCAGCAGCCCACGCGGCGGGCATCACGTTGTCAATGACCGACCCCGAGCAGGCCTGGACACTGGCGGCCGAAGGTCTCTCTCCGACGTTCAAGACGTCGATGCTGCAAAGCCTCGAAAAAGCCTCGGTCACCGAGATCGATTTCATCAACGGTTCGGTGGTGCGCTGGGGACAACGGCTCGGCGTGCCGACGCCCGTCAACGCGACGCTGGTGGCCTGCATCAAGGGCATCGAGCGCGCGATGGCCGATGAAGCGCGCAAGGAGGCGACGGCATGAGCGGCTCGAAGGCTTACCTGGAACATGTCGCGATCTGGGTGAAGGACATCCGGTGGCATATCCGCTTCTTCGAAGACGTGCTCGGCATGACCATGCGCGAAGTCGACGGCACCGTCGACGCGCCGCGCCAGTACTGGACGCTCGGCGGTCTTCAGTTCATTCATGCGCCGCAACACGATGGCCCCGAAGGGCGCCTCGCGCATCTGGGCGTCATGTGCGAAGACCTCGAAGCCGCTTTGGCAGTGGCCCATGCCTTTGGCGTCAGCGAAATGCCGCAAGGGCGCAACTGGCTGCGTCTGCCCGACGGCCTGGCCGTCGAACTGATTCAGGCCAAACCCGCGTCCTGTGTCGCGCAGGCGCTGAACATCAACCCGCGCGCGGAGGCGTGAGCATGACGATTATCGAGAAGTTCTGGGACGACGCCCGCGAAGGCGACGAGTGCGTGAGCCCGAGCTACACCGTGACGAAGGAACGCATCCTCGCCTATGCCGACCTCACGGGTGACCATACGCCTGTGCACGTGGACGAGGTGTATGCGAACGCGAGCCACTTTGGCTGCCTCGTCGCGCATGGGTTGTTCGGGCTCTCGATTGCCGACGGCCTCAAGACCCAGTGCGACTATCGTTTTCTGCCCGGCATGTCGCTCGGCTGGACCTGGGATTTTCTGCTGCCTGTCAAGGTCAACGATGTGCTGCACGTGAAGTTTCGCGTCGGCGCCATGCGGCCCAGCAATAGCCGTCCTGGATGGGGCATCGTCGTGCTGCCATCTGAGCTGATCAATCAGGATAGCAAGGTAGTTCAACGCGGCGAGCATCGTCTGATGGTGCCGCGCCGGCCGGGAGCGTACTGATGCAGGGCCGTCCTCTCGAAGGCATTCGCGTTGTCGACTATAGCCACTTCCTCGCCGGTCCCTACGTGGGCCGCTGCCTTGCGGCGCTCGGCGCCGAAGTCATCAAGGTCGAGCGTCCCGGCAGCGGTGACGCAGGGCGCCAGCACGCGACCGTACTGGACGGCCAGCAAAGCGGCTATTTCCTGCAATTGAACATGGGCAAGCGCGGCGTCAGCGTCAACATGAAAGATGCGCGCGGCAAGGAGTTCATGCGCCGCTTGTGCGATTCGGCGGACGTGTTCGTCGAGAACTACCGTCCCGGCGCGCTGGACAAGCTCGGACTGGGCTATGCGGGGTTGTCCGCGCGCAATCCGGGCCTCGTCTACTGCTCGATCTCGGCATACGGCCATACGGGCCCCGACGCGCATCGCGCCGGATTCGGCCTGATCGCGGAGGCGAAGAGCGGCATCATGCAGATGGTGGGCACGCCGGGCGAGCCGCCGCCGTTGCTGCGCATTTCGCTCGGCGACATGTACACGGGCATCCACGCAGTGGCGGCGATCAACGCGGCGCTGCTCGGCCGCGTGAAGAGCGGCCGCGGCCAGCACATCGACATGGCGCTCTACGACACACTCGTCTCGATGCACGAGTATGCGGTGCAGTGCTACACGCTGCGAGGTGTGGTGCCGGAACAGACCGGTCACGACATGCCGACTTCGACGCTTTATGGCGTGTTTCGGGCAGCAGACGGCGACCTCGTGATCGCTGCGCAGGTGGATGACGCATGGAAACGTCTCGCCGCGTTGATCGAAGCGCACGGCGGCCCCGCCGGATTTGGCAGCGATGCGCGCTTTCACGATAGCGTGGGCCGTAACACGCATCGGCAGGCGATTCTCTCCGTCGTGCAGCCGTGGGTTGCCGCGCGGCCAGTCGCGCAGGTGCTGGAACTGCTGGATGGCATCGATGTGCCTTGTGCAAAGGTGCAGCGCATCGACGAGGTGCTCGACGATCCCCAGATCCGGGCGCGCGGCATGGTGGTCGAGCAGCATCACCCGCGCTATGGAACGCTGCGTTTGCCCAACCTGCCTTTCCGCTTTTCTGATTGCGACACCACCATTCGCGACGTCGCGCCGGATCTCGGGCAGCACAACACGGAGGTCGCGCAATCGCTCGGCTTTTCCGCCGCCGAGATCGACGCGATGCAAAGCGAAGGCGTTCTCTACTCGAAGTGAGACACCATGACTGACCAATATGCGGTGATCGGCCACCCGATCGGACACACGAAGTCTCCGTTGATTCACGGCCTGTTTGCCGAAGCGACGCAACAGGCGATGTCCTACGTCGCAATCGAAGGTCCGCTCGATCCTGACGCTGGCTTCGCGAAGGTCGTGCGCCAGTTCGCTGCGGACGGCGGCAAGGGCATGAACGTCACCGCGCCTTTCAAGCTCAAGGCCTTCGCGCTCGCCGACGAGCGCAGCGAGCGCGCGACACTGGCGGGTGCCGCCAATGCGCTCAAGTTCGAGAACGGCCGGATCATTGCCGAGAATTTCGACGGCGTTGGCTTGTTGCGCGATATCGAAGTCAATCTCGGCGTCCCGCTTGCCGGCAAACGCGTGCTGATGCTCGGCGCGGGCGGCGCAGCGCGCGGCGCGCTGCTGCCGTTTCTCGCCGCGGGTCCAGCCGAACTGGTCGTCGCCAATCGCGATGTGTCCAAAGGCGAGGCGCTGGTCGCCCAGGTCGGCTCGCGCGGTTCGGGCTTAAGCGCCTGCGGCTATGGTGATCTCGCGACGCGAGGCCGCTTCGACCTTGTGGTCAACGCGACCTCCGCAAGCTTGACGGGCGACCTGCCACCCGTCCCTCCGGGCGTGTTCAGCCCGGATGGCACTGCCTACGAGCTTGCGTACGGAAAGCGGCTCACGCCGTTCCTGCGGCTCGCGCGCAACGCCGGCGTACACGGTGTCGCCGACGGCGTGGGCATGCTGGTCGAACAGGCGGCCGAAGCCTTTGCATGGTGGCGCGGCGTGCGCCCGTTGACGGCTGCGGTCATCGACCGCCTCACCGTGCCGCTCGACTGAGTGCGCAAAGGAGAGCCCGATGAAGAACGTCCTGATGCTTCATGGCATCAATCACAACATGTTCGGCAAGCGCGACCCGGCGCAATACGGAACGGTTACGCTCGCCGACATCGATGCCAGGCTGCAGGCGCTGGGCGAGGCACTAGGTGTGCAGGTCGAATCGTTTCAGACGAACAGCGAAGCGGCGATGTGCGAGCGCATCCATCGAGCTTTCGAAGAGGGCGAGGACGCTGTGCTGATCAACGCCGGTGCGTGGACGCACTACAGCTACGGCATCCGAGACGCGCTCGCGATCCTGACCTGTCCGGTCATCGAACTGCACATGTCCAACATCCATGCGAGGGAACCATTCCGGCACCATTCGGTGTTCGCCGATATCGTCAGAGGGCAGATCTGCGGTTTCGGGATTGAGAGTTATCTCCTCGCACTGCGGGCCGTCCATGCGGAGATCCGTGATTGAGAGGCGTGCCGGAATCGCAACCCGGTTACTTCCACAGTGATAAGTGATGCGGCGCATGACGGCTCTCGAATGAAGAAAGGACAGTCAAACGTCTCTTATTCAATGCGCCTTAACAGGTTGCTGAAGTACCGCTGAAACATGTCATCGCGCAGAGTTCGTGAAGCGTTGATAGATGAACCACCACTTACCCACTGGAGATCATGCGCGGCGCCGACACTTTCACCGAGAGTTTGTTTTCCGTGCGCAAGCTGGACGACTTCGTCCCCAAGTCGCATCCGTTGCGTTCGATCCGCGTAATGGCGAACGAAGCGCTGGCGAAGATGGATCGACTGTTCGCCGAGATGTACGAAGCGGACATAAAAGGTGGACGGCCGAGCATCGCGCCGGAGAAGTTGCTGCGAGCCAT
>NZ_JAPMAL010000110.1:0-1421 GCF_026343935.1 Paraburkholderia sp. CNPSo 3076 | reverse complement strand
TGTCCCTGACGGAGGACGGGTGGCGACACAACGGCGTGACCGTTATCTTCATGTACGGAAAAAGCGGCAAGGCGGTGAGAATGTCGTGCAGCTCTGCATTGCTCTCGACATCGAAGATGCTGTAGTTCGCGTACTCGCCCACCAGTCGCCAGATATGGCGCCACTTGCCGCTGCGCTGCAGCTCCTGCGAGTACGCCTTTTCGCGCGCCTTGATTTCATTGGCGACATTGGCCGGCATGTCGGCCGGGATGTTCACATCCATGCGTACGTGGAAAAGCATCGTCAATTCCGTTTATCAGGTGTCCGGATTACTTCGTGACTTTCATGAGGCCGTCGCGGGTGAAGCGCTTGACCTTCGCTTCGTCCAGCTCGATGCCGAGACCCGGGCCGTCCGGCACCGTCAGCTCGAAGTCGCTGTAATCGAGCGGCTTCGTCAAAATCTCTTCGGTGATCAGCAAGGGGCCAAACAGTTCAGTGCCCCACTGCAGGTTGGCGAAGCTTGCGAACAGGTGCGCCGACGCCACCGTGCTGAACGCGCCTTCGAGCATCGTGCCGCCGTACAGCTCGACACCCGCGGCGTCCGCAATCGTGGCCACGCGCTGCGCCGCGAACAGTCCGCCGCTTTGCTCGATCTTGATGGCAAATACATCGGCGCCCTCGTTCTTCGCGATCTCGAACGCGCTTTCCGGTCCCTGCAGGATTTCGTCGGCCATCAACGCCACCGGGAACCGGCGCATGAGGCGCGCCAGCGCCGCGGGCGAAGCCACCGGCTGTTCGACCAGCTCGCAGCCGGCTCCCGCCAGCGCGGGAATCGCCCAGGCCGCCTGCGTCTCGCTCCAGGCCATGTTGACGTCCACGCGCACGGCGGCACGATCGCCCATCGCCTTCTTGATGTCGGCCACGTGCTTGATGTCGGTCTTGAGGTCCTTCGCGCCGATCTTCAGCTTGAAGATCTTGTGGCGGCGCACTTCGAGCATGGCCTCGGCTTCGGCGATGTCTTTGGCGGTCTCGCCCGAGGCGAGCGTCCATGCCACCGGCAGGCGCTCGCGGCGGCGGCCGCCCAGCAGTTCGCTCACCGGCACGGAGAGGCGCTTGCCCTGCGCGTCGAGCAGCGCGGTTTCCAGCGCGCACTTCGCGAAGTGATTGACCTTCACGAGCTTGCCCAGGTGCGCCATGAGCGCCTGGATACGCGTGGCGTCCTGGCCGATCATCGCCGGGGCGAAGTAGGCGTCGATCGCCAGCTTCATCGCTTCCGGGCTTTCGGGACCGTAGGCCATGCCGGCAATCGTCGTACCTTCGCCGATGCCGGTTACGCCGTCGCTGCAGTACACCTTCACCAGCATCAGGGTTTGCCCGTACATCGTGGCGACGGATAGCTTGTGAGGGCGAATCGTCGGCAGATCGACGAGGCGGGTTTCGAT
>NZ_JAPMAL010000109.1:0-2427 GCF_026343935.1 Paraburkholderia sp. CNPSo 3076 | reverse complement strand
GGCTCTGTTGAGATTTGAGTGGGTTATGCCGCATGCTGGTTGATCGAAGTGAAGTCGAGCTTGCCGGCGATCAGGAATAGCACGGTGCGCATGGTAGTGAGGTTGGCGTAACCGCGCGCGCGTCGCTTGGCGGCCTGAAACAGGCCGTTGAGAGCCTCCAGGAAGCCGTTGGTCTGACGCGTCTGGGTCCAGGCGACGATGCCGTCGAAGTGCTTGCGGATCATGCGCGCAACCTCCTTCATGGGTTCGACCTTGGAGCGCATCACGTTGGTACACCACTGCTCGAGCATCTCGGAGACGACGTTGATCTGCTTGCGATCGAGGATGTCGCGCAATTGCTCGCGATAGAGCCAGGCCCGGGCGGTGCGCTTGGTCGTGACGTTGGCAACGAGCGCGTCCAGATCGGCACGCTGCGCCACGCTCAGCCGGTCGCGGTCCTTGAGCAGTGCCCAGCGCAGGCCCTTGAGTTCCGGGTCGGTCTTCTGCTCGAGCCGCCGCGTCTTGTCCAGAGCAAATGATGCCTGAGCGACAACGTGGAATTTGTCGAAGGTGATACGGGCGTTGGGCAGGTGCTCGCTGACGCCCTTGATGAAGGCAGGCGACATGTCGATGCTGACCGACGTGATTTGCCCGGGCGTGGCGTTGTGCGCTTGCAGATGGGCGGCGAACTGCTCGATGGTGGCGGCGTCCCGGCCTTCAGTAACGAACACGACCTTGCGTTGTTTGGCGTCGGCCACGAGCGTCAGATAGTTGTGCCCGCGCTTATAGGAGGTCTCATCGACGGCAGCGCTCGTCACGTCGGACAGATCGATCTCGGCCAACGCCAGTTCAACGTAGCGCTTGCAGAGGCGTGCGCACTTCGAGATAGCAGTCATGCTGGAAGAAGTTCAGGTGCCGGTAGCGCTTGACGACAGTGTCATGCACGGGATGCGCGCCAGCCACTTCCGGATACGGAAAGCGAGTGCCGGCAGTAAAGTCGATCTGAATCGTCAGCCGTTTGGCGGCCGCGTCGAAATCAACGCCGCTCACGAACCACGGATCGCTCACACCCAATGCAGCTTCGAACAACTGGCTATGCATGACTTCCCTTCGTCTTGTTACGCAAAAAACCGGACGATACCACCCACTCCGAATTCAACAGAGGCCTTAAAGAAGACGGTTTTCCGACAATGTCAGACACGCGACACTACTATCAAGGACCGCCGGTTGAATTATATGGACCTCTTCGTATGGCACGATACATGCATTGCCTAATCTAGGGAGAAACGCTGATATTAGGAGAAGCCCGTGTCATCCTCGAAAGCTATCGGAACTTACACGCTCGACATACTGCCAGTAAGTCAACTTCGTCCAAGTGAGAATATCAACGTGCCACGCGCACAGACGCTAGGTAAATCAATCGCGGAAACTGGACAGTGGACTACACCTATTCTGGTAGAGCACCGCCATTTCATTATTATGGACGGCCATCATCGCTATTTCTGCGCCAAGGAGCTAAACTTGTCGTTTGTTCCGTGTATTTTGCTTTCTTATGATGATCCCAACTTGAATGTCACCTACTGGGATAATCCTGCGCCAGTGGTTATTGATCGTATCATCCATGCTGGTCTTTCTGGAAATTTGATGAGTTTCAAGACCACTCGACATGCGTTGAATGGCACTTTGCCGAATTGTGCGATCGCGCTCAATGACCTGAGATAATGCGCTGTCCCAGACTTCATAGCCTTGGCTTGGAGGACGCAATATCTTTATTCAGAAATTTGGTGCACGATCTTCTGAATAGTCGATTCGAACTATGGCTGGGATAGACAGGTCCATAGCGGGACTTACTACCGTGCGTACCAACTAGCAGGCCGCTGAAATACCGCTTAAACACGTCATCGCATAGAGCTCGTGAGGCGTTGATAGATGGACCACTACGTCCCCTGGAGATCATGCGCGGCGCCGACACATTCACCGAGAGTCTGTTTTCCATGCGCAAGCTGGACGACTTCGTCCCCAAGTGGCATCCGTTGCGTTCGATCCGCGTGATGGCGAACGAAGCGCTGGCGAAGATGGATCGACTGTTCGCCCAGATGTACGAAGCGGACATCAAAGGTGGGCGGCCGAGTATCGCGCCAGAGAAGTTGCTGCGAGCCATGCTGATCCAGGTGCTCTACAGCATCCGCTCTGAGCGGCAACTCATGGAGCAGGTGCAGTACAACCTACTGTTTCGCTGGTTCATCGGCCTGGCGATGGACGACGAGGTGTGGGTACCGACGGTCTTCACGAAGAACCGCGAGCGCCTGATCAAGCATGATGCGGTCATCGAATTCTTCAACGAAGTGGTGGCCATCGCCGAGAAGAAGTGTCTGCTCTCGGGTGAGCATTTCAGCGTGGACGGCACGCTGATCCAGGCGTGGGCCGGACACAAGAGCTTTGTACGCA
>NZ_JAPMAL010000108.1:0-2331 GCF_026343935.1 Paraburkholderia sp. CNPSo 3076 | reverse complement strand
GCGTGGCGTCGCACAGGATCGCCGCCTGCTCTAGCGCTTCAGCCAGCGTGTGCCCATCGTACGGATTGCCTGGCATCGAGCGCATGCCAACCACCAGTCCTTCCTTGTGGGTCGTCGTGATCGACACTTTCACCCCGAATTCGTACGGCTTGCGCGCCTTGCCCTTGGCTAGGCACTCGACTTCCGGTGCATGCAGTGCATAAAGCTTGTGCTTATCCTTCGGCTTCTGCGTCAGGATGCGCCTCGTGCGGGCGATCAGCTCCGTTAATTCAGCGCAGCCTGGGTCAGCCACCTGGGCGACCTGCCGCTCCACATCGCGCATCACCCGCCCAACGCGCGAACGCAGCGTGCGCAATGCTTTCCTCATGCGTTTGTACTGTTTCGCGTGAGCGTAGCGGCCAATCTGCAGCGCCAGACGCGGCGCCTCGCGGTTGTAGTTCTGCCTCAGTTTCAGACCGTGCCGTGCCGCGGCCTTCACCAGATGTTCGCGACACCGTTCGAGCAATCGCGAATCGGTTGGGTGGGCGATCGCCTTCTCCATGACGGTCGTATCAACAATCACGCGCTTGACACTCGAGGCCTTGATTACGCGAGCCCGTTTTGCTGCTTCGATTGTCTCGGCCAGCAACTCTTCAACGCCGGCTTCGCCCAGTCGCTTCCACCCATTGCCAGACGACCTCTTCGTCGGACAGGTCGAACGCATGCTGCAAATACAGCAGTCCGGCGATCAGCCTGGGAGACGTCGCCGGTCGACCCTTGCGCGATACAAAGCTTTCGCTCATTGATGCGCCAAGTCGCTCCCAGTTGATGAGGTCGGCCAAACGTATCAACGGATGCTTCAGGTTGATCTGTTCGCGCAGCGGTTGGCGGAAGAAATCTCCCTCCGTCACAGGCGTCTTCGGACCCATCCGCACCTCATCGAAAAATGCAGGATTCTCACGTTAATGTGCCAGGTCCCCGATGGGCGGGCAAATTCCCCCACCTGTGGGCACCTCAAACTCCCCCACCTAGAGACACGCGGAGCATGATGCTGGCGCGGTCTGGCAGGACGTTACCTTGCACCCCTCGAATGAAGAAGAGGGGTTGTTGGAGTGAATGTCTTGAAGCCGCATCTGCAAACAACCATCGCCACGCTCGTCGCAGCGGGCAAACGTCAGCGGGAGATCGCCCGGATTACGGGCGTTGACCGGAAGACGATCCGTAAGTACCAGGAGCAATTCGCGGCGGCGCAGGCAAATTCCCCCACGGTGCCCACCGGCGCCGAGCTGCAAATTTCCCCACCCTGCCCACCGGCAAAGGGCAGCCAGGTATCGGCCTGCGAGCCGCACCGGGAGTTCATAGAGGCCCAGTTGCGATTGCGGCGCAACGCCATGGCCATCTACCAGGATCTGGTGGACCGGTTTGGCTTCGCCGCCGGATACGACAGCGTCAAGCGGTTCGTGCGGACATTGCGCCAGCATGAGCCGGCGCAGTTTGACCGGCTGGACCTCCTGCCTGGCGAGGAAGCGCAGGTTGACTATGGCGAAGGGGCCCTGACCAGGGTGCCGGGCACAAACCGCTGCCGCAAGCCGCGGCTGTTCGTGATGACGCTTCGCTACTCGCGGCGCAGCTTCCGCCGCGTCGTATGGAAGTCCAGCAAGCAGGTCTGGGCCGAACTGCACGAGCAGGCCTGGCGCCACTTTGGTGGCGTCACGCAATACGTCGTCCTCGACAATCTGAAGGAAGGCGTTGTCAAAGCGGACCTGTACGAGCCGGAACTCAATCCGGTGTATGCCGCCATGCTCGCTCACTACGGCGTGGTGGCGGACCCGGCCCGAGTGCGGGATCCGAATCGCAAGGGCACCGTCGAGAACGCGATCCAGCATACTCAGGGCACGGCCCTGAAGGGGCGCCGGTTCGAGTCGATCGAGGAGCAAAACGCCTTCCTTGATCAATGGGAATCGAACTGGGCGGCCAGGAGAATTCACGGCAGCACCCGTCGCCAGGTCCAGGCGACGTTCGAGGAAGAGCGCCCCCATCTGCGCGCCTTGCCAGCGCGCAACTTCGAATACTTCACCGACAAGGTCTACACGGTCTGCGACGACACGTGCGTCCGAGTAGACCACAGCAGCTACGCAGCCCAACCGGCTCCCATCGGCAGCCAAGTGCTGGTGCGTAAGTTTGCCCGTCACCTGGAAATCCGCAACCTCCAGACACAGGCATTGCTGCGCACCCACATGCTGGCCGACAGGCCGGGCACGGTGGTACTGCCGCAGGACGAGCGGCCGTTCAATCCCTCCCGGGAAACGCGCCGCATCCTCGCGCAGGCCAGGACGATCGGGCCATCGGCCG
>NZ_JAPMAL010000107.1:0-3393 GCF_026343935.1 Paraburkholderia sp. CNPSo 3076 | reverse complement strand
CGCAGTCTTCAGCGCCGCGTCGAGCTGCGCGGGCGAGCGCACGGGCGCGAAGACCAATGCGTTCGCTTCGCTGGCGCCCGCGGACTGTGCCGCGCCGGCGGCGGCAACATCGCTCGCGCCGCCCACGCGCGCGGCCAGCACGGCGAGCGGACGCAGCGGATCGGTCGAACCCGCCGCAAGACCGACGATCAGCGTCGCGGCCCAGATCGCGAACGCCGCGCCGAGACCACGCCCGAGGCGCCGCCAGACGTTGGCCGCACCCGAGTTCGGCGTGAAGAGGCCAAGCGCGGCGGCCGCGAGCAGCAGCCAGAGGGCGGCGAGCAGCATCTGTGCGGTGGCGCCGAGCACCGGCCAGACGATCCACAGCGCGGCCGCCAGCAGCACGACGCCGAAGAACACCTTCACGCCATCCATCCACGTGCCCGCGCGAGGCAGCAGCGAGCCCGCGCCGAGGCCGAGGATCATCAGCGGGACGCCAAGACCCAGCCCCATCGCAAAGAGCGCCGCGCCGCCGAGCACGGCGTTGCCCGTGTGCGCGATGAACGCCAGCACCGCGAAGAGCGGCGCGGTCATGCAGGCGCCCACCACGAGCGCGGAAAGCGCGCCCATCACGGCGACAGCGGCGAATTTGCCGCCGGAACGGCCCTGGGTGGCGCGCGAGGCGCCGTCCTGCCAGCGCTGCGGCAGCGCGATGTCGTAGCCGGCGATCAGCACGACGGCGAACGCGGCGAGGAGCACGGCGAACACGCCCAGCACCCACGGGTTCTGCAGCCATGCGCCAAGGCTCTGGCCGACCAGCGCAGCGGCAATACCCAGCGCCGTGTAGACGAGCGCCATGCCGAGCACGTAGACGAACGAGAGCGCGAAGCCGCGAGAGCGCGTGACGCGGGCGCCCTCACCGACGATGATCGCCGAGAGGATCGGGATCATCGGGTACGAGCAGGGCAAGAGGCTCAGCACCATGCCAGCCACGAAGTACAGGCCCACCACGGCGAAAAAGCCGCCGCCCTGCAACAGCGATTGCGCGTAGTCGGCGCTCGTGGCGCGCTCGTACCAGGGCTCGTCGGTACCGCCTGCTGCGGGTGCCGCGCTGGTTTGCGGCTGGGGCGCGGGCGTCGGGTTCGCTGCGCCCGGCACGGCGCTCTGGCCGGCCGTAGCGGCCTGCAACGCCGCGCCACTTACGTGAAACACGTGTTCCGCGGGCGGATAACAGATGCCCGCATCGGCGCAGCCCTGCGATGTCACCGCGAGATCGAACGGACCGCTCGCCTTTTGCACCGGCACGCGGATCGTCAACTCGCCTCGATAGGTTTCGACATTCTTCTGGAAGGTCGGATCGAACTTGACGTGGCCGGGCGGGATCTGCGCCTCTCCCAGCTGCACCGTGCCGTTGCGCGCGGCGAAGGCGAAGCGCTCGCGGTACATGTAGTAGCCGTCGGCGATCTTGAAGTGCACGTCGACCATGCCCGGCGCTTCGCTCGCGCTGAACGTGAAGGCCTGGTCGGGCGGCAGGAAGTCGTCGTCGGCCGCACGCGCGAGCGAAGTGCCAAACAACATCGGCAGCAGACAGCAGACGAGCAGGAGAAAGCCGGACAGCGAAGCGTACGGCGCGGCGCGCGAGCGCCGATCGAAGCGGTTAGACATGAAGAGTGCGCTGAGTCTCGGCATTGACCCATTGCCCGTAGGCGTTCGACGCCGTGGCTTGCCACGAGAGAATCTCGGGCGTCTCGTAGGGATGCTGGGTCTGGATGAACTGTTCGAGCTCGGCCGCGCGGGCGAGGCTCGTCTTGAAGAGCAGCTGGATCTCGTTGTCCGACGCGATGTTGCCCTGCCAGTGATACTGCGCGTGCACGGCGGCCAGGCGCGTCACGCACGCAGCGAGGCGCTGCGCGAGCGCCCCGGCGGCGAGCGTTTCGGCGGTGCCCTCGTCGGGCACCGTAGTCAGCATCAGGGTCACATTGAGGTAATGCCGTTCAGTTAAGCAACTGAACGGCATTTTTGTTTGTGGCGAGCGCCTGTTGTAAACAGGGCGCGACGGTGTTAACTTTCGTCGCCATGCTGGTTGACGACCTTCCTCTTCTTGTCGATGCGCACCCGCCGTTCGAATGGGATCGGCTGGGCCAGCATCTGCCATATGAATGGATTGAACAGGCAGTTCAGGCCAGCGGCAGCGCCAGCATCCGGCGGCGCCGCCTGCCAGCGCAGCAGGTGGTGTGGCTGGTGATCGCGCTGGCGCTGTACCGGCATCAGTCGGTCAGTGAGGTCGTTGACGCCCTGGAGCTTGCTCTTCCCGCACCCGATGCGTCGTTTGTCAGCAAGAGTGCCATCGCCCAGGCACGACAGCGCACTGGCGCCGCGCCGCTGGCGTGGCTCTTTCACGAATGCGCCAGGAACTGGACTACCCAGGATCAGGCACACTACCTCTTCAAGGGATTCTCGCTGTTCGCCATGGACGGCACCACGCTGCGCACGGCCGACAGTCCCGCCAACCGCAGGCACTTCGGGGCGTCCGTGGCCGCACATGACCGGGTGGGCAGCTACCCCCAGTTGCGCGCAGTCACGCTGACTGCCATTCCCACGCACCTGGTGCGCGACGCCGAATTCGGCCCTTACGACGTCAACGAGATGATCTCGGCGCGCCAGCTTGTTCCGCGCGTGCCGGAGAACTCCATTACGGTGTTTGACAAAGGGTTTCTGTCGGCCCAGTTGTTGTGCAACCTGGTCTCGGGTGGCGCGAACCGGCATTTCATCATTCCAGCCAAGTCCAATACGCGCTGGGAGGTGCTCAGCGGCGAACCCGGCGACCAGATGGTGCGCATGCGTGTATCGCCCCAGGCGCGAAAGGCCTGTCCGGAACTGCCTGAGTTCTGGCAAGCCCGTGCCGTGCTTGCCGTCGATGCGCGTGGCCGGCAGCGGGTATTGCTCAGCTCCCTGTGTGATCGAGAGCGGTTCAAGGCAACGGACATCGTGTCCTGCTACGCACGTCGCTGGCAGATCGAGACCAGTTACCGGGAATTGAAGCAGTCGATGCTGGGCATGGAGTTGACCCTGCGCAGCCAGACCGTTGACGGCGTCTACCAGGAGTTCTGGGGCGCCCTGATTGCCTACAACCTGATCCGGCTGGAGGTGGCGAAGGCCGCGCTTGAGGCCGGACGCGCCCCCGAGGACCTGAGCTTCATCCGCGCGTTTCACACGATTCAGTATGAGATGTCATGGGCAGCCGTGACCCGCTCGTACGGCAAACTTCCTGCGCTGCTCGTGCGCCTGCGCGAGCGGCTCAAGCAGCTTGCCAACGAAAAACGGCCCGGGCGCTCTTGCGCACGGGCCGTCAAGTCCAGACCTTTCCGCTACACCGTTCGGTACCTGAAACGGGACCTTAACTGAACGGCATTA
>NZ_JAPMAL010000106.1:0-2450 GCF_026343935.1 Paraburkholderia sp. CNPSo 3076 | reverse complement strand
CTCGCGCAAGTCAAGGCGATTCACACGCAGGTTAAAGGCGAATGCGGCTGGCCCCGCATGTGGAAGGAGTTGCTCACACAAGGCGTGCGCGTGGGTAAAGAACGGGTTCGCAAACTGATGGCGCAGCATGGCATTCGAGCTCGCTGGGTCTACCTCGCGGTTATCGTCGACCTGTTCAGCAGGCATGTGGTGGGCTGGTCGATGCAGCCGCACATGAAAGCTGAACTGGTCACGGACGCATTGCGAATGGCGTGGTTCCGGCGTCGCCCTGACGCCGGCGTAATCGTGCATAGCGACAAGGGCAGCCAATATTGCAGCGGTCTGTTTCAGGACACGTTGAAGGCCTACGGCATGCGTTCGTCGATGAGCCGACGTGGAAATTGTTGGGATAATTCGCCGACGGAAAGTCTACGGGGTTCGCTGAAGGTAGCACGCATCCACGGACGACACTTCGCCACCCGGCGAGCAGCAATGGATGAGGTAATTGACTGGCTGGGCTTTTACAAGTGTGTTTCATACTGCCCAACCTCGCTATGTGCTTGATAAATCTAGAGAGCCCTGTTGTGCCATTGGTTTTGTGGGGTATCCGCGCCGTGCACGTGCCCTGGCCACGAGTTCCGAGACGGCATCCCCGCTCAGTAAATTGCGATTGAAGATCCACGGACCATTGGGCAACGGATGCTCTGCTACGATCTCCTTGCGCTCGACCGCGAGTCTGAGCGTTCCGGGGCTCACGCCAACGAACGCCGCAGCCTCGGTCAACGTCATCCAACCTTCAGCGGAGCGTCGCTCGCTCGAATAGACAGGGATCTGATGGTAGCTGCGCAACGCCGTGACTCGCTCCTGGGTCCAGAAGTTACCGCGGCCGGTTCGCAGGTCATTGCGATTGAGCACACCAGCAATCACCAGATCCGGACAGATACGGACGAGCTGCCGTACGGCATCAATCGCTTCGCGTGACGTATGCGTGGTGTTCTCACCGCGGCGCCGACGCGGCACGCGAATCTCGGTATGTACTCCGCCTTTCCAGTGAATGACGAGCACAATTTCGCTCGTTGCGTTGTCAACGTCGACCACGACTTCGTGGATCAGGGTGCGCACAATACGCTTCTTCAGTCGGGCGTCGGCCTGCGGCCAGATCGATTCCAACGCTGCAGCAAGATCGGCAAATTCATCGGGCTGGGCGGGCGGCGTCTGACCGCATGTGCGCGTCTGTTGCTCGATACGCGATTCCACTTCCTCCACGCGCAGCAGCGCATCATTCCAGCGCCGCTCCAGTTCGTCGGCGACAAGCCGGTTTTCGGGATCAGCAGCGTCGTATTGTTTCTGCGCACGTTGGGCGGTATAGCGTGCCGCTTGCAGATCCCGCTGCAGCGCGGCCAGCACCTCATCCTGCTTCAGGGTCTCTTCTTCACGCGCCACCATCGCTGCCTCAATTGCCGCCGGTTGAACGACCTGCAAGACCGCCTCGGCGATGGCCGCGTCCGCGCGCGTGCCACCGAACGCAATGCAACGCGGTTGTCCCTTGTCCAGCCAGCCGCGATGACAGCTATAGCGCAAGGCGTCGTGCCTGTTACCCGTATAGTGTAACGTCAGCTTGCTCGCGCAGCGCCGACAGCGCAACAGTCCCGCCAGAAGAGCCTCGCCGTTCTTTGGGGCGCCAGCGTGTCCGGCCAGACGCAGGTTGCCATTGATCGCGCACTGGATCCGCTCGAATTCGTCCCACTGAACGTACCCGTCGTGGGCATTGGGAATGAGCGCAAGCCACTCATTCCGAGGTTTGCGGCGATCACGTTTGCGCTGTTCCCTGCCTTCGTAATTGATCGTGCATTCGGTCTTGCCATAGGCATACGCGCCACCGTAGATCGGGTTGGTCAGAATCCGGTACACCGTGCCGTAGCTCGGCCGTTTCCATTGGATTTCGCCGTGCGGCGTGCATGCCGGCAACTGCAGGCCGTGCTCCAGGAACCATAACAACGTCTGACGTACCGATCCAATCGCGCCGAACTGGCGGAACACCGAGCGAATGGCGTCCTGCACGCGCAAATCCGGATCCTTCTCCAGGCGCTGGTCTTCGGTCTTGCAGTAACCCACCGGCGCTGCGACGACTAGTCGACTGCGTCATTGAAATGGCACTGGTCGAATTCGCCGCGATGGATCGTCGTATTTCCATTTAATCGGCCGGGGATTCTTGTAGTGGGTAGCCGCATTCCCTCTCGGAAACGCGGCCCCCGAAGAACCGTACGTGCGAGCTTTCCCCGCATACGGCTCGAGCACAGCATTAAGCGTCGCATTAACGCCGGTCTCGCCAACTGCACGAGCCCTTCGCAAGCGTCACATTGTTGACTCGCCTCATCGCTGAGACGAAGGGCGCTGAACCGTAGTGATACCGGGTCTCTCACAAGCTTCCCCTCGATGAATCTAAAACGTGGACTCGCGACAACTGCACC
>NZ_JAPMAL010000105.1:0-2454 GCF_026343935.1 Paraburkholderia sp. CNPSo 3076 | reverse complement strand
CTCCAGGCCGGTGTCGACATCAATACGATACGCGGCTGGCTTGGGCACGTTTCGTTGGAGACGACCAATATCTACGCCGAGATCAATCTGGAAACAAAGGCGCGGGCGCTAGCGACATGCGAAGTGGAAGGCGGTGCCGAAGGACAAAAGCAATGGCGGGATCAGCCCGACCTGATGACCTTCCTCCGCACCTTGTAACCGAATAATATGTGCTGTTCGCTTTCCACAAAGGTACCGCCTTGGCCTAGTTCGTTATCGAGCAGCACATATTTTTTACCGCACCATACTCGTGGTTGTATAGGGGTAGGAAACGGCGATCGCCGTCCCCTCCCTCCGAACCCGGTGTGCAGTTTTCCCGCGACGGGCTCTCCAGTCAGTTGTTTCCACATCGGGATTGGCGCGCCAATCGAAGGGCCTCGGACATCGTGAACAGCCCAAGATTAGCGAAGAAGGCATTTGGCCATCGCGTGTGATCGCGAAGGCAGTGACCCTGACCCGGACGATGAAGCTGTCTGCGCAGGATCGCTCGCAGACGCCGACGAACAAAGCCGTCGACGGACGAGAAGGTGTAGCGGTGGGCGTGCTGGAAATAGCCGAACCAGCCACGCAGGATCGGGTTGATCGACGCAATGATGGCCTCGATCGAATCGCCCCGGCGTCGCCTGGTCAGGGCACGGATTTTAACCCGCAGCCCCATGAGACTCTTCTTGCGCACCCACCGTTGGCCCGCCTCGAACCGGTAACCCAGAAACTCGAACCCATGACCCTCCAGCCGGCAATCCCCAACGTGGGTCTTGTCAGGGTGCAGTGTCAAGCCGTTCGCATCCACCCAAGTCCGCATGCGCGAGAGCGCAGCTTCCGCTTCCTCGCGTGTACGGCATAGCACCACGGCATCATCAGCGTAGCGCACCATCACCAGCCCTGCCTGGCGCATTTCCACGTCAAGCTCGTGCAGGTACAGATTAGCCAACAGGGGGCTGACAACCGCCCCTTGCGGACTGCCAGAAGTCGGCGTCCAACGCGTCATGTCTTCCATGATGTCTTGCTTGAGAAAGTACTGGATGAGTTCCAGAACCCGGCCGTCCGCGATTCGCCCGGCCACTCTCGCAAGAAGAGGCAGGTGCGGAATCGAGTCGAAATAGCTTTGCAGGTCGGCATCGACCACCCAGCAGTAGCCCGCTTTCACATGGCGGTCCACTTCGCGCAGCGCATCCTTGCAACCCAAGCCCGGGCGGAAGCCATAGCTTCTCGGCTCGAACTCGTGCTCAAAGATCGGCTCGATCACCAGCTTCAGGGCCGCTTGAACAACGCGGTCCTTTACAGCGGGGATGCCGAGCGGGCGACGTCCTTTACCTTTCGGTATGTAGACGCGCCGCACCGGCTGCGGGCGATAACTACCATCCTGCAATGCATGCGCCAGTTCAGTGAGATAGCGGTCCCGCGCCTGCGCGAATCGCTTCACGCTCATGCGGTCCACTCCTGCCGCCCCGGCGTTCTTCTCGACCTGAGCCCATCCCAGCGCGAGCGTGTCCAGTCGAAACACCTTGTCAATCAGGCTGTGCCATTTACCTCCTTTAACTCCGTTTTGTAGAGCAGCCAACATAGCGTCCGTCCAGATTGAAGCTGACGCGAATTTCCGCTGCACGCAGCTTCCCAGCGCGTCTGCATCTCGTCTAGTCGTTTCCGACACTGGCGATGCTTCGATCTTCATCTCTGATTCCTTCTGGTCTTCTGCTATCAACTTTCCTGCCCCGCTTCCCTAGTGCGCCTTTTGCTCTGACGCAGGTCTCCACGGCGTGATGCTGCCATGTGCAGTACTACCGGGACTCTGACTCCTGCCAGCGTTCACCTCGCCGGCAGGTCTCCCCGCTTGCTTCGTGCTACCGTCCCATCGTTCCGTCCTCAACCACGTGGTACGCCACCGCACCGCTTTATCCGCCACGACAGCGTGCTGTGTTACTTCCAGGCTTCGCCACTTTAGTGCAGGCTCGCCGCCATACCCCGCCGAAACAGGTTCGTTAACCTACGGACCGAGAGTTCGCCTCCGGTTACTCCCCACCCCGCCTCACGACGACGCAGTTACCTTCAGCTACGGAGCTGTGGCCAACTCCGACGGGGACTTACACCCCGCAGATAGCACGCCATCACGGGCGTACACTAAACCGCTGACGCGGTAGTGGGAGGTGGGCACAGGTTTGTGGCTGACTTTTCATGAAGTGGGTCGTCTGGCGCTGAACCCCGGCGAGGCGGTGATCGATATCGCCAGGAGCAGTATGTGAACGCCCGGTTGGGCATTCCACCCACTGCTTCCAGGAGGTTCGCCATGACGCCACTGCGCCAACGCATGCTGCATGACATGCAGATCCGCAACCTTGCAGAGAATACCCAGAAGTCCTATTTGATTCAGGTATCCAGTTTCGCCCGACACTTCCGCCGTTCGCCCGAACTGCTGGG
>NZ_JAPMAL010000104.1:0-2907 GCF_026343935.1 Paraburkholderia sp. CNPSo 3076 | reverse complement strand
AGGATATTGCCCAGCGCGACGCACAGATCGAGGAGCTGAACCAGCGCATCGAGCAGCTCGAGGAACAGATCCGGCTGCTGCAGGCAGAGCGCTTCGCACCGCAGAGCGAGAAACGCAAGGATCGCGTGTTCGACGAGGCCGAGCAGATCGCCCAGACCGCCCCCTCCAATGAAGACGACGAGGGTGCACAGCCAGCGCTGCCCGACACCGGCCTGCCCCAAAACAGCGAGCCCGAACGGCGCAAGGGCGGCCGCAAGCCTCTGCCGGCCTACCTGAAGCCTGCACGTCGAGGTCAAGTGGACGGTCCGGCAGAACGTGCGCTCCAAGTGGGCCTGCCGGCACTGTGAGTGTCACGCCGAACATACACGGATCGTGCTTGCGCCGATGCCGGTGCAGCCGATTCCGGGCAGCCATGCGGACGCGTCGGTGATCGCGACGGTCACGACCGCAAAGTACGTCGACGGCATGCCGTTGTACCGGATGCAGGACGCGCTCGCACGCTGGCAGATTCCGGTGAGTCGCGGCACGCTCGCTCACTGGATCATCCGCCCCAGCGAACTGCACTACCGCGTGCGACCTGAAAGTCGCCTGAGTTTCTGTTTCACGAGTAAAGATATATGACTTGATGAAACCGGTTGTTCCATCAACCGTTCCCTACCTGGACATGCGGCGCCGGTAACAGCACCGTGTGAAGCTTCGGGGATAACGTAGCCGCCGGATCACCGGTACACTGAACCGCGAGGAGAGGTGGAATCTGCCTAGCACGAAGGCGTTGAGGCGCAAGGGATGAGCGGTCACGATCAACACATGTGAACTTCCGATAAACGTCGTTAGCAGTGACAAGCCAAACGTGATGACAGGCTTGGACCAAAATGGTATGCGGCATGGTGTGGTCCCTGCTGTATGGGCCACCATGGACAGTAAGCCGCCGGCGAAGAGGAAGGGTCCGCCCCGCTCGGAAATTCATGCGGAACAGGGTAAGCCCATAGCGCTGCCGGCAACGGCAGGTGAACCGCAAGGGACACTGTTGGCACTGTGGGTAAAGGAGTGCGGAAAAAGCGAAAGCCTGTCTGTAATGGACGAGATACGAACTGAGACATTGTTCGACGCGAAAGCGGGCAGACTTCCGCATGGTCATTCATGGCGAGAGAGCTTTGGAAAAATCGTTGTACGAGGGAAAGCAGATGACAGCGAACGACGCGAAAGCGCCCGGAACTGGTGCGTCCTCGCGCGCTGCCCAGATGTGGGACCAGGCAAACTGGCCGCATATCGAGGCAGAGGTGAAACGACTTCAGGCGCGTATCGCCAAGGCCGCCAGGGAACGCAGATGGGACAAGGTGAAAGCCTTGCAACGACTGCTAACCCGCTCGCATAGCGCCAAGATGTTGGCTGTGAAGCGAGTGACGAATAATCGTGGCAAGAGAACGCCGGGGGTTGACGGCAGGATATGGTCATCCTCGGCGGCCAAATGGAAAGGAATGCTGTCGCTGCGTCATTGTGGCTATAGTGCGATGCCGCTGCGGCGTGTTTATATTCCCAAGAGTAACGGGAAAAGGCGTCCGTTAGGAATCCCATGCATGCTTTGCCGTGGGATGCAGGCTTTGTGGAAGCTCGCTCTGGAGCCCGCCGCGGAGACCCTTGCAGACGCCAATTCCTACGGCTTTCGGCCGGAGCGCTCGACCGCCGATGCCATCGAACAGTGTTTCACCGCTCTGGCCAGACGCATCTCGCCAGAATGGGTTCTGGAGGGTGACATCCGAGGATGTTTCGACAACTTCAGTCACTCCTGGTTTCTGAAGCATATACCGATGGATAAAGTGATCCTGCGTAAGTGGCTGGAAGCTGGCTATATCGATGAGGGAACCCTGTTCGAATCACGGGCTGGTACACCCCAAGGGGGGATCATCTCTCCCGTGATCGCGAATATGGCGCTAGATGGGTTGGAAGCTGCAGTCCATGCAAGCGTGGGGACATCCGCACGCGCTCGCAAAAGAGCCCAGCTCAGCGTTATCCGCTATGCGGATGACTTTGTGGTGACCGGCGTATCGAAAGACGTGCTGGAACTCAAAGTACTTCCTGCGGTCAGGCAATTCATGGCCGCCCGAGGTCTGGAACTCTCGGATGAGAAAACCAGAATCACACACATAGCGGCGGGTTTCGACTTCCTCGGCCAGAACGTACGTAAGTACGCCGGCAAACTGCTGATCAAGCCAGCGAAAAAGAGCGTCAAGTCGCTACTTGATAAGGTCGGGGCAATCATTAAGGGCAACGCGAGTGCCACGCAGGAAGCGTTGATACGCCAGCTCAACCCGGTCATCCGGGGCTGGGCTCAGTATCACCGCCACGTCGTGTCGAAAGCGACCTTCTCCTCGGTAGACTCGCACATTTGGCGACGACTCTGGAAATGGGCGCAGCGTCGCCACCCCATGAAAGGAGTCCGGTGGGTCAAGCAACGGTACTTCCGGCAAGACGGACACCGGTCTTGGGACTTTGCGACGAAGGGATCAACCAAGGGTGATGCCCGCGGTGTGCAACTCTTCCGTGCTGCGACAGTCGCGATACAGCGACACGTCAAGATCCGAGGATTGGCGAACCCGTTTGATCCGGTGTGGGACACGTACTTTACCCGCCGTCGCACCGCGAAACGTTCCGTCGGGATGCCCGGTGCCCCTTCAGGTGCTGACTGAGTGGCTTGAGCCGTATGCGGGGCGACCCGCACGTACGGTTCTCAGGGGGCGGCGGCGCAGCAATGCGCCGCTGCTACCCGACCGCCTGTACGACGCGCTGCACAAGACGTTGCTGTCGCAGCCGTTGATCCACGGTGACGAAACGACGGTTCAGGTGCTCAAGGAGCCCGGCAGGTCCGCCCAGAGCAAAAGCTATGCATGGGTGTACCGCAGCGCCGAA
>NZ_JAPMAL010000103.1:0-4024 GCF_026343935.1 Paraburkholderia sp. CNPSo 3076 | reverse complement strand
TACTACTCCAGGCCGGTGTCGACATCAATACGATACGCGGCTGGCTTGGGCACGTTTCGTTGGAGACGACCAATATCTACGCCGAGATCAATCTGGAAACAAAGGCGCGGGCGCTAGCGACATGCGAAGTGGAAGGCGGTGCCGAAGGACAAAAGCAATGGCGGGATCAGCCCGACCTGATGACCTTCCTCCGCACCTTGTAACCGAATAATATGTGCTGTTCGCTTTGTACTAAACCGCTGAAGCGGTAGGGGGAGGTGGGCACAGGTCTATGGCTGACGCTTCATGAGGAGGGTTGTCTGGCGCTGAGCCCCAGCGAGGTGGTGAGCGGTGTCGCCAGGAGCAGTATGTGGACGCCCGGTTGGGCATTCCACCTACTGTTTCTAGGAGGTTCGTCATGACTCCGCTGCGCCAACGCATGCTGCACGACATGCAGATCCGCAACCTTGCAGACAACACCCAGAAGACCTATCTGCTGCAAGTCTCCAGTTTCGCCCGGCACTTCCGGCGCTCACCCGAGGTGCTCGGCCCCGAAGAGATCCGTGCCTGGATCATCCACCTGACCAACGAACGCAAGCTCGCGCCGGCCAGTGTCCAACTTGCCGTGGGCGCGCTGCGCTTCCTGTACCGCATCACGCTCAGGCGGAACTGGAGTGACGAGGATTTCCCGTTGCCCAAACGGCCCTTGAAGCTGCCCGTCATCCTGAGCTTCGAGGAAGTGACGCGTTTCTTCGAGTCCATTCCCAGCCTGAAGCAGCGCACCATCCTGATGACGGCCTACGCGGCCGGCCTGCGGATGTCGGAAGTCGTCCACCTGAAGGTCACCGATATCGACAGCCAGCGGATGATGATCCGTGTCCGCCAGGGTAAAGGCCGTAAGGACCGCTATGTAATGCTCTCGCCACGGCTGCTCGAGATCCTGAGACTGTACTGGCAGGACGCTCACCCGCGGGAGTGGCTGTTTCCGGGCAACATTCCCGGACGGCCCATCAGCCGCCATGCCGTGGGCCAGGCATGCGCGCTTGCACGTAAGCGCAGCGGCATCACCAAACCCGTGACACCCCATTCGCTGCGGCACGCGTTCGCCACGCACCTGCTGGAAACCGGCGCCGATGTACGCCGGATCCAGCTGCTGATGGGACATCGCAGCATGGCGACCACGGCACGGTATCTCAAGCTGGCGACGAGCACTGTATGTGCCACCACCAGTCCCTTCGATCTGCTGCCGCACCCTGCACCCATCCCGCCTGAGCCCACACCGCCCGCATACTTCTGAAGCCGGCGATGCGACCGGCGCTCGAGGTGGCGGACATCTTCCGCCGCTGCGGCGAACGGTACCGGCAGACCCATGCCGATGCCCTCAGTCGCGCCCAGCGGCGCGCGATGAGCGCCATCGAGCTGTGCCGCACCGCCGCGCTCGGCGGACATGTCGAGCAGTGCGATACGTGCGGCCATCAGCGCATTGCCTACGACTCATGCCGGCATCGGTGCTGTCCGAAGTGCCAGTCGCTCGCCCGCGCGCAATGGCTCGAACGCCGGCGCGCCGAGCTGCTCCCCTCAATCGAATACTTCCACGTCGTCTTCACACTCCCCGAGCCCATCGCCGCGCTCGCGTACCAGAACAAGAAGACCCTCTACGATCTGCTGTTTCGCACCAGCGCCGAGACGCTGCGCACGATCGCCGCCGATCCGAAACACCTGGGCGCGGAGATCGGCTTCATCACGGTCCTGCACACGTGGGGGCAGAATCTGCTGCACCATCCGCACGTGCACTGCGTGGTACCGGGCGGCGGCATCGCCCCGGACGGCGAACGCTGGCTCGCCTGCCGGCCAGGCTTCTTCCTGCCCGTACGGGTGCTCTCGCGGCTCTTCCGGCGGCTCTTTCTCGACCAGCTGCGCCGCGCGTTCGACGCCGGCGCGCTGCGCTTCCATGGCCAGCTCGAGCCGTTGCGTGACCCGCGAGCGTTCGCCGCCTGGCTCGCGCCCGCCGCTCACGCGGAGTGGGTCGTCTACGCTAAACCACCGTTTGGCGGCGCGGCACAGGTGCTCGATTACCTGGGCCGCTACACGCATCGCGTTGCCATCTCGAATAACCGGTTGCTGCGCTTTGATGGCGATTCGGTGTTGTTCCAGTGGAAGGACTACCGTCACCACGCACGCCACAGGACCATGACCCTGACGGCCGACGAGTTCATGCGCCGCTTCCTGCTGCACGTGCTGCCCGTCGGCTTCAAGCGCATCCGCAGCTACGGGTGGCTTGCCAACTGTCATCGAGCAGCGCGCCTGGCCACCTGCCGGCGACTGCTCGGCGTCGAGCCTCCCGCCGCTGCATCACCTGCCATCAAGGAAGACTACCGTGACCGTTACCAGCGGCTCACCGGCAGGTCACTGCGCCATTGCCCCGTATGCGGCAAGGGCCACATGGTCCGCATCGAAGGCGCGCTGCCTGGCCACAAGTCTGGCATCCTCGCGCGGGCGCCTCCCGATCCGGCCCATGTGCACTGACCGGGCCATGGCGTCGTCGCACCCTCACAATGCCGCGAAACTCAGCATTCCTTACCCATTTGCGTCCGCATTTCCACTGTCTTCGCGCGACGGGCCCGGCCAACCGCCCGCTTCTGGCGCGCACCACCCCGTGCGCCTGGCATCACAAATCACCGCGACGATCATTCAATGCCCATAAACGCCAGCGCTTGCGGAGCGGTTTAGCACAAACATTTTTTTGATTACCGATCGCGGACTGGTCCCGATCGGCCTGTTCACGTATCAGTGGCCGCGATCGCCAACCAAAAAAATCTCTGCTTTATGGCCTCGAGGCCATAATCACGAGAACGGGAGTGTCGAATCCTCGCACCGGTATCTGAAGGACGCGGTCGATCAGGCCTTGATGCTGCGTGGCCATCGCGACTTCGCTGATCGTGCCGCCTACGATGAATTCATCCGCGAGCAGGTGATGCGTCGAAACCGGCGCAACGCCGCTGCGTTCCGTATCGAGCGCCAGCAGCTTCAGGATCTGCCGGAGTACCGTACCACCGACTTCGTCGAGGAGGAGGCTCCTGTGACCCGTTGCAGCACGTTCACGGTGCGGGGCATCCTCTACAGTGCGCCGTCGCGCCTGATTGGCCACCGGCTGAAGGTGCGCGTCTACGGCGACCGGCTCGACTGTTACCTGTCCGGCGTGCTGGTGCACAGCACCGCACGGGGCTCCCGTGCGCACGACAACCGTCACGCGCTTGACTACCGCCACTTCATTGGCTCCCTGAAGCGCAAACCGCAGGCATTCAAGGGGCTCGCGTTTCGTGATGCACTGTTCCCGCGCGAGGCCTACCGCCGGACCTGGGAACAACTCGATGCCCGCCTGTCGCAACGCGAAGCATGCAAGACGATGGTTGGCCTGCTTGAACTCGCCGGCCTGCACGGCGTGGAGGCCGCACTGGCCGGACAGCTTGACGTGTTGCTGGAAGCCGGCAAGCTGCCCGATCTCAAGGCGCTGCGTGAGCAGTACGCTCCCCGTGAGGCCGCGTGTCCGGAAGTGGAGGTCCAGATGCCGCCCGTTGCCGTCTATGACGAACTGCTCGAGGAGGTGGCAGCATGAACGCGCCCGCACATGATGGTGGCCGCCTGGCCCTGATGCTCAACGAGCTGCGTTTGCCAACGATCGGCAGGTTGTGGCCCGAGTTCGCCGAGCGTTCGGACAAGGAAGGCTGGCAGGCCACGCGACTGCTTGGCGCACTGCTTGAGCACGAACTGGCTGAGCGTGCCAAACGACGCATCGAGCGGCATCGGACCGAGTCGCATCTGGATCCGACCAAGACGCTCGCCACCTTCGACTTCAGCGCTGTGCCAATGGTCTCGAAGGCTCATGTGACGGCGCTGGCCACCGGCGAGTCATGGCTGGAGAAAGGCGCCACGGTCCTCCTGTTCGGCCCACCTGGAGTCGGGAAAAGTCATCTGGGTTCGGCCATCGGACACGCCCTGATCGATGCCGGCTACCGCGTGCTGTTCACGCGCACCAGCGAGCTCG
>NZ_JAPMAL010000102.1:0-2642 GCF_026343935.1 Paraburkholderia sp. CNPSo 3076 | reverse complement strand
ACTAAACCGCTGACGCGGTAGTGGGAGGTGGGCACAGGTTTGTGGCTGACTTTTCATGAAGTGGGTCGTCTGGCGCTGAACCCCGGCGAGGCGGTGATCGATATCGCCAGGAGCAGTATGTGAACGCCCGGTTGGGCATTCCACCCACTGCTTCCAGGAGGTTCGCCATGACGCCACTGCGCCAACGCATGCTGCATGACATGCAGATCCGCAACCTTGCAGAGAATACCCAGAAGTCCTATTTGATTCAGGTATCCAGTTTCGCCCGACACTTCCGCCGTTCGCCCGAACTGCTGGGTCCCGAGGAGATCCGGGCCTGGCTAATCTATCTCCGCGAAGAGCGCAAACTGGCACCCGCCAGTCTCAGCCCGGCGATCGGTGCACTGCGCTTTCTCTATCGCGTGACGCTCAAACGTGACTGGAGTGACGAGGATTTCCCATTGCCCAGGAAGCCGGTCCGCCTGCCGGTTGTCCTCAGCCTGGAGGAGGTCACCACCTTCTTCGACTCGATCCCCAGCCTGAAGCATCGGACCATCCTGATGGTTGCCTACGCAGCCGGCCTGCGCGTGTCGGAAGTCGTCCACCTGAAGGTCACGGACATCGACAGCAAGCGCATGGTCATCCGTGTGAACCAGGGCAAGAACCGCAAGGATCGCTACGTAATGCTCTCGCCGCGTCTGCTCGAGATCCTCAGAACGTACTGGCAAGACGCTCACCCCCGCGGCTGGCTGTTTCCAGGTGATATTCCTGGACACCCCATCACGCGGGGCGCCGTCTCGCGAATCTGCGCTCTCGCTCGCCAACGATGTGGCATCCGGAAGCCGATAACACCGCATTCCCTGAGGCATGCATTCGCGACCCATCTGCTCGAAGCCGGTACCGATGTGCGCAGGATCCAGCTGCTCATGGGCCATAGGTCCCTCGCGACTACTTCGCGCTACTTGAGAATCGCGACCAGCACCGTATGTGCGACAGCGAGTCCCTTCGATCTGCTGCCGCACGCCGCGCCGATTCCATCGCCGCCACCTGCGCCCGAGTACTTCTGAAGCCGGCGATGCGCCCGGCGCTCGAGGTGGCGGACATCCTTCGCCGCTGTGGTCCGCAGTATCGGCAGACCCACGCCGAGGGGCTCACTCGTGTCCAGCGGCGCGTGATGAGCGCCATCGAGCTTTGTCGTACCGCCGCGCTCGGCGGGCATGTCGAGCGGTGCGACGCGTGCGGCCATCAGCGCATCGCCTACGACTCTTGCCGCAATAGACATTGCCCAAAGTGCCAGTCGCTCGCCCGTGCGCAATGGCTTGAACGCCGGCAGGCCGAGCTGCTTCCCGAGACCGAGTACTTCCATGTCGTCTTCACGCTTCCCGAACCCATCGCGACTCTCGCGTACCAGAACAAACGCGTGCTCTACGACATGCTGTTTCGCGCCAGCGCCGAGACGCTTCGCACGATCGCTGCCGATCCGAAGCACCTGGGCGCCGAGATCGGCTTCATCACGATCCTGCACACGTGGGGGCAGAATCTGCTGCACCACCCGCACGTGCATTGTGTCGTGCCCGGTGGTGGCATCTCCCCGGACGGTGAACGCTGGATCACTTGCCGCCCCGGATTCTTCCTGCCCGTGCGGGTGCTCTCACGACTCTTTCGCCGACTGTTCCTCGAGCAGCTGCGCCGCGCTTTTGACGCTGGCATGCTTCGCCTGCACGGCCAGCTCGAATTCCTAAGGGATGCCAGGGAATTCGCTGCCTGGCTTGCGCCCGCTGCCAGGTCTGAGTGGGTCGTCTACGCCAAGCCACCCTTTGGCGGTGCCGAACATGTGCTCGATTACCTGGGGCGCTATACCCATCGCGTCGCCATCTCCAATAACCGGCTGCTGGGTTTCGACGGAAACGGCGTGCAGTTCCGCTGGAAGGACTACCGGCACGAGGCCCGGCACAGGACCATGACGCTCACGGCTGACGAGTTCATCCGCCGCTTCCTGCTGCACGTGCTGCCCGACGGCTTCAAGCGCATTCGCAGCTACGGCTGGCTCGCCAACTGCCACCGAGCGCAGCGCCTGGCCATCTGCCGGCACCTGCTCGGCGTCGAGCCGCCCGCCGCCGAATCACCCGCCAACGGAGAAGATTACCGCGACCGGTACCAGCGGCTCACCGGCAGGTCATTGCGTGACTGCCCCGTGTGCGGCAAGGGCCACATGGTCCGCATCGAAGGCGGCGTGCCCGGCATCCTTCCGCGGGCTCCGCCTGCTCCCGCCCATGTGCACTAGCCGATATCGACACTTTCGCCCAACACGCTCGCCTTGCCCGATCAGGCCTGCGTGCCCGAACTCGTGTCTTCGGTATGCTCTCGCAGCACAATGCTCCGAAACTTCGGCTTACCCGCCCACTGAAGCTCGCATTGCTGCCGCGCTCACTGTGCATCCCGCACTCGCTCGCCCTGAACCTCGGAGCGATAGTCACGCCCCGAGTATCGCGAACCACCGAGTCGTTCATTCAATGCCCATAGCCGCCACCGCCCGTGGAGCGGTTTAGCACAAACGTTTTTTTGATTACCGATCTCGGATTGGCCTCGCTTAGCCTGTTCAGGCGTCTGCGGCCGCGATCGCTAACCAAAAAAACCTCTGCATTATGGCCTCGAGGCCATAA
>NZ_JAPMAL010000101.1:0-3128 GCF_026343935.1 Paraburkholderia sp. CNPSo 3076 | reverse complement strand
GCGCCGAACTCGTCGCTCGCCCAATCGTCAAGGTCATCGGTGCCAGACAATGCAGTACATCACGCTCAATGAACTTGCGCGAATTTAACATTGCCCGCGGCGGTTTACAAGCGAATCATGCGTCGCTAACTAATAAGACTCCTTGGCCGTCTATAACGCTCCCCTTCGACATGACCAAAGCAAATCTATGGTCCGCCCCAGTTTTGCAACTCCTGATCTTGATGTCGTATTGGCTTGCCTAAATCTATCCGGCGTCGTTGTGGGGACTGCTCCCCGCGCCACGATGAAGTTCGTGCCTGTGGCTCCTACAAAGTTGTGCGGCTTCGGAAAGCCTCTTTGCTTGCCAGGGTGTTCCACAGGCCGGTGTGCCGTTCACGGCATCAAATTTCAGTCGTCGCAAGGCCAGTGAGGTGTTTCGTAAATAGGAGAATACCGTGTTCGCTCAGACCGGAAGGCATGCGAGCTCGGTATTGAACGTGGTGTGGCGCACAACAATCGCCCACGCGGTTCGAGCCAGCTTGTTGGCCAGCGCACACGCAACTACGTTCGAATGCCGACGCGTCAGCATCGTGCAAACCCACTCGGCCAGGCGGCCAGTTCGTCTCTCGAGGCCTTTCATGTAGGCTCGGGCACACAAGGCCAGCAGGCGCCTGAGGTTCTTGTCTCCGCGCCGACTGATTCCGAGAAGGTTAGCTTTCCCGCCTGTACTGTATTGCCGGGGGACAAGCCCAACCGATGCCGCGAAGTCGCGGCTGCATCCATACTGTTTGCCGTCGCCCATTTCCGCAGCGAGCACGCTTGCCGTGATTGGGCCTACTCCCGGAATGCTTAACAGGCGATGGCCGATATCGTCGTCAGCGAGTTGGCGCGCCAGCTCTTGGTCAATCTCGTCGATTTGTTCGGTGAGGTACTTGAAGTGTTCGTGGAGGCGCTCGAGAATCAGAACCAACCTGGGTGGTAGTTCATGTGCGGCGAGGATGGCCGGCAACCGCGTGATTGCAGCGTTGCCCACTGGC
This sequence comes from Paraburkholderia sp. CNPSo 3076, assembly GCF_026343935.1. NCBI lineage: Bacteria > Pseudomonadati > Pseudomonadota > Betaproteobacteria > Burkholderiales > Burkholderiaceae > Paraburkholderia > Paraburkholderia sp. CNPSo 3076. The sequence goes on along the minus strand of NZ_JAPMAL010000101.1, from coordinate 2,112 downwards.
AGACTGACCCCGTAGTCGAGCAGGAAGCCGTGTATTTGGTTGATCGTTCGGGTACGGTCGCGCACCATAGATTCACGCACTCGATGTAAGACCGAGAGTGTCTGCTGCGATTCCGTCTTCGGCGTCACGAAACGCATTGTCGGTCGTGACGCGGCTTCGCAGAGAGCTTCGGCATCGACAAAGTCTCCGGGAAACCCGGGGCGGTTCAAAGTCATTCTTGTTTGACTTGACGAATGGCCGGACGAACTGCGGCGAGATCAGCTTGACCATATGCCCGAATGTGGCCCAGTTTGCGAGCCATATGATGTGACCCGGCGCAGGCCTCCATGACCACGGTAGAGACATGGAACGTTGCGAAGAATTCGATCAGTTGCTTGCGGCTCAGCTTTTTGCGAAACAGGGCTCGGCCTTTTCTATCCTGACCGTGCAGGTGAAAGCAATGCTTGCCCAGATCGATACCAACCAGCGTCGTGTCGTCCATGATGGTCTCCGGTTCAGGGTGAACGCTGCCAGCGTAACCCGCTCGGTGAGGCGGGGCGGACCATCCCATTAGTTGTTACGCGCAAAGTCACACCGACGGCCCGAACCACTGTCCGAATTTTTTGGCGCCATCGGCCTTGTCGCGTGGCATCGCTTGCGTGACAAGATCGGGACACACAGCTCCGACGATGCACACCCGCTTCGCGTTTTCATTTCCCACTTCGCGGTCGGTCGTGAACGACTTAGACGAATCTGATACTCTATTTCTGATTCGCCGTGGCACACGACCTGTTTTTTTGTTGTCCCACAGATCTTCCTAGAGAGAAACAGTGGCGGCTATTGAGAATTAGCCCCAAGACAGCGCTCAGTTGACGTTTTCTGATCCTGCGGCACAGTCGGATTGCGAGGGTGTCTGTCCCAGTCCGGATCAGATTTGGGCAGACAAAAAGCGGTGGTTGGCCAACTTAGGCCTAGATTACACAACAGTAGCGAAAGGAGAAGAAAAAATGACTCCGGAACAAGCGGCAGGCATCCTAAGCTCGTATATGGGAAATAACGGCTGGAGACGGATGGAGGCGGGCGCTTTATATTGGCTCGCAGAAAACCCCGACGGCAACGTACCGCCAAATGTCTCAGAGGCCGCGAAATACATGATGCAAAACCCAGACGTCTTTCGCCAGATCGAAACGCACGTAACAGGAACTGTCGATGGTGTAGCTACTAGTGGCGAGCTCAACTGGGCTGCAATGGGCGGCCCGAACCAGCGGAACTGACTGCGCTACCGAGTCGATGTTCATGTGGCGCGGTAGCATTAGGTGCACTGGACTAGACTAAATCTGACTAGTGGTTGGTTTCTCATGTTGGCGCGGAGGGCGTAGCCCGTAGGGGCAATGCGCGCCGCGAACAGCAAGGAGTCCGCCATGGCTTTGTCCGGATGGGGGTATTGCAAAGATGCTGTGGGTTGTGTAAAAGTGCAACTTCATGAAGCCAGCATTGAATAATGCCATATAAAGCCAGACTAAAGACGGGTGAACGGCGCAAGCGCAAGAAGCCGGGGTACCGGGTGACGAACGCGCGGGCGTATAACCAGAGCCTGAGAAAGCGCGGCATGATCAGCCTGTATGTGCCGGGCGGCGATCTGAAGGCGCAGCTTATCAACGCAAAGATCCGTACGCCGGGCGTGTCGGGGCGTGAGCCGACCTACACCACGGCGTACATCGAGCTGATCTTTACCTTCTACCGGCTGTTCGGCTGGGGGATGCGGCAGATCACCGGCTATATGGAGCACTACTGGGAGACTCGCGGGCTGGACATCCCGGTGCCCAGCGCCAGTCAGGGTTTTGTCGCGTTAAGGAAGACGAGTCAAACAAATGGCGATATGATGAGGACTACTTATGTAATCAAGGAGTAGAACTGCTGGGCGGGAGTTTGCGCGATGCCACCGCCTTTCATCTGGCCTTTGACGATCATATGCATGAACTCGATGCCGCCGAGAATGATGCGTGCACAACGAAAATTCTTGAAGCCCAGCATCGACCGGGTGCGACGCTTGATCGCACGGTGATCCTGCTCGACAACGTTGTTCAGGTACTTCTTCTGGCGGATCCTGATCGGCGTCTCACGTTCAGCGTT
>NZ_JAPMAL010000011.1:0-218037 GCF_026343935.1 Paraburkholderia sp. CNPSo 3076 | reverse complement strand
TTTCGGCTGGGCCAAGACCGTGGGGCGCATGCGTCAGGTGATGGTGCGTGGCTTGAAGAAGGTGGACCAGATGTTCGTGTTGAACATGGCGGCATACAACCTCGTGCGCATGCGATCACTGGCACAAATCCGCTTATAAGTGGCGGAAAGCGTGGCAAGGAGGTCAGAAGTCGGCCTCAAGCCGCCGAAAGAACGTTGAATTCGCGTTGAGATTGCACAATGCGAAAGTTTGCGACTGGCGGGCGCGTACATCGAGGCGCACCGCTTCCGCCGGGGGTGTATTTCCGCAACCTGTTAAGCGGCGCATCGTTTTGCGCACCAAACGAAGGAATCCTCATCGTGCAGATGTCCTCGCACTCTCCTGATACCGCGCCGGCCAGCGAAAAGGCCGCGCTGCCGCCGAACCGCGTGATCGACGTCCGTAACCTTTCCGTGTCGTTCAGGCGCGGCGCGGGCGCGTTCGAAGCCGTGCGCAATCTGTCGTTCCACGTCGATCGGGGCGAGACGCTCGCCATCGTCGGCGAATCGGGCTCGGGCAAGTCGGTCACGTCGCTTTCGCTGATGCGGCTCGTCGAGCACGGCGGCGGCAGCATGACGGGCGGCAGCATCGACCTGCGCCGCCGCAACGGCAGCGTGCTCGATCTCACGCGTGCCAGTGCCTCGACCATGCGCTCGGTGCGCGGCGCGGACATCGCGATGATCTTTCAGGAGCCGATGACCTCGCTGAACCCGGTGTTCACGGTGGGGAACCAGATCAGCGAGGCGATCGCGCTGCATCAGTTGATGAACGCCGCGCAGGCGCGCGCCGAAACGCTGCGCCTGCTCGACCGCGTGCGCATTCCCGAGGCGCGCCGCGTGATGGACCGCTTTCCGCATCAGCTTTCGGGCGGCATGCGCCAGCGCGTGATGATTGCGATGGCGCTTTCGTGCAAGCCCGCGCTCCTGATCGCCGACGAACCGACCACGGCGCTCGACGTGACGATCCAGGCGCAGATCCTGCAGCTCATTCGCGGCCTGCAGGACGAGATGAATATGGGAGTGGTCTTCATCACGCATGACATGGGCGTGGTGGCCGAAGTGGCGGACCGCATCCTCGTGATGTATCACGGGGAAAAAGTGGAAGAGGGCGCATCCGATGCGCTGTTCGCCGCCCCTTCGCATCGCTACACGCAGGCGTTGCTCGCCGCAGTGCCGAAACTTGGCGCGATGCAGGGCACCGACCTGCCGGAGAAGTTCCCGCTGCTTTCGGTGAGCGAAGCGGCGCGCCCGGCTGCCCCGTCAACGCTCCCGGCGAGCGCGCCGAAAACGCACGCGGCGCCGGTCCTGCGCGTGCGCGACCTCGTTACGCGCTTCCCCGTGCACAGCGGTCTGTTCGGCAAGGTCACGGGCCGCGTGCATGCGGTGGAAAAAGTCAGCTTCGATCTTCACGCCGGCGAAACGCTCGCGCTGGTGGGCGAGTCCGGTTGCGGAAAATCGACCACGGGCCGCTCGCTGCTACGGCTCGTCGAGAGCCAGAGCGGCACGATCGAATTCGGCGGCCACAATATCAGCACGCTCACCGGCCCCGCACTGCGGACGTTGCGCCGCGATATCCAGTTCATTTTCCAGGACCCGTTCGCCTCGCTCAACCCGCGCCTCACGGTGGGCTTCTCGATCATGGAGCCGCTGCTCGTGCACGGCATCGCGAAGGGGGCGAAGGCGCAGGCGCGCGTGGAATGGCTGCTCGATCGCGTGGGCCTGCCGAAGTCGGCGGCGGGCCGCTATCCACACGAATTCTCGGGCGGCCAGCGTCAGCGCATTGCCATTGCGCGCGCGCTGTCGATGAACCCGAAAGTCGTGATCGCCGACGAATCGGTGTCGGCGCTCGACGTTTCCGTGCAGGCGCAGATCGTCAACCTGATGCTCGACCTGCAGCAGGAGCTTGGTGTGGCGTATCTCTTCATCTCGCACGATATGGCCGTGGTGGAACGCGTGAGCCATCGCGTCGCGGTGATGTACCTGGGGCAGATCGTCGAGATCGGCCCGCGCCGCGCCGTGTTCGAGAATCCGCAGCACGCCTATACGAAGAAGCTCATGGGCGCGGTGCCGATCGCCGATCCGGCGCGCCGCCACGCGAAGCGCGTGCTCGCCGCCGACGAACTGCCGAGCCCGATTCGCGCAACCGGCGACGAGCCGCAGGTCCTGCCGCTCGTGGCGGTCGGCCCGGGTCACTTCGTGGCGAAGCATCGGGTGGGCGGCGCTTACTGAACACGCCGTCACGCCACGCAGTCGTTCGCTGTTTAGCTGGATCGTTTTGCTGAGTCGTCAAGATTCATTGTTATGGATACCTGATTGATGAAAGAAGTCAAAACATGGATGAAGGGCAGCGCGCTCGCACTCGCGCTGATCGCGGGCGCGAGCGCGGCACAGGCCGCCGGACAGCGCGCCGTGATGGCCGTCGATTCGACCTTCTCGACGCTCGACCCATACGACGCCAACGACACGCTCTCGCAGGCGGTTTCGAAGTCGTTCTATCAGGGCCTGTTCGGTTTCGACAAGGACCTCAAGCTCACCAACGTGCTCGCCACGAGCTATGAAGTGAGCGGCGACGGCCTCGTCTATACCTTCAGGCTGCGCGAGGGCGTGGAGTTCCAGGACGGCACCGACTTCAACGCGGCGGCCGTGAAGGCGAACTTCGACCGCGTGACGGACCCGGCGAACCACCTGAAGCGCTACAACATGTTCCGCCGCATCGCGAAGACCGAAGTGGTCGATCCGTACACGGTGAAGGTCACGCTGAACGCGCCGTTCTCGGCGTTCGTGAACGTGCTCGCGCACCCTTCGGCGGTGATGATCTCGCCGGCGGCCATGAAGAAGTGGGGCAAGGACATCGGCCTGCATCCGGTGGGCACGGGCCCGTTCGCTTTCGTGAAGTGGGACCCGGCTGGCGACCTCGTCGTCCACAAGTTCGCCGGCTACTGGAAGAAGGGCTACCCGAAGATCGATGAGATCGACTGGAAGCCGGTGGCCGACAACAACACGTGCGCGGCGCTCATGCGCACTGGCGAAGCGGACTTCGCCTTCCGCATTCCGTTCGAGCAGGCGAGCGCGTTCCAGTCGAACCCGAAGGTGGATTTGATCGCCACGTCCTCGATCATCCAGCGCTACATCAGCCTGAACACCGCGAAGAAGCCGTTCGACAACCCGCTCGTGCGCCAGGCGCTGAACTACGCGATCAACAAGGACGCGCTGGCCAAGGTGGCGTTCGGGGGCTATGCGCTGCCTTCGGACGGCGTGCTGCCGCAAGGTGTGGACTACTCGGTCAAGCTCGGCCCCTGGCCTTACGATCCGGCCAGGGCGCGAGAACTGCTCAAGCAGGCCGGTTACCCGAACGGCTTCGAAACGACGCTGTGGTCGGCGTATAACAACTCGACCGCGCAAAAGGCCATTCAGTTCGTGCAGCAGCAGCTCGCGCAGGTGGGCGTGAAGGCGAACGTCGAAGCGCTCGAAACGGGCACTGCGGTCGCGCGCGTGGAAAGCGCGCAGGACCCGGCGACGGCGGGCGTGCGCATGTATTACATCGGCTGGTCGTCGTCCACGGGCGAGGCCGATTGGGGCATCTCGCCGCTGCTCGCTTCGGCATCGTGGCCGCCCAAGCTCATGAATACGGCGTACTACAAGAACCCGGCGGTCGATGAGGACCTCGCGAAGGCGCTCGAAACGACGGACCGCGCGCAAAAGACGGCGCTCTACGCCGACGCGCAAAAGCGCATCTGGGCCGACGCCCCGTGGGTGTTCCTCGTCAAGGAGAAGGTCGTGTACGCCCGCAGCAAGCGCCTGGCCGGCGCGTATGTGGCGCCGGACGGCTCGTTCAACTTCGACGAGATCTCGATTCGCTAATGCGTTGCGCGCCGCGCCGGAACGGTTGGTTCCGGTGCGGCGCGCACGCCCCGATGCAGTAACGCGCTCATGCTGAATTTCATTGTCAAACGCTCGGTGGGTCTGCTGCCGACGCTCCTGATCGTCGCGGTCCTGGTGTTCCTGTTCGTGCACCTGCTGCCGGGCGACCCGGCGCGCCTCGCGGCCGGTCCCGAAGCGGACGACGCGACGGTCGCGCTCGTGCGCGCCGACCTCGGCCTCGACCAGTCGCTGCCGCAGCAGTTCCTCCACTTCTTCGTGCGCGTCGCTCACGGTGACTTTGGCGTTTCGATGCGCAGCAAGCGCCCGGTCGTCACCGAAATTAGCGAGCGTTTCATGCCCACGCTGCTGCTCACGCTCACCAGCATGGTCTGGGCCGTGGTGTTCGGCATGGCGATCGGCATCGTCTCGGCCGTGTGGCGCAATCGCTGGCCCGATCGCATCGGCATGGCGCTCGCGGTGTCGGGCATTTCGTTTCCGGCTTTCGCGCTCGGCATGGCGCTCATGGAGCTGTTCTCGGTGCGCCTGGGCTGGCTGCCCGTGGTGAGCGACGGTTCGTGGCGCAGCTACGTGCTGCCGTCGATCACACTCGGTGCGGCGGTGGCTGCGGTGATGGCGCGCTTCACGCGGGCCTCCTTCGTCGAGGTACTCAACGAGGACTTCGTGCGCACGGCGCGCGCGAAGGGCGTGGCCGAACAATGGGTGGTGATCAAGCATTGCCTGCGCAACGCGATGATTCCCGTCGTGACGATGATGGGGCTGCAGTTCGGCTTCTTGCTGGGCGGCTCGATCGTCGTGGAAGTGGTGTTCAACTGGCCGGGCCTCGGGCGACTGCTCATCGATTCGGTTTCGATGCGCGATTACCCCGTGATTCAGGCCGAAGTGCTGTTGTTCTCGCTCGAGTTCATCGTCATCAATCTGATCGTGGACGTGCTGTACGCGGTCATCAATCCGACCATTCGATTCAGGTGAGCCCGCCATGAGCACGACCCTAAACGTTGATGTACGCGCAGAGGACGAAGCGATCCGCACGCCATGGCGCGAATTCTGGCGCAAGTTCCGCAAGCAGCATGTCGCGCTCGGCGCGGGCGCATTCGTGCTGCTGCTGGTGGTGATCGCGGTGTTCGCGCCGCATCTCGTGCCTTACGACCCGGAAAATTACTTCGACTACGACTCGCTCAACGCCGGTCCGTCGGCTGCCCACTGGTTCGGCGTGGACGCGCTGGGCCGCGATATTTTCAGCCGCATTCTCGCGGGCACGCGCATATCGCTCGCGGCGGGCTTTCTTTCCGTGGCGCTGGGCGCCGTGGTCGGCACGTTCTTCGGCTTGCTCGCGGGTTACTACGAAGGCTGGTGGGACCGCATCACCATGCGGGTGGCCGACGTGCTGTTCGCATTCCCAGGCATTCTGCTTGCCATCGGTGTGGTGGCGATCCTCGGCAACGGCATGATCAACGTGGTCTGTGCGGTGGCAGTGTTCAGCATCCCGGCGTTCGCGCGGCTCGTGCGCGGCAACACGCTCATGCTCAAGCACCTCACCTATGTCGAGGCCGCACGCAGCATTGGCGCGTCGGACTGGACGATCATCATGCGCCATATTCTGCCGGGCACCGTGTCGTCCGTGATCGTGTATCTGACCATGCGTATCGGCACGTCGATCATCACGGCGGCGAGCCTGTCGTTCATCGGCCTTGGCGCGCAGCCGCCCACGCCGGAGTGGGGCGCCATGCTCAACGAGGCGCGCGCCGATATGGTGACGGCGCCGCATATCGCGCTGTTCCCGAGCCTCGCCATCTTCCTCACCGTGCTCGCGTTCAATCTGCTGGGCGACGGCTTGCGCGACGCGCTCGACCCGAAGCTGGATCGCGCATGAGCATCGATCGTGGAGATACCGCGCCGCATGTCGGCACACTGGCGAGCGGGGTGACGGGAACGATTGCCGACGTAGCCGGCGTGCGCGTCGGACATTGCACGCTCGACGCGGGCGAGGTGCAAACCGGCGTGACCGTGCTGTTGCCGCATGCGGGCGACCTCTTTCGCGAGAAGGTGCCGGCGAGCGTCTGCGTGATCAACGGATTCGGCAAGAGCATTGGGCTCATGCAGCTCGAAGAGTTGGGCGTGCTCGAAACGCCGGTCGCGCTGAGCAACACGTTTGCGGTGGGCACACTCGCGCAAGCGCAGATTCGCGCGGCGGTCGCGGGGAATCCGCAAATCGGGCGCGGCCTGCCGACCGTCAATCCGCTCGTGTTCGAGTGCAACGACGGCTATCTGAACGATATTCAGGCGCTGGCTGTACATGAGGAACACTACCTCGCGGCCTGCGCCGCTGCGAACGCCGGTTTCGCGCGTGGCAGCGTAGGCGCGGGTCGCGGCATGTCGAGCTTCGACCTGAAGGGCGGCATCGGCACGGCGTCGCGCGTGGTGCAGGCGGCGCTCGCGCCGTACACCGTGGGCGCGCTCGTGCTGGCGAACTTCGGCCGCTTGCCGATGCTGACGATCGGCGGCGTGCCCGTGGGGCGCGAGCTTGCGGCGCGCGCGGCGTCCAATCGTGCGACGCAGGAGCCCGAGAAGGGCTCGATCATCATGCTGATCGCCACGGATGCGCCGCTCGACGCGCGGCAGCTTCGGCGCGTGTCAATGCGCGCGGCGGCGGGTCTCGCGCGCACGGGGTCCGTTTATGGACACGGCAGCGGCGATATCGCCATGGCGTTCAGCACCGCGTACACATTGGCGCACGACGCGCAGACCTACGCGTTGCCGCCCCTGCTCGCCGACTCGCAGCTCGATCCGCTGTTTCAGGCGAGCGCCGATTGCGCCGAGCAAGCCATTCTCGACGCCTTGTGGTGCGCGCGCACCGTGCAGGGCCGCGATGGCCACGTGCGTCTGGCGCTGCGCGAAGCGGTGCCCGATCTCGCCGAACTGCTTTCAGGCGGAGCGCAGGCGTGAAGGTCCTCATCTCGGTCGATATCGAAGGCATAGGCGGAGTCTTCAACGTTGCGCAAACGCGCGCGGGAAACGCCGAGTACGAGCAGGCCCGCCGCTGGATGACGCTCGAAGCGAACGCGGCCGTGGAGGGCGCGTTCTCGGGCGGCGCGAGCGAGGTGTGGGTCAACGACTCGCATGGCGGCTTCAACAACCTGCTGCTCGACGAGATCGATGCGCGCGCACGCGTGATACTCGGCAAGCCGCGCACGCTGGGCATGATGGCGGGGCTCGAGCACCGGCCCGCGCTCGTTTTCATGATCGGCTATCACGCCATGGCGCAAAGCCGCGGCATGCTTGCGCACACCATCAACAGTTTTGCGTTTGCGCGTGTGCTCGTCGATGGCGTGGCGACGGGCGAGGCGGGGCTGTATGGCGCGCTCGCGCAGGAATACGGCGCACGAGTGGCGCTGCTCAGCGGTGACGATGTGTTCGAAGGCGAAACGCGGCCCGCTTTTCCCGATGCGAAGTTCGTGGTGGTGAAGCGCGCCGGCGGCCACGCGAGCGGCGACCTGCTGACGCCCGCCGCGTGCCGCGAGCGGATTCGCGACGCGGCGCACGAAGCCGTCGGGCAGGTGGCACGCGACGGCGCGTGGTGGGACCGCGCGTGTGCCGCGCCGCGCGTGCGCACGTGCGAGCTGCATACGCAGACTACTGCGCTGGCCGACCTCTTTGCGCAGTGGCCCGGTGTCGAGCGCGCGGCGGGCTGCTTGATCCGGTTCGTGGCGCCAACCGCCGAGTCCCTCGTGCGCACGCTCAATAGCTTGTCGGCGATGTCTGCGGTGCTGCGATGAGGCGGCGGTCATTCGCCGCATTGTGCAACTAACTGTCAGCCCCGCCACACGTCGCACAACGGATAGGCGGCTTCGCCGCCAATCCGCAAAAAAGCCTGCCGATTACCCGGTGAGATCTTCCTCCAGGCGGTCGAACACCCGTCGCGTCGCGCCACGCGCGTGCAGCGCGAACAGCAGTAGCGAGCGGCCGGTCACCTGGTAGATATCGCCCGCTTCGAATTCGGGCAGCTCGTCGCGCACGGGCATGTTCGTGTCGATGAGGCAGTTCCACTGATCGTTGCCCGGCACGGAAGGCAGCGTGAAATCCACCACGTCGTGATAGGCGTTGAGCACGATGAGCATGGTCGCATCCGAAGCGAGGCGCATGATGCCGCTCGTTTGCGATCGTCCATCGATCAGCATGCCGAAACAACGCATGGCCGAATCGTCCCACTGCTCCCGAGCGATCGGTACGGCTGCGGGCGAGAGCCATTCGACGTCGGTGACGTCAAGCGCGGCGTTGTGCTCGCCGATGAGAAACCGGTTGCGTCGCAGCACCGGCAGCGCATGGCGCAGCGCGGTGAGCTTGCGCACGAAGTCGGCGAGCGCGCGGCCCGTGTCGTCAATGCCCTCCCAGTCTACCCAGCTCACCTCGTTGTCCTGGCAGTACGCATTGTTGTTGCCGCGCTGCGTGCGGCCGAATTCGTCGCCCGCGAGCAGCATCGGCGTGCCCTGCGAGAGCAGCAGGGTGGCGAGGAAGTTGCGCTTCTGGCGCTCGCGCAGCGCGCGGATTTCGGGGTCGTCGCTCGGGCCTTCCGCCCCGCAGTTCCACGAGAGATTGTCGCCGTGGCCGTCGCGGTTCTCTTCGCCGTTGGCTTCGTTGTGACGCTCGTTGTACGAAACGAGATCGTTCAGCGTGAAGCCGTCGTGCGCGGTGACGAAGTTCACGCTTGAACATGGCCGCCGCCCGCGCCGGTTGAAGCTGTCGCCGGAGGCGCACAGGCGCGTGGCGAGTTCGGGCGCCTTGCCTTCGTCGCCTTTCCACCAGGCGCGCGTGGTGTCGCGAAAGCGGTCGTTCCATTCCATCCAGCCGGGCGGGAAACCGCCCACCTGGTAGCCGCCCGGCCCGCAGTCCCACGGCTCGGCAATCAGCTTCACGCTCGCGAGAATCGGATCCTGGCGGCAGCTGTCGAGAAAGCCGCCGCCTTCGTCGAAGCCGTAGGGCTCGCGCCCGAGGATCGTCGCGAGGTCGAAGCGAAAACCGTCCACGCCCATTTCCAGCACCCAGTAGCGCAGGCTGTCCGTGACCATCTGCAGTACGCGCGGGTGCGAGAGATTGAGCGTATTGCCGGTGCCGGTGTCGTTGATGTAATAGCGCCTGTCTTCGGGTAGCCGGTAGTACGAAGCATTGTCGATGCCGCGAAACGAGAGCGTCGGGCCGAGTTCGCTGCCTTCGGCCGTGTGGTTGTAAACCACGTCGAGTATGACTTCGAGACCCGCCTGGTGGAGGCGGTCCACCATGTTCTTGAACTCGTCGATCGAGCCGTGCGCGCCCACCGAGTAGCGCGGGTCCGGCGCGAAGAAGCCGATGGTGTTGTAGCCCCAGTAGTTCGTGAGACCGCGTTCGAGCAGATGCGAGTCGTTCACGAAGGTATGAATGGGCAGTAGCTCCACGGATGTCACGCCAAGCCCGCGCATATATTCGAGCACCGGCGTTTGTGCGAGCCCGGCGAAGGTGCCGCGCTCTTCGGGCGGCACCTCGGGATGGCGGATCGTGTAGCCGCGCACGTGCGTTTCGTAGATGATCGTGCGCTCGCGCGGCACACGCTCGCGCATCGGGTGGTGCCATGTGAAGCCCTGATCGACCACGCGGCAGCGCGGCACATAGCGCGCACTGTCTCGCGTGTCGAACGAAAGATCGCCATCGCGGCTTCCGATCGTGTAGCCGAACACGGCGGGATGCCAGCGCATCGCGCCCACGTGCGCCTTCGCATAGGGATCGAGCAGCAGCTTGTGCGGATTGAAGCGATGGCCCGCTTGCGGCTCGTACGGCCCATGCACGCGATACCCATAGATGGCGCCCGGTTCGAGTTCGGGCAGATAGACATGCCACACTTCGTCGGTGTATTCGGGCAACTCGATGCGTTCGAGTTCGCGCAGGCCGCTCTTGTCGAAAAGACACAACTCGACCTTCGTAGCGTTCGCGGAGAAGAGCGAGAAGTTCACACCGCGGCCGTTCCAGGTGGCGCCGAGGGGGAACGGTTGTCCTTCTACGATGCGGGTAGCGGTTTTTTTCTTCATGGGCTCGTCGGTTGGGGACGCGATGGCGCGCGCCTCCAACACCGTTGCGCGCGAGGGCGGGGGCTTGTATCAAGCAAGGTTTGGGCCTAGGACGCGCGGCGCAGCGGGAAGACGAGAGGAGGGGGCCGGATGCACGGGGCACTGCGGCGGTGCGTGCTGCGAGCGTGTAGCTTTGGCGCAGCGCGTGCACAGATTTACCGATTTTCTTTACGACTCCGCGTGCACCGCCTATTTCACGGTTTGCACGACTTCGAGCCTTCGAACTCGGGGTCGCTCAGATAGACCGGACGGTTTGCGCCGCCCGTATTGCCCGCGTTTCGATGCGCCGCGCGAAAGGCGTCGGAGCGCGTCCGGTCTTCGAAGTGCGCGTGGCTCGCCCAGATCGTGTGGCTCGCGTAGAGCACGTGGTCTTCGCGCTGCGGGCCTTTGAGCAGATGAAATTCGATAAAGCCGGGCACTTGCCCGCGTCGCTGTACACGTTCGCGTCAGTAAAACGCTCACCACACGCGATGCAGTGGATGCGATAAATGTCCTGACGCGACATGGCGGGCCTCACCCGCTGACTGGATCGGCGTACGCGTCGTCGTCCCACATGCAGGCGCCACGCATCGATCCCTCGTACACCACCTGCCCGTCCACGAGGCGGGTCACGCAGGGCGTCTGGCCGCATACCTCGCACTGCCGACCGTAGTCGGGCATCCACGCGTCGACCACGATGCTCGTGGGGTACGCATCGGGTACCGCGATGCGCTCGCGGGCCTTCCTGCCACGCGCGGACATCGTGGACCTCGCGAGTCGTGAGCGCTTTGGGCATGGCATGTGATGCCCGATTGTCCCGCTTCGCGCGATCGAGCAGGTAGCCATTGGACGGCTTGAGCGTGATCGTGGCCTGCGGGTACTCGCCGAGCGGCTCCAGATGCACCACGCGACCGAAGAGGCGCTCGCAGTGCGTGACCACGTGCGCGTTCAGATTGAAGCGCTGCGCGATCACGCGCAACGCGTACGGCCATTCATCCGGGCGCCGTGCGTCGTGCATGTCCTGCAGCGCGACGAGCAGGTTGTGATGCGCGAGCAGGAATTGAAGGCTTCGCGAGGCGCTCGATCAGAGAGTTGGCAGTTGCGAGGAAGGGCAACGCTCTCTGATAGCTCAGGACAGCCACCATCGCGTCATCTTTCGCGCCCTTCACCACGCGCAAATAGTCATCGGCGTGCTTCTTCGGCGGCAACTGCATCGCCGCGGCAAGTTGGTCACTGCGCGACTGCCCATGCGTGCCGAGGCTCAACGCGCGCCGCTGGAGGTCCGCATACTGCTCGCGCAGTTCGGTTTCACTGAGCATCGGGTGTATCCGCAGGTTCCATATTCATGGGCAGCATTTTACGACAGCACTTTGAAGCCGCTTGGCCGCCGCGCGGCGGCGCTGTCCTGCGCGCTATCGCGCGAGTGCGCTGACAGGTGCACAGCGGCCGATAGCGTGAAGTCCCGAAAGGCTATATTGATCGAATCTGTCGCCTGCGCTAGCGGGTGGCGATCCGTGCGTACCAGAGGAGGCTGCTATGGACGAATCCTGGCTGGCAATGACTGTGGGTGTAATCGTGCTGGCAATCGCCGCGGCCGGCGTTGTTGCCCACTATCGACGTGAACGGCGTCGAGCGGATCTTCTGCGCAATCTCGATCACCACGAGTGGTTTCGCTGGACGCGTTCGCGGTCTCTGTGCAGACTATCTGAAGCCATCGTAAAGGATGCTCGAGGGGCGAGCCAGACGAAAGAGCGGCCGGCCGCGTCTGGGCATCGGAGCCCCAGACTTCACCAGTCGACCCTGTAGCGCCTTTCGTTGAGGAGATGTATCGCCTTCTGCGTGACCCAGATCCCGGGCTGGGCGGTAGCGGCCGTGCCTCATGGCCACTCGATCGCAACGACATGAAGAAGGCCGCCGCTTCCACAGGAATGCGGCGGGCATGAGTTCCGGGAGCCTTTGCGATAGCTTCCGGCGGCGAGCGCGTCGGTACGCGCCCGAAGAAGAAGCTAGCAAGCGGCTCCGGTATTGTCCATAGGACCATCGTCCGATTCGCAGTCATGCGTCAGCGTCTGCAGCACTAGCATGTGCGGTGGTCGCGCTGCTGGCGAGTTGTGAGCCTTTACCGATGCCAGCAGACGGGGCCGCGCACGAGGCCCGCTTTGAGTGCGGAGTCGAAGTTCGAGTGTCATTGCGAAGGGACGAGGCAATGACGGGAGTTGGCCGCACAGCGCCCCATGACTGAACGCGACGATCATCCCGGATCGAGATTCAACCTTTTTCGGTGATCGACGACACGGCATCGATCAGAGCGCAGGATCGTTCGTCATCCATTGTCTGGCGCGCTCCGCAGACTACATTTACGTTACACCTCTACCACGACAAAACTTAGAATGAGTGGCCGGGCTTAATTGACCGCTATCTGGCCACGACGAAGCACACGCGTTTCTTCCCGAACAATAGGCAACAAGTTATGAAAATGAGGACAGGTCGCCGCGCGGATATCGGGGGTCTGCGCAGCCGTGATCAGCAAGGGTTTGCGTTTAAAAGAACTATCGCCGTTGTTGCGATGCTCGGCCTGCTCGCTGCACTAGTCGCCTTGAAGATGCGTGGCCCGGAAGGGGTGAAACGTGTCGCTGCGAAACAGGAAATCGGCGCGATCATGCAGGCGCTGACGCTATACCACCGCGACAATGGCCGCTATCCAACCCAGGAGCAAGGCCTGCGGGCGTTGATGGAGAAACCGGCTACTAGTCCAGTGCCAATCTTCTGGAAGGACGGCGGCTATCTCCGGCGTCTGCCGTACGATCCATGGGGCAACGCGTATTCGTATCTCAATCCAGGCGTGCATGGCGAGATCGACGTATTCAGCTACGGCGCTGACGCGAAGCAAGGCGGTGAGGGCGACGACGCCGACATAGGCTCGTGGGAATAGCCTACTCCCTTTCACTGCGTACCCGGCACTTACCGCGGACCGCATTGCGCCGTTCACCACCGCGCAAACGTCTGTCATGAGGCGCACAGCAGACGTCGAGGGAGGCGTCGCCGAACACGCTATTCTTCAACCTCCCGTCGTAGCACTGTCAGCGGGTCACGTGCTCTCTCTGTCTGTCCTTGATGCCTGACTTTCACAACCCGATGGTGCCTGTAATGTCGTTTCCTTGGAGTCAGGGGCGGCCGGCATCGCAATGTGGACACGATTGCGCCCCGCGCTCTTAGCCGCATATAGCGCGGCGTCGGCACGCTCGTGTGCTGCCACGATGTCATCTTCGCCCTCGTGGTATGACGCAATGCCAATGCTTATGGTCTGCGAAATGGTCTGTCCTGTCTCCAGGGCGATCGGCGTGTTCTGGATGGAGGTGCGAATACGTTCGGCGACGGTCTGGGCCTGCTCCAGTGTTGTGTCGGGCAGGATGGCGGTGAATTCTTCGCCGCCCAGGCGGGCGGCCAGATCCTCCGTGCGCAGCGCTCCTTCAAGCACGCGTGCCACGACTGCCAGCACGCGATCTCCGGCTGCATGACCGTACGTGTCATTGACAAGCTTGAAGTAGTCCAGATCCAGTGCCAGCAGCGATAGCGGCCGGTGCTGTCCGCGAGCATGCGCAACCGCCTGCGCGGCAGCCCTCGCGAAACTGCGGCGGTTCGGCAGTCCAGTGAGCGAGTCCACTTCGGCTTCGGAGCGTAGCTTCGTGAGCTGCTGGTATTGATGACTGACGTCGACGAGTGTGACGAGCAGTGCGCCGGATTCTTCGGCTTGCACGCCGAGGGGGAGCCGGGTGCTGTGCAGCAGCATATGCCGGGGGCCGTCGCGCGTGAGCATCGCGACCGCCTCGTCTTGACGGACCGACTGCGTGTCCGTCCATGCTGTGGGGTCCACGAACAGCCGGGCAAACGGTTGCCCCGCGCCAGCGACCGCACCGAATACAGCCAGCATAGATTCATTGGCGACAAGAACTTTACCTTCGCCGGGTTGTACCACAACAACCGGCGTGGGCATGTTCTTCACAATGGTCGAAATCAGGCTGGCAAACTGTTGCACCTGATCGAACAGGTGACGCTCACGGCGCACGAGCAGGATCGCGCTCGCCAGCATGACCAGGACTGTGGCCGAGCCAGCGAGGTTGATATACAAGCTTTGTCGTACACTCGCGCGGTATACATCGACCGAAAGGCCGACATCAAGTGTCCAGTAGCTTGCTGTGGGTCCGAGCGGAATCCTGCGTGTGGCCACCAAGTGTTGCGTACCGTCCGGAGGAAAGAGCAGATACCGGGTCGTCGGCGTGGGGCCAGTCGTCGCCGTGCCGTCGATCAGCTTCTGTCCTGGCGCCACCGCGAGGGCGGCCGGGTAGCGCGCGATGACGTGGTCCGCACTGTCGCGCAACAGGACGGAAGTGCCCGCGGGCAAATTCATGGCTTCGAGCGGGCGCTGTTCGACATTGACCACCTGGACGATGACCGCGTCGAGTTCACCTGCCCGGTTATGATGTCCCTTTGCGAAAATGACGACTGCCTCTTGTGCCCAGGTCGCAAGGTCTGTGACGAGGTCAGACGGATCATTCCGCACACGGGAAAGCACTGATTCAAGGCCAGGCACCTGGTTGCCGACACTCGCACTCGATCCGGCAAGTAGCCGGCCGTCAGGCGCGAAGACAGCAATGAGCACTTCACCGAGCGCCGGACGCATGATCATTGCCAGTTGCGTCAGCTCGACATCGGCGAGCGCCTGGCTATCCAGCATGTTCTCGATCTGTGCCGTCGACACATTTATGCGCTGCAAACGGTCCTCGATGCGTGCCGTGATAAGCGAGGCCTGGCCGTTCAGCCGCTGTGCTGCAAGGGTATCTGCGGCTCGGAAGTCGTGCCACGACTGCCATGAGTTAATCAGGATATTCAGAGTGACAAGCAGGGCGAGTGCGAGCAGCGCCCGTCGCAGCCACGATTTGCGCGCAATGTAATCGAGCGACCAACGAACGGCAGTGGTGAGTGAGCGCGCCATGATGTCTGACTTCCGGTGCGGGCTTGTCTATCATCGTAGGCGATCGACGGCGCCACCGCATTTCAGGACGGCATCAGCTCCTGGACACGTTCCCAATTCTTGCCCGTCAGTTCGTTCCAATATGGCTGTCCGGATGCGGCTGACTACTGCTCGACACGTTCGCGGTAGCTGACCAGATATAGCGGTCCTTTAACCTACAGCGCAATCGGTGGCGGTGACCTGCTGGTATCGGCCATACATCTTGCCGGAGTCGTCTATCTCTTCTGGAAACTTCGCAAAGCCAGACTTGGCGATTCAGGGTTGCAAACGCTTCTTCAATCCATGTCACCGTCATATGAGGACGTCCGGCTATGCTTCTGCGCAATTTGAGGCCTCAGCGCGATGAACGGTTGGTGCCGAGCTCGGGCTGCCAAACGCGAATATTTTCTTTTGTCGTTTGGACATTCCAGGCGGCTGATTGATGGGAGCAGTGCTTTGAGGTGACCCTCATGAGGCGCCAATGACCCAACTCAATGATCGAACCAGCGGTACTGGATCGCGACGGAGACGATCTGATAGTTGCCGCCCGCGCGCACGACAAAGCCTCGAGAGTAGGAAAGCTTGGCAGACCAGCCGCGACCTAGCGGCGCGGCAAGCGTGACGCCGCCGCGCGCGTTAGCCTGGCGGCCGCTGCTCGATCCGCCATTGACTTCAGTGGCGCCACCGAGCGCATAGCCGAGATCGGCGGCGAGCCAGAGCCCCGGCCGAAAGCTGTATCCGCCATGGAGTTGGGCGATCGCGAGTGGAGCCTGGCTTTTTTCCCGTCCTTTGAAAAAGTTCGTGTTGTTCGTGAACATCCAGACACCGGCCGAGGCCTCGAAGAACCAGTTTCCCCATGGCTGTGATATCCCGAACTCTGGCTTGAACGCCCAACGGTTGTTGCCGACGTTGACGAGGCGTGAGGGGACGTACTGGCCTGTGGGCGCCTGAATCGTCACGCTCGCGCCGAGCGAGGTAACGGGCGGTGCACGGGAAAACGCTTCAGGTGAAAGCGCGGGGTTGCCGATCAGATTCAGCGCGAAGCGAAACTGCACGTCACCGAGGCCTGCGCGATGCACCTCGGTCGGTGCACCAATGACGAGCCCGTTCAGGTTGCCGCTCACGAATGGCACGGCAACGCCGATCGACGCCGTGCGGTCTGCCAGCGCGAACGTGCGCACGTAGCCGAGCACGAGGTTGTTCAGTTGTGTGCTCACACCCGTGATGGGGAGGGACGGGTCGGTGAGCACGTCGCCGCTTACGTGGGCGTAACCCAGGAGGAGAAAGTTGGTGCCGATCGGCGAGGGAGAATAGGTGCGCGGCTCCAGTTCCTGGGCGCGCGGTGCGTTTGCCAGCCACGACAGCACAGCAGCGCAGTAACAGAGACGCAACCCGAGAGCGGTTCGCCTGCTCATGGCGGTTCAATCCCGTTTGCCGGCAGGAGGGGGCGAATGCGATGCGGCTGCATACGCCTCGCGAGTTCGGAACCCAGGATAGCAGCGACGTCCCCGCCGGTGAATAGGACGATGGTCTGATTGTCGTGGGGGGCGGCGCGTGAACGGACTCGTCTGACCTGACGGGTGGAGCAATGACTGCCCTCGACCTGCCGTCCCCGGAGATCGCCGTGTAGGACCATAGGCCGATTTTCACAAGCCACCATAGTGGCAGTATCAGGATGTGCTGGTGCAGTGAGACCGTCGCCAGCGCGCAGAAGGTTAAGCGGGATTCATGACCGCACCGGATTCACGTTGCGGAGTCTCAGCCCGAAAGACGAGCATGGCGTGGCGATTGGTACACACACGGTCACTACCGGGGTTCGTTCCAGCCTCCGGTTTCGGAGCGGGTCTTAATGATGCGCGTCATACATGTGTTGATGTACGTTGCGGCGTTCTGCGCAGGCATGTTCGCGGGTGTGGCGACGTGCTGCGCCGCGCAAGGTGCGGCGTCGCAGCCTGCCGCTTCCGCGTCTACCCCGGCAGCCGCTACTGCCCCCGCGTCGGCTACCGGGGCGCGCCGTATCGATCTCGGCAACCAACCATGGAAGGGTGACTTCGACGCAATGCTCGACCGGCGTGTGATCCGCGTACTCGTTCCCTATAGTCGGACACTCTATTTTAACGACCAGGGTCACGAGCGCGGACTGACTGCCGGGCTCATGCGGGACTTTGAGCGTTATGTGAACAGGAAATACAAATCGACGCTTGGCAAGCGCCCGCTCACCCTGGTCATCATCCCGACAACGCGCGACCAGTTGATCCCGGGGCTGATCGCCGGCCGGGGCGACATCGCGGCCGGCAATCTGACGGTGACCGAGGCGCGTCTCAAACAGGTCGACTTCGTGGCGCCGCGCGACCGAACGCCGGTCCGCGAAGTCGTTATTACCGGGCCGAAGTCGCCGTCTCTCGCGAAGCTTGACGATCTCAGCGGAAAGACGGTCCATGTACGCGCCAGCAGCAGTTACTACGAGAGCCTGAACACGCTGAATGCGCGCTTTCGCAAGGAAGGCAAGGCTCCGGTAAAGCTTGCGCTGCTCCCCGATGCGCTTGAGGACGAGGACGCAATGGAGATGCTCAATGTTGGGCTCATCCAGATCCTCGTGGTGGATGACTGGAAAGCGAAGATATGGGCGCAGATACTGCCTGGGATCGCTGTGCACGACGATATGGCGGTGCGCGACGCCGGCTATATCGGATGGGCGATCCGTTTGCAGAGCCCCAGGCTGAAGGATGCGATCAACGACTTCTACGTCAATTACGTGAAGAAGCAGAGCGTCGCCGAGGTCCGTCTCCAGCAGGAAATGAAACGCATCAAGCAGATTTCCAACAATACGGAGACGGAGGACATGAAGCGGTTCAGGCAGACCGTCAGATTATTTGAAAAATACGGCGCGCAGTACCGCTTTGATCCGCTTTTGCTTGCGGCCCAGGGATATCAGGAGTCCCAGCTAAATCAGGACGCACGCAGTCACGTCGGGGCGATTGGAATCATGCAGCTCATGCCGGCCACCGGGAAGGAACTTGCAGTAGGCGACATCCGGGTGACGGAGGCGAATATCCATGCAGGAGCAAAGTATCTCGATTCCCTGATGGTCCGTTACTTTCCAGATGCTCAATTTTCGGAGAGGGATCGCTCGCTCTTCGCATTCGCAAGCTACAACGCGGGACCTGCAAAGATCGCGAGGATGCGCAAGGAAGCGGCGGCACGCGGTCTGGATCCCAACAAGTGGTTCAACAATGTCGAGATCGTGGTTGCCGAGAAGATTGGCACCGAGCCGACGACCTATGTACGTAATGTTTTCAAATATTACGTCGCCTACCGGCTGGTGCAGGAAGCCGAGGCGGCGCGCTCTCGCGCGATTGGACAGATGCGCAAGAAAGGATGATCGGCAAGCGGAGCGAGCGATGGATTCGGCCTGCGTAGTCCACTGAAGCTGCAGGGTGTTACTCCGGTGGACCATTTGTGCATGGCCTGCAAGCGAACACCCAATCCGGCCTGTGATGGACGGTCCGGCTGGCCTCAGGCCTCTTGCGCTGGTCTCTCTGTTCCCGGTGTATCAAACAAGGATATCGAACTGTCGTCTCTTTCATATACTGCTCGTACCAGCACTCCATGTTGGCAGCTATCGCAACGTCTCGTTGTCTACCATGATCGAGGCCATATGAGCACTATCATGCCGGCCGGACACGCCGAACCCGAACGACGCGCACCGATTCTCAATACCGTCGACCGTGTCTGTGAAATATGTTTTGGTCTGTTCATGGCCCTGACGTTCGTCGGCGCCGTCAAGGCGGTCACCGCAGGCGAAGATGAAGGGTACAAGATGTTCTTCGCGGCACTCGGATGCAATCTCGCGTGGGGCCTGGCGGACGCCGTGATGTATCTCGTACGTACGCTCGCTGATCGAGGGCAGCGCCTGAAACTCGCGCAGACCGTCAAGCGCGAACAGGACCAGGCTGTCGCCGTACGGGTGTTGCGCGATGCATTGCCTGAGAAGCTGGCGCCGCTCGTCGAAGATGCCGACCTCGAGCGGATCCGCGCGCGCCTCGCGGCGGCATTGACGCTGCCACCTCGGGCGAATTTTGTGAGTGGTGACTTCGTCGGCGCGCTGGGTATCTTTCTGCTAGTTGTTCTGGGAACCTTCCCGGTCGCGGTGCCGTTTCTCGTCTTCAGGGATGTGACAACGGCACTCGTCGCCTCGCGCGTGCTCACACTCGTGATGCTTTTCGTCGCCGGCTTTGCGCTGGGGCGCTACACCGGTGCAGGGGCAATGAAGGCAGGTATCGCAATGATTGCGCTTGGCATTCTACTTACGATGGCGATCATCAAGCTGGGCGGCTAACCGACCCTTCTACACCCGGCCGGCCCGCTTTCCAGGCGCGAGTGGATTCCCGGCAGGGCGACCCAAAATATTGTGGGAGGTTTAGCGTCATGAAGGACGCCGACAATTCCGCGCACGCTACGCTGAAGCCTCACCAGGTCGTGGCCGAATTTTCCAGGGCACTTTGGCAGCTACGTGGCCCGATCGCATTTCTGTTTGTGCTTTACCTCCTGCTTTCTGTCGTCATGTATAACTTCGGCGGCCAGGTCGACTCTGCAAGCGGATTGCCATGCTCCTTTGGGGAAGCGCTCTACCTTTGCGCGATGAGGGCGATCACGATCGGTCAAAGCGACATCGTGCCCACCACAAGCGTTGGCCATATTGTCTCAGTGTCGCTCGGGGTGCTGGGCATACTGCTCGTAAGTACTGTTGCTGCCGCAGCGGTTCGCGGTGTCGGTGAGGCGATACAAAACGCAGGCACATCGCTAGGTCAGTTGTCGCGCTGAGCAAATAGTAAGACCCGGTTCGAATTCTCACGGTTGACGGCCCTGATGGAAATCGTCTTCACCGTTTTGATCCTGCTGCTCGCGGTCGCCGTATCGGGCGTCGTCGTGCGGCTTCTGCGTGGCCTGTTGCCGTTGCCGCTCGTCCAGATCGCAATCGGTGCAGTGCTTGCGTGGCCAAAGTTCGGTCTGTACGTCACCTTCGACCCCCAACTGTTTCTGCTACTCTTCATCCCGCCGTTACTCTTCGCGGACGGATGGCGCACTCCGAAACGCGAGTTCTTCATGCGGCGCCGTTCGATCCTGCTGCTCGCATTCGGTCTCGTGTTCATGACGGTGCTCGTGGTCGGCTACTTCGTGCATGCGCTCGTGCCCACCGTTTCGCTTCCCATCGCGTTTGCGCTCGCAGCGGTGCTGTCGCCGACAGACGCCGTAGCGCTGGCGGGCATTGCCGGCAAGAATCGCATTCCAGCGCAGCTGATGCATATTCTCGAGGGCGAAGCGCTGATGAATGACGCCTCGGGTCTCGTTGCGCTCAAGTTCGCGATTGCGGCCGCGCTGACCGGCATGTTCTCGCTGCGGGAGGCTTCTATCAGCTTCGTGATCATCGCCGCAGGCGGCCTTGCGATGGGCGCCGCGGTGAGCTGGCTGTTCAGCTTCGTGATACGGCGGTTGCGCAGCGTGACGCACGAAGGCGATCCAGCGCCCGGCGTTGTCTTGACGTTGCTGATTCCGTTCGCCGCCTACCTGTTCGCCGAACATTTCCATTGTTCCGGCATTCTCGCGGCGGTTGCTGCCGGCATGATGATGAATTACGTGACTGTCACCAGCGCCGGTTCGGTATCGGCACGCGTGAGGGCGAACAGTACGTGGGCAATGGTCGAATTCGTCTTCAACGGAATGGTGTTTATCCTGCTGGGATTGCAGTTCCCGCACATCATCGGCCGTGCGCTCCTTGACGCTCACGAGACGGGTAACGGTGACGTGTGGCGGCTGATCGGCTACGTCGCAGCGGTCACGCTCGCGCTCTATGCGATGCGCTTCGTGTGGGTCTGGCTGCTGCGGTGGTTTGCAAGCCTCGGAGCGGCCCGGCACGGCGTGAGCAACGCCGTGCCGGGGCTACGTACCGTGGCGATCATGACGGTCGCTGGGGTGCGTGGTGCGCTGACGCTCGCAGGCGTATTGTCGATACCCGTTGCGTTATCCAGCGGAGAGCCGTTGCCGGGGCGTGACCTGGTGATCTTTATCGCTTCAGGGGTGATCCTGACGTCGTTGCTTGTTGCCGTCTTCGCACTGCCGCAGTTGCTATATGGGACGCGCCACGGGCACGATGCCCATGCAGATGAGGAAGTCCACGCGCGCAAGGTCGCTGCGCAAGCCGCAATCCGCGCCGTCGACGACCTTCATCGAACCGTCACCGGGGATAATGGCGAGTCCGCAACCGCCTTCGCTGCGGATGCGGCTGCACGCGTGATGGATCTATACCGCCGGCGACTCGCCAGGTTCACCCACGACAGGAATTCCGCTGACGAAGTGCGCAGGGTGGAAGCGCTGGAAATTCAGTTCAGCCTTGCGGCAATGCGCGCAGAGCGCGCTGCGCTGCTGGCGCTGCGCAACGCCAACGAGATCAATGACGAGACGTTGAGCAAGCTGATGCGGGAGGTAGACTATTCGGAAACGGCGCTGACCACCCGTGAACAGGCTGCTAACTGACGGATCACGACGGTCAGCTTTCGAGCGCACTTCGGTCGGCGGGAAACACACGACGACGGTCGCTTCATGGCCGACCAGCGTCCCACGGCCGAGCGTGACGATCGTCCGGGCCGCGCGTTTCATGCAAAAGGCATGACCCGACCCGACCCACAACAGACCTACAGCATCGTGAGATATCCGTCCGCTTTGCAAACCCTTTCCACCATTGGCCGGTTTCAGGATTAAGAAGTCCGGCGAGTCTCCGTCGCATAGTTATGCGCTCCGATAATTGGAGCGGCTCTTGAACCAATCCGATGGCTCATTTCGCTTTCCGACCTATGGCGAAATCAAGACCGGTGTGCGGCCTACGGCAAATCGGCATCAGCGATGCGGAGTGCGGGAACGCGATAAGCGCTGGCATCGCATCCGACTGATATTTACGGCTGGACAATCTATCCTGAAAAGAAAATGGGCGGAGGGCATGGTCATGCGGATAGAGCGTCGTCTGACAGGCCTGCTGCTGCTGGCCATGCTGGTGGCCGCGTGCCATGGCGGTGGCGACAACAGCGTCGGACCGGCGCAGCCTGCGGGGCTGGCCGAACATGACGGCTCGGTGGTGTACCCGGTGGGTACCGAAATAATTCCCGAAATGCCCAGCGAGAGTGGTGGGGCAATCGCGCAATTCGACGTGTCACCTGCGCTGCCCACGGGGCTGAACCTGAATCCACAGACCGGCGTGATTACCGGAACGCCCACCGCTGTCAGCAATGCCACGGAATATACGATCACGGGCACCAACGGGACGGGCAGCACGACCACCCGGCTGCAGGTTGAGGTCAAGGCTACCGCCATCGCGCCGGAAAACCTGGGCTACCTGGATAGTTCGGTCATCTATGTGACCAATGCACCGATCACGCCCAACACGCCGATCACCACGGGCGGTGAAATCACGCAGTACAGCGTGTCGCCGGCGCTGCCCGCGGGCCTTACGCTAGACCCGCAGACCGGGATCATTTCCGGCACGCCGACGGCAGTAACCGCGCCAGCGGTCTACATCGTCACCGGCAGCAACAGCGTGGACAGCATCCAGGCCCAGCTCAGTATCGAGGTGCAGGCGCAGGTCGTGCCGCCGGCAGGGCTCACGTATGTGGACCCGGTGCCGGTGTATATCATCGGCCGGCCTATCGTGATCAACGAGCCCCAGTATTCCGGTGGCGAAATTACCCAGTTCACCGTGTCACCAACGCTGCCTGCCGGGTTGAGCATCGATGCGTTGACCGGGGCGATCAGCGGCACACCGACCGCGGTGCAGGCGCCGACGACCTTCACCGTTACCGGCAGTAACAGCGCGGGCAGCGTCACAGCGCACATCGTCATTGATGTGGACAACGCCACGATCGGCGCGTGGCTCCCAGCCGATGCCATGAACCAGGGGCGATACCTGCACACCGCCACGCTGTTAGCCGACGGTACGGTGCTCGCCGTGGGGGGGTACAACAAAGGCCGGCTGGCCTCGGCCGAACTGTACGCTCCGGCTGCGGATACCTGGTCGCCGACCGGCAGCCTGAATCAGGCGCGTGACAGCCAAACCGCCACGCTGCTGACCAACGGCATGGTGCTCGCGGCGGGGGGCGAGAACACGACCGGTGCCCCGCTGTCCTCGGCCGAACTGTACGATCCGGTCGCACGGACCTGGTCGCCCACTGGCGGCCTGAATCAGGCGCGTGACATCCAAACCGCCACGCTGCTGACCAACGGCACGGTGCTCGTGGCAGGCGGTCAGGGCGCGACCAACGCCGCGCTGTCCACAGCTGAACTGTACGATCCGGCCACGCGGACCTGGTCGCCGACCGGCAGCATGAGTGAGGCGCGTTACTACCATACTGCCACACTGCTGCCCGACGGCCGGGTGCTGGTGGCGGGGGGCGTCGGCAGCGCAAGCTTTGGCAGCGCAAGCCGGCTTGCCTCGGCTGAACTGTATGATCCGGCCACGCGGACCTGGTCGCCGACCGGCAGCATGAGTCAGGGGCGCAGCATCTTCGCCGCCACGCTGCTGCCCGACGGCAAGGTACTGGTATCAGGGGGATACGGTGGAACCGCCGCGCTGTCCTCCGCCGAACTGTTTGATCCATCCACGGGTACCTGGTCGCCGACCGGCAGCCTGAATCAACCGCGTTACTACCATACCGTCACGCTCCTGCCTGACGGCCGCGTGCTCGCCGCGGGCGGGATCAACCTGAGCAACCTGGCTTCCGACGAACTGTACGACGAGGCCACGGGTTCCTGGTCGCCGACTGGCAGTCTGATCCAGCCGCGCAGCCGGCATACGGCCACACTGCTGCCCGACGGCCGGGTACTCGCCGTGGGAGGACTCGGCCCTGGCTACCTGTCGTCAGCCGAGCTGTTCCATTGACACGAAGATCCGGAATCCGAATGGCTCCTGAAGCCAGATCTGCAGACGTTCGATGCTGCACGTCGGGCGTCCCTTCATGGCCGAACTGAGCCGGACGCGAACTGACACCGTCTGTCCAATCAAGTCCAAATTTTTACACCTCTCATACTTGGTACTGGTGGGGCAACACCAGGCGGCGCACAAAGCTGCGGTATGTCCTAATCAGGCTTGCGCGTGCCTCGTCGCCCGGTTGCGCAACGTATGCCGCAAGCAGCGCGTCCAACTTGTCCACGAACGCCTCGTAAGCGGGTGATCGGGTTTTGCCCAATATGCATGGAAAATCCGAAGTCCGGTGTGGAATCCGACGCACCAAGGAGGTAGGGCAGTGGGCGCTGTGCGCCCGATTCGATACCGGGGCTGCGCGGGCTTCAGTCTGGCGTTCTTCAGGCAGCGGCGGTCCTGAAGGGGATCACGTTGTCCGCGCCTTCGATCTCGCTCATTGTGCTCACCACGTCCTGCACGACATCGCTCCCGCGCGACGCCACGTTGGCCGCCGTTTGCGCGAGCGTGCTGCCCTGGCGGGCGTTGTCGGTGTTCTGCTTTACCGCCGACGTCAGCTCGTTCATGCTCGCGGCCGTTTCCTGGAGCGACGCGGCCTGTTCCTCGGTGCGCGCCGAGAGGTCGATCATGCCCGCTGCGATCTGGCGCGTGGCCACCGAAACCGATTCGCTGCCCGAGCGCACCGCGCCCGTGACTGAACCCAGTTCCTTGCGGGTCTTTTCGATCTTTTCCAGCAGCGGGCCCATTTCGTCGCGGCGCTGCGCGCGCACGGCCCGGCTCAGATTGCCCGAGGAGATTTCATCGAGGCGCTTGAGCGCGTAATTGAGCGGCTCCATGATCGCGCGGCGCAGCATCACCCAGCCGAGGCCCGCGCCGAGCAGGCCGAGCGCGACCATGGCGGCGCTCACGCCCGAGAACAGATGGAAATTTGCTTCGGCCTCCTCATAACGCATCTTCGCGTTGTGGTAGAGGTGCTTCTTGACCTCGTTGTTCGCGGCGCTCATGGCGCTGTAGAGGTCGGAGAGCTGCGTCATCGCGATGTTGTCGGCGCTGGCCTTGTCGCCCGATTCGAGCGCCTTCGTGAAGTCCGATACCGCGTTGCGCATGGCGGTGCGCCGCTCGGTGGTCGCCGCGATGAGCGGCAACTCGTCGCTCTCGTGCGGCATCTGCGTGAACTTCGTCCACCACTCGTCGGAATTCTTGAAGAAGCCGACGGCGCGCTGCAGCTGGTCGGGCACCGAGGGCGCGTCGGGATGCAGTGCCACGCGGTCGAGCACGAGGCGTGTGCGCGCGATATAGATTTCCGCGTTGTCGATGGCCGTGGATTCGGCGAGCTTGTTGCGATAGGTGTCGCGGTTGGCGCTATTGGCCTTTTCGGTGCTGATGAAGCCGAGAACGCCGGAAACCGTGAGCAGGAGGGCGAGAAGCGCGAACGTGAGGGCGATGCGCGCTCGAATGGTGAGTGTCATGCGTCTGTACCGTTTTGACCAGGGGCAACGCAAGCGGGGCGGCCCATCTCTGCGGGCTGCCGCCGACGGGCGTCACCTTACATATCGACAGCTGGCAGCCGGGATTTAGGGGGCAACCCTGAGATTTTTAAGAAACTACAGAATTTCGTTGATCAGGCGCCGGTAACTGTGGCCGGAGCACGGACGTTCGCACGACGCGGCGTGAGAACGGCCAGCACGGCGGCGACGATAAAGAGGGCGGGTACGTCGCCGAGCAGATGGCCGAGATGACCGGGCGACGCCAGCGACTGGACCGTCATGATTGCGCCGTGCACGACGCTCGACCACACCGTGAACCGGATCAGGCTCAAATGCTCGAGCGGACGGCGCGCGGCGCGCATGAGGAACACGCCCAGCGTGGCGTAGATGCCGACGATCATCAGCGGGTAGTCAGAGTGGCTCGAGTGCCAGGTCCAGCCGGACGGCCAGAGCACCATCAGCGGGTAGATCGCGAAGGTGGCGATTGCGCCGACCGCGTATAGGGCGATGGAGAGGCTTTTGAGCCGGGCCGAGTCGTCCATGGCGCACCCCGTTATATCCGTTTGATAGTGTGGGGAATATGCGCGCACGCGGTTTCTCGCGCAAGTCCTTTGCGATTAACGCGCTAATTCGCGCAACTTGCCGGCGCGATGAGTGATGTTTGGCGAAACTTCGCTCGTGCGTGGTGGCGGCGAACTGAAAGCAATCCGTAAAATTCCATTTCCAATTAGTAATGTTATAACGTAACATTCGCGTCGAGCTGCAGCCACAACCCTGTGCCGCGTGCGTCCACCCTGGGCCCGGACGTTCGCCGCGCATCACTCCAACGACGCAAACAAGAAACCATCGTGGCGACCATCCCTTTTACGTCCTTGTCCGCGTTGCTGGCGGGGCTGCGCTTCGCGCGCGTCCTGCCGCTCGCCCCCTTGCCACTCGCGCTCTGCGGTGCGCTGGCTCATGCCCAATCACCGGCAATGAACGCGGCCGACGCCGCGGCTGGCGACACCCGGCAGGGCGTCGCAACGACGGGCGTCGCGACGCTCGCGCCGGTGTTCGTCACCGCGAACCCGCTCGGCAACACCGCTCTCACGGCGCCCTCCACCGCGCTCTACGGTGACGCGCTCGTCCTGCGTCGCGCCAACTCGCTGGGCGAAACGCTCAACGGCCTGCCGGGTGTTTCGACGACGACCTACGGCCCCATGGTCGGGCGTCCGATCATTCGCGGCATGGACGGCGACCGCATCCGTCTGCTGCAGAACGGCGTGGCCGCGTTCGACGCCTCGTCGCTCTCGTACGACCACGCGGTGCCGCAGGATCCGCTCTCGATTGAGCGCGTCGAGATCGTGCGCGGGCCGGCCGCGCTGCTGTACGGCGGCAATGCGATTGGCGGCGTGGTCAACACGATCGATAACCGCATTCCGCGCGAGCCGATTTCGGGCGTCAGCGGCGCGGTGGATGCGAGCTACGGCGGCGCGAACGACGCGCGCGCCGGCGCGGCACAGGTGGAGGGCGGCAACGGCGGCTTCGCGTTCCACGTGGACGCCTTCGCCCGCGACACGAGCAACCAGCGCATTCCCGGCTACGCGCACTCGGCGCAGCAACGCGCGCTGGACGGTCCCGATGCCGAAGAGCCCTATGGCAGCATCCCGAACAGCGACGGTCGCTGGCACGGCGGCGCGGTCGGCTCTTCGTACACCTGGGCCGACGGCTACGCGGGCATCTCGTACAACGGCTTCGACGCGAACTACGGCTCCGTGGCCGAAGACGACGTGCGCCTGCGCATGCATCAGGACCATGTGGCGCTCGCGTCCGAAGTGCGCAACCTGCAGGGGCCGATCAGCCAGCTCAAGTTCGATTTCGGTTATACGGACTACGAACATCGCGAGATCGACAACGGCAAAACGAGCACGACGTTCCGTAACCACGGCTACGAAGCGCGCCTGGAGGCGCGCCACGAGAAAATTGGGCCGCTGGAGGGCGCCTTCGGCGTGCAGGTGAGCCAGAACACCTTCTCGGCGCTAGGCGACGAGGCGCTCGTGCCGACCACGCAAACCACCAATGTCGCGCTGTTCGGTCTGGAGGAGTGGAATGTGACGCCGACGCTGAAACTGAGTCTGGGCGCGCGCCTCGAGCATGTGAAGCTCGATCCGGTGGCGGGCGAAGACGGCACGAAGTTCGCGGGCGTGCAGGCGCGCGACTTCAACGCGGGCAGTCTCTCGGCGGGCGCGCTCTACAAGCTCACGCCCGTATGGTCTGTGGTGGGCAGCGTGGCGTACACCGAGCGCGCGCCGACTTACTACGAGCTTTACGCAAACGGCCCGCACGACGCGACCGGCCAGTATTTGATCGGCAACCCCGACGCACAGAAGGAAAAGGCCGTTTCCGCGGATCTTTCGTTGCGCTACGCGAGCGGCCCCAACAAGGCGAGCGCGGGCGTGTTCTACAGCCGCTTTCGCAATTACCTCACCGAGTACAACACCGGCCGCCTCGTGGACGACGACGACACGCCCGTGCCCGCCGGCGCCGCGGATGCCCTCAACGAGGCCGTTTATCGCGGCGTGCCCGCGGAATTCTATGGGGTGGAACTGGAAGGGCGCTGGCGCGTGCTGGAGCGCGGCGCGCATCGGCTCGATATCGGCTTGGCCGCCGACTACACGTACGCGCGCAACGTGGATACGGGCGCGCCGCTGCCGCGCATTGCGCCGTTGCGCGCGACGCTGAACGCCGATTACGGCTACGGCCCGTTCGGCGCGCACGCCGAACTCGTGCACGCATGGGCGCAAAACCGCGTGCCTGAAGACGATTTGCCGACCGCAGGCTACACCACGCTTGCGTTGGCGCTCACCTACAAATTCCATGTGGGCGCAACGAACTGGCTCGCTTATGTGCGCGGCGACAATCTCACGAATCAGGACGTGCGCTATGCCAGTTCCGTGGTGCGCGACATCGCGCCCGAGGGCGGGCGCAGTGTCATGGTCGGATTGCGCACCACGTTCTAGCGCGTCATGCCGCTCACGCGGTCGCAGCGGCCGGCCGCACCGCCGCGCTCGGCGGCTGTCCGGTCTGCTGCCGCGAGCGGCCCGAGCTCAGATAGTCGGCGATCGAATCCTGCGTGATCTCGCCCACATAGGCGCCCTCGGCGTCGAGCACCGGCATCCACGAGGCGCGGAACTGGTACATCTTCGAGAGCACGATGCGCAGGTTGTCGTCGACGGAAACGGTGGCCGGGAAGGGCGTGATGCGATCGCCGCACACGCCTTCGGCCCCACGCGCGGCGCGGCGCGCCACGAAACCGAGCGCATGCTGGACTTCGTCGAGCACGGTGAGGTAGCGCGAATCGCTTTCGTCCATCGCGGCGAACGCGTGCGAGAGCGGCGTTTCGGCGCGCGCCGTTTCGGGCTGCGTGGCGGCGTCACCGGCCTTTACGAGCAACAGGCGCTTGAGCGTGCTGTCCTGGCCCACGAACTGCGCGACGAAGTCGTCATGCGGGCGCGCAAGCAGCGTATCGGGATGGTCGTACTGCACGAGCCTGCCGCGCCGGAACACCGCGATGCGGTCGCCCAGCTTGATCGCCTCGTCGATATCGTGGCTCACCATGATGACGGTCTTCTTCAGTTGCCGCTGCATCTGGAAGAACTCGTTCTGGATGGCTTCGCGATTGATCGGATCGACCGCGCCGAACGGCTCGTCCATGAGCAGTACGGGCGGGTCGGCGGCCAGCGCGCGAATCACGCCGATACGTTGCTGCTGGCCGCCCGAAAGCTCGCGCGGATAACGCTTCAAATACAGCTTCGGGTCGAGCGCGACCATCGACATCAGTTCCGCCGCGCGCTCCGCGCAGCGCTTCTTGTCCCAGCCGAGCAGGCGCGGCACGACCGTGATGTTCTCCGCGATCGTCATGTTCGGAAACAGGCCGATCTGCTGGATCACATAACCGATGCGGCGGCGCAGATCCACTTCGTTCAGGCCCGTGGTGTCCTCGCCGTTGATGAGCACGCGGCCCGAGGTCGGCTCGATCAGCCGGTTGATCATCTTGAGCGTGGTGGTCTTGCCGCAGCCCGACGGGCCGAGGAACACGCAGATCTCGCCTTCGGCCACCGAAAGGCTCACCGAGTCGACGGCGCGCACGGTCTGGCCGTCTTTCTGCGTGAAGGTCTTCGTCAGTTGGTCGAGTTCGATCATGTCTTCTGTACTCCTTTCGGTGTCAATGCGCGCTGCAGCATCTGCAACAACAGGTCGGCGGCGATCGCGAGCACGCTCACGAGCACGGCGCCCACGAGCAGCTTCATCATGCTGCTCTGGCCAATGGCGCGAATGATCAGCGTGCCGAGGCCGCCCGCGCCGATCACGGCGGCAATGGTCATCACGCCGATGTTCATCACGACCGCCGTGCGCACGCCCGCGAGAATCACGGGCACGGCCAGCGGCAAGTCGACGAGACGCAGCCGCTGCCACGACGTCATGCCGATGCCGGTGCCGGCTTCCTTGATGCCCGCGTCCACGTTGCGCAGCGCGAGGTAGGTGTTGCGCATGATGGGCAGCAGCGAATAGAGAAACACGGCCGTGATGGCGGGCACCGCGCCAATGCCCTGGCCGAAGCGCGAGAACACCGGAATCATCAGGCCGAACAGCGCGATGGAGGGCAGCGTGAGGATGATGGTCGCAACGCCCAGCAGCGGCGCCGCGAGCCAGTCGTGGCGGCTGATGAGCACGCCGAGCGGCACGCCCGCGATGATCGCGCAGCCCACGGCGATGCCCACGAGGTAGAGATGCTGGAGCGTGAGCTGCAGCAGTTCGGGCCAGCTCGAAGCGAGATAGTCGAATACGTTCATATGGCCTGGCCTCCTTCAGGGGAGCGTATGCGTGCGCAGGAACTCCGCCGCCACATGCTGGGCGGACTTGCCGTCCAGATCCACGGCCTTGTTCATGTCTTGCATCACGTCGTTGTTGAGGGCGGCGGAAAGCGCGTTGAGCTGCGCGGCCAGCTTGGGATTGCGCTCCAGCACTTCCTTGCGCACCACCGGCGTGGCGTTGTACGGCGGGAAGAAGTGCTTGTCGTCTTCGAGCGGCACGATGCCGAAGCCTTTCACGCGGCCATCTGTCGTGTAGACGAGGCCGATCTTCAGCTGGTTGTTATGCAGCGCCGTGTAGACGAGGCCGGGGTCCATCTGCTTCATCTGCGAGCGATGAAAGCTCATGCCGTAGGTCGCGAGCAGCGGCTTGAGACCATCCGGGCGATTCGCGAACTCGGCGTCCATGCCGAACACGTAGTGCTTCGCATCGGGGTCCGTCTTCAACCTTTGCGCAAGCTGCGAGACCGTGGTGATGCCGGTTTCCTCGGCGAATTTGCTTGGCAAACCTAATGCATACGTGTCGTTGAGCGGCGAGGCGTTGAGCCAGACGAGACCGCGCGGCGCATCGAGCGCCTTCACGCGCTCGTACATCGCTTCGGGCGACAGCTTTTCCGTCAGCTTGTCGTAGACGAGTGCCGCCGTGCCCGTGTAGTCCCATACGAGGTCGAACTGGCCGTTCTCGAGCGCGCTGCGCATGAGCGTGCTGCCGAGGCCGGAGCGCACCTCCACGGTATAGCCGCGCGAGCGCAGGTATTGCGCGGTGACTTCGGCGAGTACGTATTGCTCGGTGAAGTTCTTCGCGCCGAGTACAAGCTTGGGCTGCGCGAATGCGGGCGTGGCGGCGGCAACGAGCGCGCTGCCGATCACGCACGCCTGAACGAAACGGCGCAGGGATTTGAAGGGTGACGCGAACATCATGCGAGCCCTCCGTGACGCGAGAGCCACTGATGGCTGCCGGCGGCGACCACGCCGTCCAGCACGAGCGCGAGCGCGGCCGTGAACGCGGCGCCGAGCAGCAGCAAGGGCTGATCGTTCAGATAGATGCCGGGGAAAATGAGCGAGCCCAGGCTGTCGGCGCCGATCAGGTAAGCGAGCGGCGCGGTGCCCACGTTGATGGCGAGCGCGGTGCGCACGCCGCCCACGATGATGGGCAGCGCGCCCGGCAATTCCACGCGCGTGAGCGACTGCCAGCCCGTCATGCCGATGCCGCGCGCGGCTTCGCGCAGTGCGCCCGGCACGTTCTTCACGCCCTCATAGGTATTGCGCGTGATGGGCAGCAGCGACGCGAGAAAGAGCGCGACGATGGCGGGAATGTCGCCGATGCCGAACACGCCGAGCGCGATGGCGAGCACCGCGAGCGACGGAATCGTGTTGCCCACGTTGAAGATCTGCATGAAGCGTTCGGCCTGGCGCGCGAAGCGCGGCCGGCTGAGCAGCACGCCGGCGGGCACGCCGACCACGACGGCGAGCGCCATCGAATAGCCGACGAGCAGCAGGTGCCGCCCGGTGTAGTAAGCGAGGTCGCCTGCGTGGCTTTGCCACGTATCGGCGCCGATGGCGCGTGAGAGGGCCCACGCGATGACGGCAAGGGCGATCAGGCTGCCCGCGAG
This sequence comes from Paraburkholderia sp. CNPSo 3076, assembly GCF_026343935.1. Taxonomy (NCBI): domain Bacteria; kingdom Pseudomonadati; phylum Pseudomonadota; class Betaproteobacteria; order Burkholderiales; family Burkholderiaceae; genus Paraburkholderia; species Paraburkholderia sp. CNPSo 3076. Next base: position 186,140 of record NZ_JAPMAL010000011.1, on the reverse strand, counting down.
CAGGGCAGAGCGTCGAGTCATGAAGGTACGCCTCCTTGTTTTTGTGCCGCGCGGCGCAACGCTGCGCGGCGAGGACGCCCATGAGGATGCTCAAGGCGCCGCGAAGGAAGTTCGTGATCCCGGCATGGCCGCGATTGGAACCGACGAAAACAACGGACAGAAAAGCGGACAAAAACCAGTCCGCCCGCGCACGATGGCTACGTGGCCGCAGTGGTGGGAACGCGCTTCTCGCGTTCTTCTGGTTGTCATGTTCAGCTCAACGGCACCGAGCAGATCGATGCGCGCTGAAGCAGAAAACCGCCTGATGACGGCATGGATGCGGCGGCTTTGAACCGCTACGCGAGGGCCGGAGGCCCGTTTGAACGTCGCTTGCGACACAGCGGCCCTTTAGCGTGGACCGGGTATCTCAATGCGCACGAGAACGACTTCGTTGTGATCGAAACGAGATCAGTATAGATCATTCGATTAGGTGCGTCTACCTTGGGGAGCGATCGCGAGTTGACGTATGAAAGGCGGGGTTGCATGCGGTATGTCATTTTTGGAAATTAATCAGTTATCCGGATAAAAATCTTTCGGTAGCATTTCCCGTTTATAAAAAGTGACAGAAAGTGCCGTACAGGTATGCACTTTCGCGTCGTTGGCTTTAGCAAGCGACGTTCCCGGTGCTGCATCGAGGCGCTGCGGCAGAATGTTCCGCTCTTTTCGCTTTCTTAAGATTCGTTTAAGAAAGGCCATTTATTTTGAAGCGCTTCGCATCATCGATGCTCGCCGATTCAACGTTGCGGCCATCGATCTCACTTCCGATTTCACCTTGATAAGCGCGGCACCCGCTCGCGTTTCTCTGCTCTGCAATCCGTCATTCGATTCATGGCTTTTCGTGCAATAGCGGCCTCCCCGGGCCTCGCGGGGAAACTCATCGTTGTGTCAGCAATCGGTTTGACGAGCGCCGCGTGGCTCGCCCATCGACACGCGAACGTTGCCACCGACGATCCGCTTGCCGACGCGGCGACAGTGACGACTGCGGCGCCGGAGCAAGATGCAGCGTCGCAGGCAGCGGCCAGCGCGGCGCCCGCGAGCGAAAGCGCGTCGGCGTATCGCGTGGAGACCGCCGTGGTCGGGCACAGCTTTTCCGAGGCGGCCCAGCGTCTCGGCGTGGATGCAGCGACGACGGCGAGGCTGGCGCGCGCGTTCTCGGGTCGCCTCGATTTCCGGCGCGATCTTCAACGCGGCAGCGAGATCCGCTTCGTGTTTCGCAATGACACGAGCGGCGCGAATGGCGCGAGCGAAGCAAAAGATGCAAACGACGTGGGCGCTGCGAATGCCGGCGCGCCACAGAACACAGTGTCTTCAGACGACACGCCGGTCGCGATCCGCATCTCGAACGGCAACGTCTCGCACGATCTCTTTCTCTACCGGAACCTCGCGGGCAAGGCGTTCTATTATTCGGCCGACGGCCATGCTGCCGCGCCATCGTTCCTGCGCTATCCCGTGAAGTTCACGCGCGTGTCTTCGCACTTCTCGCTGCGACGGCTCGATCCGGTCACGCATCGCGTGCAGCCGCACGAAGGTGTGGATCTCGCGGCGCCCGTCGGCACGCCCGTTCAAGCGACCGCGCGCGGCACCGTGACGTTCGCCGGCTGGCAGACGGGCTACGGCAAGGTCGTGAAGCTCGAGAACTTCGGCCCTTACTCGACCACCTTCGCCCATCTATCGCGCTTTGCGAAGCACTTGAAGGTCGGCCAGACGGTGAGCAAAGGGCAGGTGATCGGGTACGTGGGCGCGACGGGTTGGGCGACGGGTCCGCATCTGCACTATGAGGTGCACGTGGATCAGGTCGCGCAGGATCCGCTGACCGTCGACTTGCCGCATCGCGACCCCTTGCAGGGCGAGGACAAGCAGCGCTTCGCGCAGCAGGTCGCGCTCATCGATCCGCTGCTTTAGGCACAACGCGCGAAAGGCTGCCGCAAGGAGGCACGCCGCGGCGCGTGCTGCGCCGCAAACGCGATTTGCCGATTTTCGATAACACGTTGATTAATGACTCAATAGCATGGTTCCACTCAACCGTGGCGGCCAGGGCCGGCCGCCCGGGCCACCCAGAGGGAGAAAACCATGCAAAGCGAGTCGAACGCACGCCCCGCTGCAGTTGGCACCACACTTGGCACCGTAGTTGGCAACGCAGGCGGCGCAGGCGCGCCCGCGCTCAATCAGACGCTCGGCACGTGGCAGTTGTGGGGCATCGCAGTCGGCCTCGTGATATCGGGCGAGTACTTCGGCTGGAGCTACGGCTGGGCCAGCGCCGGCACGCTCGGCTTCGTCGTCACGGCGCTGTTCGTCGCGGCGATGTACACCACGTTCATCTTCAGCTTCACCGAGCTCACCACCTCCATTCCGCATGCGGGCGGCCCTTTCGCCTACGCCCGCCGCGCGTTCGGCCCGACCGGCGGGTATCTGGCGGGGGCGGCCACGCTAGTGGAATTCGTATTCGCGCCGCCCGCCATCGCGCTCGCCATCGGCGCGTACCTGCACGTGCAGTTCCCCGGCTCGAGCCCAAACACGCGGCCATGGGCGCGTATCTCGTGTTCATGGCGCTCAATATCGTGGGCGTGCAGATCGCCGCGACCTTCGAGCTGATCGTCACGCTGCTCGCCATCTTCGAGCTGTTCGTGTTCATGGGCGTGGTGTCGCCGGGCTTCGCATGGGGCCACTTCACGAAGGGCGGCTGGTCGGGTAACGATCACTTTTCGCTGGGCTCGTTCCATGGCATGTTCGCCGCGATTCCGTTCGCCATCTGGTTCTTCCTCGCGATCGAAGGCGTCGCCATGGCCGCCGAGGAAGCGAAGAACCCGCGCCGCTCGATTCCCATCGCCTACGTGGCCGGCATTCTCACGCTCGTCGCGCTCGCCGTGGGCGTGATGGTGTTCGCGGGCGGCGCGGGCGACTGGACCAAACTCGCCAATATCAACGACCCGCTGCCGCAAGCCATGAAGTTCATCGTCGGCGAGCACAGCGGCTGGATGCACATGCTCGTCTGGCTCGGGCTGTTCGGTCTCGTGGCCTCGTTTCACGGCATCATTCTCGGCTATTCGCGGCAGATCTTCGCGCTTGCCCGCGAAGGCTATCTCCCCGCGTGGCTCGCGAAAATCCATCCGCGCTTCAAGACGCCGTATCGCGCGATCCTCGCGGGCGGCGCGGTGGGCATCGCCGCGATCTATAGCGACGAGCTGATCCAGTTCGGCGGGCAGACGCTCACGGCCAACATCGTCACGATGTCGGTGTTCGGCGCGATCGTGATGTACATTGTCAGCATGGCGGCGCTCTTCAAGCTGCGCCGCGTGCAGCCGGCCATGGACCGGCCGTTTCGCGCGCCGCTGTACCCGTTTTTCCCGGCGTTCGCGCTTGTGGCCGCGCTCGTTTGCCTCGGCACGATGGTGTATTTCAATGCGCTGGTCGCGGGGGTGTTCGTGGTGTTCCTCGCGCTCGGCTACGCGTATTTCCTCGCCACGCGCACGCAGCGCGAGGGAATGTCCGTCGAGGGGCTGCTCGAGGAGTGAGCTTCCAGGGCCTGTTCACAGGCCCTGGCTTTGGAGGAGTCCAACGCATGAACTATACGGAGACGATCGGCGCGCGCACCTACCGCTTCGCGGACCTCAAGACGCTGCTCGCCAAAGCCAGCCCGCTGCGCTCCGGCGACCAGCTCGCGGGCGTGGCGGCGGCGAGCGAAGAGGAGCGCGTGGCCGCGAAAATGGCGCTTGCCGCGGTGCCGCTCAAAGCGTTTCTCGCGGAAGCGCTCGTGCCCTATGAAGACGACGAGGTCACGCGCCTGATCGTCGACGATCACGACGCCGCCGCGTTCGCGGCCGTTGCCCACCTCACGGTGGGCGACTTTCGCGACTGGCTGCTTTCGGGCGCGGCAAATACCGAAGCGCTCGAACGCCTGGCGCCAGGCCTCACGCCCGAAATGGTTGCGGCGGTGTCGAAGCTCATGCGCAATCAGGACCTGATCGCGGTAGCGAAAAAACGCCCCGTGGTCACGCGCTTTCGCAACACCGTGGGACTGCCGGGCCACATGTCGGTGCGCTTGCAGCCGAACCATCCTACCGACGACGTGAAGGGCATCGCCTCCTCGATGCTCGACGGCCTGATGTATGGCTGCGGCGACGCGATGATCGGCATCAATCCCGCCACGGACAGCCTCGCGGCCATCGTGAAGCTGCTCGCGATGATCGACGGGTTTCGCGAGCGCTACCGCGTGCCCACGCAGTCCTGCGTGCTCACGCACGTCACCAACACGATCGCGGCGATCGAAACGGGCGCACCTGTCGATCTCGTGTTCCAGTCGATAGCGGGCACGCAAAAGGCGAACGCGAGCTTCGGCATATCGTTGTCGCTGTTGCAGGAGGCGCGCGAGGCGGCGCTCGCGCTCAGGCGCGGCACGGTTGGCAACAACCTCATGTACTTCGAGACGGGGCAGGGCAGCGCGCTCTCGGCGAACGCGCACTACGGCGTGGACCAGCAAACCTGCGAGGTGCGCGCCTATGCAGTCGCGCGCAAGTTCGAGCCGTTCCTCGTCAATACGGTGGTCGGTTTCATCGGCCCCGAGTATTTGTACGACGGAAAGCAGATCATCCGCGCGGGGCTCGAAGATCACTTCTGCGGCAAGCTGCTGGGCGTGCCCATGGGTTGCGACATCTGCTATACGAACCACGCCGAAGCCGATCAGGACGACATGGACACGCTGCTCACGCTGCTGGGCGCCGCCGGCATCAACTTCATCATGGGCATTCCGGGCGCGGACGACGTGATGCTCAACTACCAGAGCACCTCGTTTCACGACGCGCTCTACGTGCGCGACCTGCTCGGCCTGCGCCGCGCGCCGGAGTTCGAGGAGTGGCTGGAGACTATGGAGATCGTCGACGCGAAAGGCGCGCTCCTGCCCGGCTCCGCGCGTGTGCCGCTGCTCGCGGGCGCGCACGAATGGATGGGGATCGACGCATGAGCGACGCCGTCGAAAAGAACCCATGGGGCGGTCTCAAGGCGTTCACGAACGCGCGCATCGCGCTCGGGCGCGCGGGCAACGGCTTGCCTACGGCGCCGCTGCTCGCGTTCAATCTCTCGCATGCGCAGGCGCGCGACGCCGTCCATCACCCGCTCGACGCCGAAGCCTTGCGGCGCACGCTCGAAGCCGAAGGGTTCGCCACGCTCGGCGTGGAAAGCGCGGCGCCGGACCGGCAACATTATTTGCGCCGGCCGGACCTGGGGCGGCGCTTGTCGGAGGCGAGCCGGGCAGCGTTGGTCGAAGCGGCGGGGTTCGCCACTGCAGCGCGTGACGAGCCGCCCGAAGTCGTGTTCGTGATCGGCGACGGCCTTTCGGCGATCGCCGCCGCGAAACAGGCCGCGCCGCTGCTGCTCGCGGTGCGCGCGCGCCTCGCGGACTGGCGCATCGGCCCGGTGGTGGTCGCGCGTCAGGCGCGCGTGGCGCTCGGCGACGAGATTGGTGAGTTGCTGGGTGCGAAACTCGTGGCGATGCTGATCGGCGAGCGGCCAGGGCTTAGCTCGCCAGACAGCCTCGGCGTCTATCTCACCTATGCGCCGAAGGTGGGCTGCCATGACGCGCAGCGCAACTGCATCTCGAACGTGCGTCCCGAAGGGCTGCCGTATGAAGCGGCCGCGCACAAGCTCCATTACCTCCTCACGCACGCGCGGCGGCTCGGGCTGAGCGGCGTCGGACTGAAGGACGATAGCGACGCGACGCTGCCGGGCGTCGGGGCGGCCGGGCAGATCACGTCTGCATGAGGGGCCACACGCGCGGGCGAGGACTGCATCCGCCGCAACCATTGAAGCCCGCGACGCACCGCGGCGGGGCCGCCGCCTGTGCAGGGATTGAGCACTCCTCTCATCGCCATTGCGCCGCCGTGGAGCAGCGCGGCGCCCGCCATCGCCATACGGCATGCCGTTCTCGCTGGCCCGACTCTTGCATCAATCGACGATTGATCGAAGCAAGCGCGTACTGGGAGGCAGCCATGAACGAAACGGCAGAGCGAACCGAGGCCACGGCCGGACAGGCGCAATGGAACGCGCGTGGCGCTCGCACCGTGGTCAGCGTGGCGCACGACGCCGACGAACAGGCGCGCAACCTCGTGGGCTGGCGGCAGACCTACGACCAGCTCGCGGCGGGCCGCTTTGTCGGCACGCTCACGGAGCTGCCGCTCGACACCATGAAGGTCTTTCGCGAGACCACGAGCCACACGCTGCGCCAGGCGTGCGAGGTGCGCGGCGACGCCTGGTGGTTCGGCATACCGGTCGCGCGCGAAGGCGAGGCGCGTATCGACGCGCAGCCCTTTGGTGCGCAGGCGTTTGCGCTGCGCCCGGGCAACGTCGAGTTCGAGCTGCTCACGCCCGCACAGTTTTCGATCTACGGCGTGGTCGTGCGCGGCGACGTGCTGCGCCACTATGCCGCCGCGGTCGAGCACACGGCGCTCGAAGAGCGTCTGCCGGCTGCGCCTGTCGTGCAGGCCGGCGCGGCGAGCATCGAACGCCTTTGCGCGCGGCTCGCGTGGTGTCTCGACGATGGCGGTCACGCGCAGGAGAACGTGCCGAACGCACCGCTTTCGGACGCCGGGCGTAATGCATTGCAGGCGGAAGTGCTCGCCGCGCTATTCGACGCCTGCGCGAGCAGCGCGGATGCGGTTGCCGAGCCCGCGTCGCGGCGCCGCTGGATCGTTGCGCAGGCGCGTGACTACGTGCTCGCGCATCGCGCGCGGCCGGTCGGCGTGCCGGAGCTTTGCGAGCAGCTGCACGTGAGCCGGCGCACGCTCCAGTACTGCTTTCAGGACGTGCTTGGCATGGCGCCTGCAAGCTACCTGCGCGCGCTGCGCCTGAACGGCGCCCGGCGCGACCTGTGCGCTCGCGCGGCCGGTTCGGTGCAGGACGTGGCCGCCGCCTGGGGCTTCTGGCATCTGAGCCAGTTCGCCTCCGACTACCGGCGCATGTTCGGCATGCGGCCTTCTGAGGCGTTGCGCGCGGTGGCATCGCCTTGAATTCCCGGACGAGAGTATGAATTCATTCGCGACAGATGACAGAGGGAACGTTCTTCGTTATCTGGATTTATATGCCGGCACGAACCCTTCCGAGCCGCTCCTGTTGGTTCATGGTTTGGGTTGTGCGTCCAGCAGTGATTACCCATCGGTAGTGGGCTCGAATTCATACTCAAAATGCCGTTCGCTCCTCATCGATCTCATGGGGGCGGGGTTCAGCGACAAACCGGAGGACGGGAAATATACTTCGGATGACCAGGCGAATGTCCTCTCAAACCTTGTCGCGAGTGAGCACTTCACGCGGGTGAATCTCTTCGGCCATAGCGCTGGCGCGTTCATCGCGCTGAAGCTCGCAAAACGCCTGCCGATCCACGTGGGTAGCGTGATTTTATGTGCGCCCGGTCTGAACGACTACGGCAAAGCGATGTTGTCGGAAATAACGTCGATGACCGAAGCGCAGTTCGTCGCCGAAGGGTATTCGCAGATTCTGGCGCAGTTGAAAGCCGCCGGCGGCAACGACGCCTGGCTGGGCCCGTTTTCCGTCGCATCGCCTCATGCCATTTACGAGTGGGCAAGATCCACGCTGGACGATAACGCGCAAAACTGGCTCGATGATCTCGCCAGGCTGAATTCAAAAAGAGGGGTGATTCTTCCGGATACCGCTGCGAGTGACGAAATTACCCAATTCGAGCACGCCGGCTGCAGAGTCGAACTCGTTGTCGACACCGAGCACATGATGGCTTACGACAATCCGGATGGCCTCGCGCGCGCAATCAGCAATATTCTCGAGCGAGGCGCTTGAGGAACGGGCGGTGCCTCACCGGCTCAGCAGTTGCTTGTGATAGAACGTGGTGCCGCAAAATGCGCCGTCCGGCATCAGCGCGTAATTCGGCACGGTGCCCACACGCTCCCATCCCGCGCGCGCATAGAGCCGTTCGGCCGCGCCGCCCGTCACGGTGTCGAGCACGAGCACCGATTTTCCGGCCTGCCTTGCCGCCTCGTCGATGGCGAGCATGAGGCGCAGCCCCACACCTTGTCCGCGCGCGGCGCGGTGCACCAGCACCTTGGCGACATCGGCGCGATGCGGCTGGTTTTCCGGTTGCGCCGTCACGAGCTGCGCCGTGCCCACAATACGCTGCTGCGCGTCTTCGGCCGCGAGCAGGATGCGTTCGCCTCGCGACACGTCTTGCGCCACCCCGTGCCAGAACGCGAGCGCCGTCTCGCGCGCGATCGGCAGCATGAAGCTCACCGAGGCGCCGCCCTCCACGCAGTCGATGAGTACGTCCACAAGCGCGCTCGCGCAGGCTTGCGCCTGTTCGGCGGTGAGGCGGCGTATCTTGATGGCTTCGTTCATTTGAATATGAATCCGGTCAGTTAGTGGTCCTGCAGAGCGCGACGACATAGCGCGCCGGCTCGTTCGTGGGATTGCGATAGACGATGGGGCAGTCGAGGCGCATCGCGAGGCAGTCGCCGGTTTCGAGCCGCCACACGCGCTCGCCCACCGTCATCTCCATCGCGCCTTCCATCACCCAAACCTGTTGATGAATCTGCGCGTCGCGCAGGCTCGTGTCGTAAGCCACGCGCTGGCCGGGCGGAAAGTGCACTTCCACGAGCTGGATCGGCGACCATGTGGGCGGCGAGAGATTGCGCCGCACGTAGCCCGACTCGGGATCGGTCCAGACCGCTTGATCGCGGGCCGCGGCGTGCGGGGAAGGGGCCTGCCGCGCATCGTCGCCCGGCGCCTCGAAGAGCGACGCGAGCGAGACGCCGAGCGCCGTGGCGAGCTTGTCGAGCACGACGGCCGTGGGGCTGCTTTGCCCGCGTTCGATGAGCGAGATGTTCGAGCGGCTCACCGAACTGCGCTCGGCCAGCGCTTCGAGCGACCAGCCTTTGGCGTCGCGCAATTCGCGCAGGCGGCGGGCGATATTGGTGTGAATATCCATGTCGTCCAGTTTAATGGATTTCGGAATCCAGTAAACTGGATTTTGCAAATTTGCGTATAAATCTTTATGCGCATCAAGTTTGTCGCAGGCGTGCGACAGACGATGCCGCCCTGTTATTCCGGTTAGTCGACACGCAAACGTTTGCGCCGCCGCGGGCGGTCAAAACCTTGATTTTCGTCAATTGAAGGCCTCCCGCCCGCTGTTAGTTTCCCGCTATCTCATAATGACATCGCCGTGCGGTTCGGGACGCAACATGCAACACCACACGCTGGACCTGGAAATCGGGCAGCTACTTTCAGGGCCGCCGCTTGCCTGCGGGCCCGACGTGCCGATTCGCGAAGCGGCGCGCATGATGAGCGAGCGGCGCTATAGCGCCATCGTGATCACCGAAATGGGTCGGCCCGTCGGCATCTGGACCGAGCACGACGCGCTTGCGCTGGGCGAAGACGCCGCCGGGCTTGCGCTGCCCATCCGCCATGCAATGAGCCATCCGGTGCGCGCGCTGCCTGCGAGCACGCGTCTGCGCGATGCCGCCCTGCGCTTCAAGCGCGAAGGCATCCGCCATTGTCTCGTGGTCGATCAGGCGGGCCGCTCGCTCGGCATCGTCACGCAAACCGACCTGGTCATGAACCAGGGGCTCGAGTGCTTTCTGCGGCTGAGGACGATCGGCTCGGTCAATGCGGCAATGCCGCTCGTGGTCGACGCGCGCATGTCCATGCACGAGGCCATGCAGCGCATGCGTGCGCGGCGTCTGAGCGCGCTCGTCGTGAGCTATCCCGAAGGCGACTTCGGCATCGTGACCGAGCGCGACGTGGTGCGCCTCGCTGCCGACGGCGCGCTCGACGGCACGGCCGGCGCGCGCGCGAGCCGGCCGCTGCGCTCGCTCGCGCATTCGCAAAGCCTTTATGCGGCACGTCAGTATCTCCTCGAGCACCGCATGCGCCACGTGGGGGTGATCGGCGAAGACGGGAGTCTCGCGGGCCTGCTCGACCTCTCGCATATCCTGCACGACATCGAAGACGGCTTCGTACGCGAGCTGCAGCTGGCGCTGCGCGAGCGCGACGACGCGCTGCTCGCCTCGCGCGCGAATCTGCGTCTCGCCGACCAGGTGGTGGAGTCGACGCTCGATGGCGTGATGATCACCGACCTCGACGGCACCATCGAACGCGTGAATCCCGCTTTTACGCGGCTCACGGGCTATACGGAGCACGAGGCGCTAGGGCGCAATGCGAGCCTGCTCAACTCGGGGCGCCAGGGCCCGGGGTTCTATAGCGCGCTCTGGCGCAACCTGCAGCAAAACGGCCACTGGAAGGGCGAAATCTGGAACCGCCGCAAGGACGGCGCGCTTTACCTGGAATACCTGACGATTTCCAGCATCTGCGACCCGAGCGGCCGCTGCACGCATTACGCCGCGATCTTCGCGGACATCACGCAGCGCCGCGAGACCGAGGAGCGCCTGAGCTACCTCGCGACGCACGACGCGCTGACCGGCCTGCCCAATCGCACGCTCTTCACCGAGCGCCTCACGCTCTCGCTCGCGCGCGCACGCCGCTCGGGCAAGCGCGTCGCGGTGATGTTCCTCGACCTCGACCGCTTCAAGCTCATCAACGACACGATGGGTCACGGCGTAGGCGACGAGGCGCTCACCGTGATCGCCACGCGCCTGCGCGACGCGGTGCGCGAGACCGACACGGCGGCGCGCCTCGGCGGCGACGAGTTCACGCTGCTGATCGAGGATATCGAAGACATTCGCCACGTCGGGCAGATCGCCCAGGGGCTGCTCGCGCGCGTGGGTGCCGCGATGCACATCGGCGAGCAGCTGCTGTTCGTCACGCCGAGCATCGGCATCAGCATGTATCCGGACGACGCGCACGATCCGCGGCAACTGCTCATGCAAGCCGACCGCGCGATGTACGAGGCCAAGGACGCGGGCAAGAACAATTTCCGCTTCTTCGCCACGCCGATGACATCTTCGGCCATGGAGCGCATCGTGCTCGAAAGCGAGCTGCACCATGCGCTCGAGGCGGGCGAGCTGGTGCTCCACTATCAGCCCGAATTCGATGTGGCGAGCGGGGCACTCGTCAATATCGAGGCGCTCGTGCGCTGGCAGCACCCGCGCCGCGGCCTCGTGCCGCCCGACCAGTTCATCCCGATTGCCGAGGAATCCTCATTGATCGTTCCGCTCGGCGCGTGGGTCTTGCGCGAGGCCTGCCGGCAGGCGCGCGAGTGGCTGGACGAGGGCTTCGATTTCGGCCGCATCAGCGTGAATCTTTCGGCGCGGCAATGTCTGCACGACGGCTTTCTGCATCAGCTCACGACCGTACTCAGCGAAACGGGCCTGCCAGCCACGCGGCTGCAGCTCGAACTCGTGGAGAGCATGGCGATGACGTCGGGCCGGGGCGGCATCGAAGCGTTGCTCCAGGAGCTCGCCGCGCGCGGCATCAGCCTCGCGATCGACGACTTCGGCACGGGCTATTCATCGTTCAAGTATCTGCAGTCCTTACCGGTCGACACGCTCAAGGTAGACCGCTCGTTCCTCGCAGACATGGCCGAGCCGGGGCCGGGAATGTCATCGCGTGTGAAGAAAAGCGCGGCGCGAGACCGCTCGATCGTGCGCGCGATCGTCGCGATGGCGCGCACGCTCGGTGTCACGGTGGTGGCCGAGGGCGTCGAGACGCCGCGGCAACTCGAGTTCCTGCGCGAGATCGGCTGCGACCGCGCACAAGGTTTCCTGCTTGCGCGTCCCGCGCCGGCCGAGTTGATGCCGCGCGCGCTCGAAGCGTGCGTGGCTGGCTGAAGACCGCCTTTTCTTTTCCCCTTTAGCCGACGTATCTGGAGAATCCCGTGAGCACCAGTGACGAGATGCTGTTGAACTCGATGACCGCGCTAGTGAGCGCGCATGGCAAGGCTATCTCGCGCTTCGGCGCGAGTGTGGTGGTGATGACGAAGTTCGTCGAAGCGGTGCTGCCGCAACTGTCCGCGACGCAGATCGAACGCACGATCCTCGCGTTTCGCGCACAACTCGGCGAAGCGATGGCCGTGGCCGACGACGTGCTGTTACCCGGCGAATACCGCGCCACACTGATCGAACAGGCGAACATGCTGCTGGCCCGGCTGGGCAGCGATGCCGTCCCCACCACGTTGAGGCCCTGAAGCGGAAATAAGGCAATGCGTAATCTGACGATTCGAAAAGGGCTGCTGCTCGTGCTTTGCACGTTTGCGGCGATGCTGGTGATGGGTGCAGCGGTAGGTCTCCTGATGATCGGCCGCGCCGACGACTCGGCGCGTTACATCCACGAAGTCGCGCGCCAGGACGCGCTCGCGCTCGCCTTGCGCGAGGACGCGGCGCTTGCGCAAACGGCGCTGGCGCGCGCTTATCAAGCCAGCAAGGAGAATGGCGCCGCCGAAGCGCAACAGCGGGCGCGGCAGGACGCACGCGATCTCTTCGAGCAGGCCTCGAAGCACAGCGCCGCGCTGCGCGAGAGCGCACCGTTCGACCTTGATGCGGCCCAGCAGCGCGATGCCTTGCTCGGCGCGTGGAACGCGCTCGCGCAGTCGCTGCAGAGCGCGGGCACGGCGCTCGAATCGGGCGACACGGCAACCTATGCCACGCTGGCCGCCGGGGATGTCGCCAATGCCAATACGCAGTTTTCTGCGAGCGTGGCCGCACTGCGCGCGAACGCCGATGCCGTCTCGCGCGCGACGCTCGACCAGTCCGGGCGCGAGCACGACTGGGTGATGGCGATGGTAGCGGTGGGTTTGCTGGGTACGCTGGCGCTCGTCGTTGCGACGCATTTGGCGCTGCGGCGCCTCGTGACGGCGCCGCTCAAAGAGGCGGTGGAAGTGCTCAACCAGATCGCCGCGAACGATCTCTCGGTCCACATCGAAGGCGGCGGGCGCAACGAAATCGGCCAGTTGCTCGGCGCAATGCGGCGCATGCAGGGCGGCCTGAGCCACACGGTGCGCAGCGTGCGATCGAGCTGCGATGCGATCAACACGGGCGCACGCGAAATCGCGGCGGGCAATCTCGACCTGTCGAGCCGCACGGAACAGCAATCTGCGTCGCTCGAGCAGACGGCGTCGAGCATGGAGCAGCTCACGTCGAGCGTGCGTCAGAACGCGCAGCATGCGAACGCCGCGAGCGCGCTCGCCACGGGGGCGGCCGATGTCGCGCAGCGCGGCGGACGCGTAGTCGAGCAGGTGATCGACACGATGGAGGAGATCAGCCGCAGCTCGGGCAAGATCGCGGACATCACGGGCATCATCGACGGCATTGCGTTTCAGACCAATATTCTCGCGCTCAACGCATCGGTCGAGGCCGCGCGCGCGGGCGAGCAGGGGCGCGGTTTCGCCGTCGTCGCGGGCGAGGTGCGCATGCTCGCGCAGCGCAGCGCCTCCGCGGCGCGCGAGATCAAGTCGCTGATCGACGCCTCGGTGCACGACGTGCGCAACGGCCGCTCGCTCGTGGGCGAGGCGGGTGCGACGATGGCCGAGATCGTCGCTTCGGTGGACAAGGTGTCGGGCCTCATGAAGGAGATCGCCTCGGCCACCGTGGAGCAGAGCGCCGGCATCGAGCAGGTCGAGACCGCGGTGAGCCAGATGGATCAGGTCACGCAGCAGAACGCGGCGCTCGTGGAACAGGCGGCGGCTGCCGCCGAGTCGCTCGAGCAGCAGGCGAGCCAGATGGCCGATGCCGTGGCGACGTTCCGCGTGAGCGAGACGGCGGACACGCCGCCGGCGCCGCCGCCCGTCACGCCGCCGGCGGTTGCGCACGAGGAAAGCGCGCTGCCTGCGGCGGCATGAGGGGCTAACGCCAGGCCTGTGTGAACTCGCCGATCACGCGGGCGAGATGCGCTTGCATCGCCGCACGCGCGGCATGGGCGTCGCGCGCCATGATGGCCGAAAAAATGCGCTGATGGTCTTCCTGCGAAGCCGCGCGCAACGCGGGCGTATGGAAGTGCTCCTCGATCTTTTTCCACAACGGGTCGGCGCGTGAGTTGTCCCACATCGCGCTCACCACCTGCCGCAGCATGTCGTTTCCAGTCGCACCCGCGATCGCCAGATGGAACTCGCGGTCGGCGGCCTCGTTCGCGGCCTTGTCATCCATGTTTTCGCGCATCGTGCGCAACGCGGCGAAGAGGCGGTCGAGATCCGAATCCTTGCGTTCGATCGCGGCGAGCGCCGCGATCCCGCTTTCGATCACTTCGCGCGCGCGCAGCGTCTCGATCGGGCCCGGCCCGCGCGGCAGTTCGAATGCGACGGCGCGCGCTTCCTGCGCGTCGGCCACATAGATGCCCGACCCCACGCGCACCTCGACCACGCCTTGCACTTCGAGCGCGATGATCGCCTCTCTGACCTGCGTGCGGCTCACGCCGAAACGCTCGGCGAGCGTGCGCTCGGAGGGCAGGCGGTTGCGAGGCGCGCCCGGCGCGCGCCCAATGTCGCCTGCCGCGATCAGTTCGTAGATCTGTTTCGCGAGGCCGACGTAGGAGCGGTCGGTTGCGTCCGCATCGGCGGCGCGACCGGTTGGCGTGTGCGAAAGATCTGCCATCCAGGATTCTCGAAAGCGTCGAAGCCGCCGGGAGGCGGCTGAAGTTCGCCAGAATGGTACACCAGTTGCCGCGCCGCCAAGCGTCGAGGCGGCTTGGGTTTCCGCCCGATTCCAGCCCGCGCGGGGTCTGCGCCGGGTCCAGTGGTAAACCACTATCGCGCGTAGATTGGTATGCCAGTACTGTCAGACGGGGAGGCGTTCACGCATGCCCGTCGTTTTGCTTCGAGGGGACGCCTTTGAAGAGGTCATTCCGCTGGTTCGGCGCGTCCGGTCCAGTCCCGCTGCAGCACATCCAGCAAGATTCCCTGCGTCACGCACACGGTGTCGGCCATTCCCGACGCGCCCGGTGTGCCGGCTATCAGTAAGCTCTATCCGACAAAAAGGAGACAACATGCTTTCAGGAATCCAGGTGCTTCGAGCGGCGGCGACCGCGGCAATGGCGCTGTGCGCAGGCGCGGCTTTCGCGCAGGCATCGATCGTTTCCGGTCCGTCCAGTGACCCTACGTGCATGGTCCCCTGGAAGACCGACACCAAATTCATCAAGTATCCGAAGAAGAGCGGGCCGTACCGCGTCGCGCTCGTGAACGGCTATATCGCGAACACCTGGCGCATCCAGATGATCAAGACGGCCAAGGCCTATACGGCGGAACCGGCCGTCGCCGCCAAGCTCAAGGAGTTCAAGGTCGTCTCGACGGGCGAGGACGTGCCCGCGCAGATCTCGGCCGTCAACAATTTCATCGACGCCGGCTACGACGCGATCATCGTCGACGCGCAGAATCCCGCCTCGTTCGGACCCGCGATCCGCCGCGCGAAGAAAGCCGGCGTCGTGCTGGTCGCGTTCGACAATACGCTCGACAGCGAAGACGCGATCAACGTGGACGTCGACCAGTACGGGCTTGGCGTGCTGTGGGCCAAGTGGCTCGCGACTCATGTGCCCAACGGCGGCAAGGTGCTGGAAGTCCGCGGCGTGGCCGGCACCTCGGTCGACACGGACCGCCACAACGGCTTCACGAAGACCCTCGACGAGACCGGCAAGAAGTGGAACGTCGTGCAGGTCTACGGCAAGTGGGATGACGCGGTCGCGCAGAAGGCCACCGCCGACGCCATCGCCGTGCAGGGCCATTTCGACGGCATTTCGGCGCAGGGCGGCGACACGGGGGTGGTGCGCGCGATGATCGATGCGAAACATCCGTTCGTGCCGTTCGGCGGCGAGACGGAGAACGGCTTTCGCAAGTTCTGCGCGCAGTACGGCGCCCAAGGTCTGAAGTGCACGTCGGCGGGCACCGGTCCCGCGCAGGTGGCCGTGGCGATCAAGACGGCGCTCGCGGCGCTCGATGGACAGACCATTCCCGTGGCGATCAAGCTGCCGCTGGACGTCACCGACGATTCGATGCTGAAGGCGGGCACCAACTATTTCCCGAACGAGTCGGACAACTTCTTCGTGGGCAACTCGTTTCCCACTTGCGGCATCAACTTCTCCGCTCAGGCAATCATGAAGCAGAGCCAGGGCAACCAGTGACCGCGTGATTGCCGCGTGACGTGACGGGAGGCGAAGCATGCAGCTGGGTGCAGAGCAGCCGTTCTTTCAGATGTCTGGAGTGTCGAAGAGCTACGGCGGCGCGGTGGCGCTGGATCACGCGGAACTCGCGGTGCGAAAGGGCCGCATTCACGCGATCCTCGGCGAGAACGGCGCGGGCAAGTCGACGCTGCTGAAGGTGATGTCCGGCGTGGTACAGCCGGACGAAGGCGTGATGCACCTCGATGGGCGTGAAGTCTCGTTCGCCTCGCCCGCCGAGGCGAACGCGGCCGGCATCGTCTGCGTGTATCAGGAGTTGTCGCTGATCCCCGACCTGAGCGTGGCCGACAACATCTTCGCGTCGAACCCGCCGCGCCGCTTCGGCATGATCGACCGCCGGGCGCAGCGCCGCCAGGCGGAGGAAGCGCTGGCCCGCGCGGGCGCGGCCGACATCAATCCACTCGCGAAAGTGCGCGACCTGCCGCTGTCGCGCCAGCAGATGGTCGAGCTGGCCAAGGGGCTCGCGCACGAACCGCGCATCCTGATTCTCGACGAGGCCACCTCGGCGCTGACCGCCGCCGACGTGGCGCGCGTGATCGAGGTGCTCAAGCGCCTGCGCGAAGAGGGGCTCGCATTGCTCTTCATTTCGCACCGGATGCACGAGGTCAAGGCGCTCGCGGACGAATGCACGGTGTATCGCAATGGCCGTCATGTGATGAGCTTCGAGGCGGGCGCGCGCTCGGATAATGAGGTCGTCGAAATGATGATCGGGCGGAAGTACCAGCATGTCTTCCCCGACAAGCCCGCAGAAAAGGTCGAGCGCCAACCCGTTCTCACCTGTCATGATCTCGCGTGGAGCGACACGCTGCGGGGCATCAGCTTTTCGCTGAAGCCCGGTGAAATTCTCGGGCTGGGCGGTCTCGACGGCCAGGGGCAGCGCGAACTGCTGCTCGCGCTGTTCGGCGTGCTGCGCGGCTGCGCGGGCAAGATCGAGATCGACGGCAAGGCGGTGACGATCGGCAGCCCCGTTGCCGCGCGCGCAAAGGGAATCGGCATGGCGCTGATACCGGAGGACCGCAAGACCGAAGGCCTGATGCTGCCGATGTCGGTGCGCGAGAACCTCTCGTTTGCCGCGCTCGATCGCATGTCGAGCGCAGGCGTGATCGATCGCAATCGCCAGCAGTCCTTCGTTAACCGAATGATCGAACTCCTCGCGATCAAGTCGCATGGCGTCGACGCGCCCGTGGGCTCGCTGTCGGGCGGCAACCAGCAGAAGGTGGTCATCGCGAAGTGGCTGATCCGCAAGCCCAGAATTTTGCTGCTCAGCGATCCGACGCGCGGCATCGACGTGGGCACCAAGCAGGAGCTTTATCAGCTGCTCAGGCGCCTGGCCGACGAAGGCGCCGCGATTCTTTTCTATTCGACCGACTATGACGAGCTGATCGGCTGCTGCGACCGCGTGCTCGTGCTGTACGAAGGCAGGATCAAGAAGGAACTCGTCGGGCCGGCGATCACCGAACAGAACCTGATCGCCAGCGCACTGGACCTGCCGGTGGGACAAATCGGACAGGTTGCGCAGGTTTCGCCTTCCACGGGAGTCGCGCCATGAGCGGGCTGCGTTACTGGTATGCGGAAAATCGCGGGACGTCGTTCGCGTTCGGCCTGTTCGTGCTGATGTTTGCGATTTACCTCGTCAACTATCCGTCGAGTTTATCGGCGAACGTGTTTCAGACCGCGGCGAACAAGGCGGTGCTGCTCGCGCTGGTGTCGATGGGGCAGGCGCTCGTCGTGCTCACGGCCGGCATCGACCTGTCTATCGGCATGATGCTCGTGCTGACGAATTGCATCGGCTCGTGGATTGTCACGGGCGACGCGCTGCACAGCGCGCTCGGCATCGTCGGCGTGCTCGCGGCGGGCGCGTTGTGCGGCGCGCTCAACGGCGTGATCATCATTTTCGGCCGTCTGCAGCCGATCGTGACGACGATTGCGACCGGCGCCGTGTTTTACGGGCTGGCGCTGCTGCTGCGCCCCGTGCCCGGCGGCACGATCAACGAGGATCTCGCCGACGCCCTGACCGGCAAGGTCGCGGGCATCGTGCCGGCGAGTCTGCTGATTCTGATCGCGACCGTGGCGATCGTCTGGATTCCTTTCAAACGCTCGGCGGTGGGCCGCGCGGCGTATGCGACGGGTTCCTCCGAACCCGCGGCCTTCCTCTCCGGCATGCCGATCCGCCGCGCGAAGTTCGCGAGCTATACGCTGGCGGGCGTGCTCGCCGCAATAGGCGGCCTGTTTCTGACCTTCTTCACCGACACCGGCGAAGCGAGCCTTGGCAGCGCGAACTCGTACACGCTCTTTTCGATTGCCGCCGTGGTGATCGGCGGCGTGTCGCTGCTCGGCGGCAAGGGCAGCGCGATCGGCGCGATCTTCGGCGCGTTCGCATTCCGCTCCATCGGCGACCTGCTGTTCGTGTTCAACGTCGACGCGCTCTGGCAGCCGCTATTCCAGGGCGTGATTCTCCTGCTTGCCGTCGCGATCGGCGCGTGCGGGTTGTTCAGCGTGCGCAACCGTCTGGAGTGGTTCCAATGAGCGGCGTTTCTGCAAGCACCCGGACCACCTTCGTGTCGAGGCTCACGCGCAGGATCGACAAGCCGATCCTGATCTCGTTCGGGTGCATCGTTGCGCTGCTGCTCGTCGGCGGGATGTATTCGCGCAACTTCACGTCGCCGGAATACATCCTGCTGCAGTTGAAGGTCGGCGCGTTTCTCGGCATCATCGCGACCGGCTTGATGATGGTGATTCTGCTCGGCCACATCGACCTCTCGTTGCCGTGGACGATCACCACAGGCGCGATGATGGCCTGCGCAGTCGCCGGGCATGGCGATCTCGGGCAGATTCTCGCGATTCCGGTCGGCATTGGCTGCGGCGTGCTGATCGGCATCGTCAACGGCATTCTCGTCGCACTCCTGCGCATTCCGTCGATGATCGCGACGCTCGCGACCAACGCGGTCGCGCAGGGCATCATGATCGTCTATACGGGCGGCTCGTCGCCGCAGGATTCCGCGCCGCACGTCATGCGCTGGCTCGCCGCGGGCTGGCTCTTGCCAGGCGTGCCGAATGCCGTGGCGCTGTGGGTCGTGATCGGGGCCGCGACGATGTTCCTGCTCTCGCGCACGACCTTCGGCCGCACGCTGTATGCGATCGGCAACACCGAGCGCGCGGCGTATCTTTCCGGCATCGACACGCGGCTCGTGACCGTGGCCGCGTTCGCCGTGTGCAGCGCCTTCGCCGCGTTCGGCGGCGTGCTGCTCGCGGGCTATGCGTCGAAGGCCGCGCAGTCGATGGGCGACGCCTACCTGCTGCCCGCGATCGCGGCGGTGGTGCTGGGCGGTACGTCCATTCTGGGCGGCCGCGGCTCGTACCTCGGCACTGTTGCCGGCGCGATCCTCATCACGCTGCTGCAGTCCATTCTCTCGGTCGCGCAGATGCCGGAGGCCGGGCGCCAGATCATCTATGGCGTGGTGATCGCTGCGATGCTGCTGCTGTACGGGCGCAGCAAGCGGGAAGTGTAGGTTGCGGGGGCGAGCCCCCGCTTCACTCAATCCATCCGATCGAACCAGACCGTCACTGCGCGATGCGATAGCGCGCCGCGGGCGTGTTGCTGGACAGTTGCGTCGACATCGCGCGGCGAGCCGTCTCGAACACGTTCCATTGCTCCACGTCGTGCAGCGAAGGAATCGTCACGGTTTCGCCGCGCTCGAAGCCGGTGAGGGCGGCGCTCACCATGTCCTGGGCGGACATCACGATCGCGCTGTCGAGATGTTCGAGCGGCAGGCCGCCCGTCTCCCAGAACTCCGTGGCCGTGGCGCCGGGCAGCACTGCCTGCACGCGGATGCCCTTGGCCGCCAGTTCGTGATGCAGCGACTGGCTGAACGCGAGCACGAAGGCCTTGGTGCCGCCATACACGCCGTTGAGGATCTCGGGAGCGATGCTCACGATGGAGGCGATGTTGATGATCGCGCCCTGGCCGCGCGCGACGAAACCCGGCACGGCCGCATACGTGAGCCGCGTGAGCGCGGTGACGTTCAGCTCGATCATACGCGTCATGTAATCGACGTCGCTCTCCACGAGCGGCGTGTGCGTGCCGATACCCGCGTTGTTCACGAGCAGCGTGAGGCTGGCGTCGTCGCGCAGGCGCGCTTCCACGGCGGCGAGATCGTCACGGTCGTTGAGATCGGCGGCGAGCACTTCCACGTCGCGCCGGGTTTCGCTCGTGATGCGCCCGGCGAGCGCGGCGAGCCGCTCGCGATTGCGCGCGACGAGCACGAGGTCGTAGCCCTGGCGCGCGAGTTCCGCGGCGTATACGGCGCCGATGCCGGAGGATGCGCCGGTGACGAGCGCGGTGCCGCGATGGGTTTGCTGGTTCATATCAAGCTCCTTTGCGTAGCGGCGCGAGTGGTTAGGTAACGTGCAAGTGGCGCTGCTGTGAGTGCATTCTGGCCGCGATTGACCGTGGCGCAAATGACGTATAAGGTCGTGATTCAGGACATCCAGCGACGGGAGTAGGACATGCACCGCATCGGCTACCTTTTGAGCGACGAATTCCAGGTCATGGCGCTCGCGACCCAAAGCGTTTTCGAATACGCGAACATGGTGGCCGGCTCGCCGTTCTACGCGATCGAGAACTATTCGGTGGAGGGTGGCGCGGTTCGTTCGTCGCTCGGCATGAGCGTGGACACGCTGCGCACACCCGCGCCCGCGCGCAGCCGCGTGGACACCTGGATCGTGGCGGGCGTGAACGACCCGCGTACCGTGGACGCCGCGCCCGCGGTGCTGGCGTTCCTGCGCCGCGCGAGCGGCCGGGCGCGGCGGGTGGCGGGCATCTGCACGGGCGGTTTCGTGCTGGCCGAGGCGGGCCTGCTCGACGGCCGCCGAGCCACCATGCACTGGTACTACGCGCGCGATCTACAGCAGCGCTTTCCTGAAGTGCGTGTGGAAGACGACCGCATCTATATCGTCGACGGGCCGGTCTGGACTTCGGCGGGCATGACGGCGGGGCTCGATCTCGCGCTCGCCATGGTCGAACGCGACCTCGGCGCGGAAGTGGCGCGCTCGGTTGCGCACAAGCTCGTCATGCATCAGCGTCGTTCGGGCGGCCAGTCGCAGCATTCCGAAATGCTCGCGCTCGCGCCGAAATCGGACCGCATTCAGAACGCGCTCGACTACGCGCGCCGCAACCTGAGTAGCGCGCTCACGGTGGAGCAGCTTGCAGACGCCGTGCACCTGAGCCCGCGCCAGTTCAGCCGCGTGTTCACGGCGGAAACGGGGCAGTCGCCCGCGCGCGCCGTGGAGGGCCTGCGCCTGGAGGCGGCGCGGCTCATGATCGAGCAGAGCACGCATCCGCTCGACGTCATCGCACGCGAGACCGGTTTTCGCGACCGGCGGCATATGCGCGAGGCGTTCGTGCGCGGCTTTGGCGTGCCGCCGCAGGCGGTGCGGCGCGAGGTGCGTGCGGGGGCGTAGGCGCAAAGGCGCTGCTACGAATCCGCTGTTGCGGTGCGTTTGGCCCTGGCCGTCACAGCGCCGAAGTGCGCGCGATATTGCTGCGGCGTGGTGCCCAGCTTGCGCCTGAAGGCCACACGCAAATGGTCGGCGTCGCGCATGCCGCATCGAAAGGCCACCGTTTTCAACGGCGCCGTGCTGTTTTCCAGCATCACGCGCGCCGCGTCGATGCGCGCGCTCTCGACGAATTCGGCGGGCGTCACGTTGGTGTCGCGCACGAAGATTCTCGCGAAGTTTCGCTTGCTCATCCTGGCTACGTCGGCGAGCACTTCCACGCCCAGATCTTCATTCAGATGCCCGAGCACGTACTGCTGCACCTGGGCAATCGGCGACGTCGCCTCCGCGTACGGCGTGAGATACGGGCTGAACTGCGACTGGCCGCCCGCGCGCTGCACGAACACCACGAGCCGTCGCGCCACGTTCAGCGCGATTTCCGGGCCGTGATCCTGAGCCAGCAGATACAGCGAAAGATCGATTCCCGCCGTCACGCCCGCCGAAGTATAGAGATTGCCGACCTGAATGAAGATCCGGTCGAATTCGACGTTCGCGGTCGGACACATCGCGGCGAGCGCGGCCGCGTCGTTCCAGTGCGTCGTCACGGTGCGCGCGTCGAGCAATCCTGCGCGCCCCAGCGTCAGCGCGCCGTTGCAGATGGAACCGAAGCGCCGGGCGCGCGCGCTGGCTTCGCGCAGCCATGCGTGCGCGGCATCGGCAAGCGGCTGCTCTACGAGCGACGGGCCGCCCGCAACGAGCAGCAAATCGAAATGGCCGCTTGCTTCGTCGAAATACCGGTCCGCGCCGATCCGCACACCGCTGGAACAGCGCACGGTATCGCGTTCCGTTGCGATCAGCTCGAGCTGGTATTGCGCCTCGGGCGGCAGCAGGCGATTGGCCTCCGAGAAAACGTCGGTGGGCCCGAACACGTCGAGTGCCTGGACGCCCGGGAAGACGAGAAGCGCAACGGTAAGCATCGTGTTGAACGAAGAACGGGGTCAGGGATTGGAGGCGCGCTGGCGTCGCGCGAGAATATGCGCGCCCGCGCTGCGCGGCAGCAGCACGCTGTCGACCACGCCCAGCGCCGCGAGCGCCGTGATGAACCAGAACGCGAGATGGAAGTCGGCGGCGCCTGCCGTCCCGGTGCCGCGCAGCGCCTCGGCAACCGAAAGCGCCAGCGCGCCCACGGCGATCCCCATGCCGGCGTTCATTTGCTGCAGCACGGAGAACAGTGTCGTCGCGTCTCGCATCTGCGCCTGGGGCACGTCGGCGAAACCAATGGTGTTCAGCGCGGTGAACTGCATCGAGCGCACGAGGCCGCTGAAAAACAGCAACGCCGCCACGACGACACGCGGCGTATCCGCCCCGAGCAGCGTGAAGCCCGCGAAGCCGAGCGCCACCAGCGTGCCGTTGCCGATCAGCACGGTGCGAAAGCCGAAGCGGTTCATGACCCACGTGGTGCCCGGCTTCATGCACAGATTGCCGGCGAACAGCCACAGCAGCAGCGCGCCCGAAGCCACGGCGCTCCACCCGAACGCCACCTGGAACATGAGCGGCAGCAGAAACGGCGCAGTGCCGATGGCCGTGCGAAACAACGAGCCGCCGAACACGGTCACGCGAAAGGTGTTGATCTTCACGGGCGCGAGATCGAACAGCGGATGCGGCACGCGCCGCAGATGCGCGACGGCCGCCGCCAATAGCGCGACGCCCGCCACGCACGTGCCGATCGACACGGGCGCGTTGACGTCGGAGCGGCTCGCCATCTCGATGCCGCTCATGACGAGCGCGAAGCCGAGGCCGCTCAGCACGAAGCCGAAGGCATCGAAGCGCCGCGGTTGCGTGTGCTCGTCACGCAGGAGCAGCAGGGCGGCCACGAGCGCGGCCACGCCGAGCGGCAGGTTGAGCAGGAAGATCCAGTGCCAGCTCCAGTGCGTGCTGATCCAGCCGCCGAGCGGCGGTCCGAGAATCGGTGCGACCAGCGCGGGCCAGGTCAGGATGGCAATGGCGCGCACGATCTCGTGCTTCGGCGTGTCGCGCAGCACGACGAGCCGGCCCACCGGCACCATCATCGCGCCGCCGAGGCCCTGCAGCACGCGCGCGGCGGTGAAGGCGAGCAGGCCCGTGCTCAGCGCGCACAGCAGCGAGGCCACGCTGAACACGGTGATGGCCGTGGCGAACACGCGCCGCGCGCCGAAGCGCTCGGCGAACCAGCCGCTCACGGGGATGAACATGGTCAGCGCGACGAGATACGCGGAGACGCCGATCGAGAGATACGCGGGCGCGGTGTGAAAGTCACGCGCGATGATGGGCAGCGACGTGGTGATGACCGTGGCGTCGAGGTTCTCCATGAAGAACGTTGCGGCCACAAGGAATGCGACGGCGGTGCGGCGATCGAGGGCGTGCGGCATCAGGCGTGTTCCAGGATTTTCCGGGCGTGATCCTTCGTCGGCCGCCGGATTCGGCGCGGAGTGTCCCTCATTCTACTGAAGTTGGTCCATCCTCCGCTGGCACGTTCCCTGCATGTTCTGGTTGGACCATGCGATATCCATCGCGAAGGGAGGTCGATACGATGAGCAACCAGTCCGACGAGTCCGAACAGCCCGAAGATGCACCGGAACCGCGCGGCACGGATCTGCCCAAGCCAATTGGGGACGCTGTGCCCGCGCCGACCGAGCCGGGTCTCGATCAGCCGTTGCCGCCCAAGACTATGCCAACCGAAGAGGCGGACGAGGGTCCAGGCGAGGCAGAGCGAGCGCCGCAGAACGATATTTCCAGGCCGCTAGGCGACGCGGTGCCCACCCCGGTCGAGCCCGGCCTCGACCAGCCTCTGCCGCCTAAAAAGCACTAGCGAAACAAGGGGCGGTTTCACTACGCCTTGAGCGCATTCCGCGACTTTGCCCCGAGTAGCGGCAAGTCGCGGATTCTCACACCGGTCGCGTCGGCAATCGCGTTTGCGAGCGCCGCGGCGGCCGGTCCCTGCGCCGCTTCGCCCACGCCGAGGAACGGCAGGCCGGGGCGATCGATCAACAATACCTCCACGCGTCTCGGCACTGACGCAAAGCGCATGATCGGGTAAGTGCTCCAGTCAAAACTCGTAATACGTTCACGGTCGAAATGCGTTTCTTCGAAGAGCGTCCAGCTCGTGGACTGCAAAATGCCGCCTTCGACCTGGTTGCGCACACCATCCGGATTCACGATCTGGCCGCAATCGATGGCAGCGACCACGCGCTCGATACGCACTTCGCCGGTATCGCGCAAGACGGTCACGTCCATGGCAATGGCAAGGTAGGCCATCAGGTTCTTGTATTGGGCAAATGCAAAGCCGGAGCCGGACACGTGCACGTCCGGGTGCGTCGCGCGCGCGGCATGCGCACGCCAGCCGAATCGATCGGCCACGGCGTGGATGACGGCTTGCGCGCGCGGATCGTCGAGGTGCTTGAGACGGAACTCGACGGGGTCCGCTTGCGCGGCACTCGCAAGCTCGTCGATAAAGCTCTCGATGGCGAACACGTTCATATGCGCGCCGAGCGAGCGCATGGCCGAAACGCGTATCGGCATATCGGGCAGGAAGTGATGCTGCACGTGCAGGCTCGGCACGCGGTAGAGCGGAATGCTGTTGCGGTCGCCACCGCCCTCCGGCATGGGAATGGGCTTGGGCGGCGCGGGCGTGAAGGGTCGCGCGAGCAGTTGCGCGGGCAACAGCCGGCCCGCGTTCTCGATGCGATTGTTATGGGTATTGCTCCATAGTTCGTATTGCCAGGCGACGATCGATCCGCCGGCGTCGAGCGATGCGCTCGCGTCCACGGTCATCGCGGGACCGAACGGCTCCCACAGATGTTCCTGCTCGCGCATGAACTGCACGCGCACCGCATGGCCGGGCAGCTCGCGGGCGATAAGCGCGGCGTCGCCGGCGGCGTCGTCCGCACCGTTATGTCCGTAGCAGCCCGAACCTTCCACGTGCACGCAGCGCACTTTCTCGCGCGGCATGCCGAGCATCCCGGCAATGCCGGCGCGCAGCGGGTAGACGCCTTGCGTATGCGTCCAGACCGTCATGACGCCGTTGTCGAGTTGCGCGAGCGCGCACGACGGCCCGATCGACCCATGTGTCAAATAAGGCTTCGAATAGCGGGCTTTCAACGTCGCCATCGTCGGGCTTGCGGGTGCGCCCTGGTCCGCCACCACGATTTCCTGTGCGGGCAGATTCAAGAGAAACGCGTGAATGCCGTCCGGATCGGGCAGCGGCGGGCCCGGCTGCCACTGCGCCGCGAGCGCGAGTTCGCGCATCGCGACGATGGCGCGCCATTCGTCGTCGGCGACCACGGCGAGGTAATCGCCGTTGCGCACGACCTTGACGACGCCAGGCAGCGCCGCCACGTGCGCGCTATCGACGGCAACGAGCCGCGCGCCATACGAAGGCGGCCTCACTACGCGCGCGTGCAGCATTCCGGCGGGCCGCAGGTCCTGGACATAGCTCGGGCCGCCCGTGACCTTGCCCGGAATATCCACGCGCGGCAGCGTGTGCCCGATCACGGCGTAGTGCGCGGGCGGCTTTTTCGCGGCGTTGGGCTGCGCGTCCTGATGCAGGTTCGCGTGCTGTACCGCTTCGCCGTAGGCCACGCGCCGTCCGTCGGCGGCGAGGATCGCGCCGTCGCGTGTGGTGAGCGCGGCGGCATCGACGCCCAACTGTGCCGCCGCGCTCGCGACGAGCAACGTGCGCACCTGGGCCGCTGCGTCGAGGATGGCCGTGCCGCTGTCCGCCATCGTGTGGCTGCCTGCCGTGTAGCCCTCGTTTGGCGTGGCGGCCGTATCGGCCGTGATCAGTTCGATCGCGTCAGGCGCGAGGTCGAGTTCTTCTGCGGCGAGTTGCAGGAGCGCCGTGCGAACGCCGGTGCCCAGCTCCACCTTGCCCGTGAACACGCTGACGTGGCCGTCGGGGCCGACCTTGATCCACGCGTCGAGCGATGGCGTGGTCTTGAGGCTGCCGGGCAGCTTCGGGGCGCTCGCATGGAAGGTGCCGGCTTCGGTGGTGGTTTGCGCGAGCGCGGCCATGCCGGGCACGATGGCGAAGCTCACCATCAGCGAGCCGCCCACGAGGAAACGGCGGCGCGCGGCATCGTCGGGGCCGCCAGGGTCGAACGCAGGGGATGAGCGGGCGCGGCTCATGACTGCACGCCCGTCGCCACTTGCCGGATCGCCGCGAGGATACGCATATGCGTGCCGCAGCGGCACAGATTCGGCTGCATATAGCGACGAATCTCGTCGTCGGTGGCGTGCGGCGTGCGTTCCAGAAGTGTTTGCGCGCGCATGATCATGCCCGCGATGCAGTAGCCGCATTGCGCGGCCTGCTGGTCGATAAAGGCCTGTTGCAGCGGCCCCGGATGATCCGCGCTGCCGAGTCCTTCGACGGTGCGCACGGGCCGCTCGCCCACCGCCACGACCGGCAGCAGGCACGAGAACACCGGTTCGCCGCCCACACTCACGGTGCACGCGCCGCATTGGCCGAGCCCGCAGCCGAACTTCGCGCCATTGAGCTGCAACTGGTTGCGTAGCACGTAGAGCAGCGGCGTGGAAGGATCGGCATCGACGGTATGGCTGACGCCATTGATGTTGAGCGTAATCATCGTGATGGGCTTTCCTTGCGAAGACGCGCCACCGCCTGAGCGTCGAGTGCGGACCACGGGCCGAGCGCGGTGAAGCGCGTGCGCGTGTAGTTGGCAAGCTCCGCGATCTGCGCGTCCGTGAAGGTGCCTGCGAACGGCGGCATGAAGGACGCAGCCTCGCTCTCGTGCCAGGCGATGCCGTCGAGCAGGATGCGCACCATGTTGCGCGGGCCTTCGGCGTTGACGGCGGTGGAGAGCGACAGTGACGGACGATGGCCGTCGATCGACATCGCCGCGCCTGCGCTGTGGCACGACGCGCAGGCCGCGGCAAAGAGGGTAGCGCCGTTGGCGGGCGCGGTCGAGACATGGACGCTGGCTGCGGCAGGCGGCGCGGCGGCGTTCGGTTTGGACTGCAGTGTCAGCAGATATGCGGCGATGGCCTCGACGTCTGCGGGAGACCCGTCGCTGAGCGAGCGGGTCACCGTGCGCATCGGGCCGGCCGCCGCGCCGTGCTCGCTGGCGTAGCCCGTACGCAGATAGTTCGTCAGTTGTGCTTGCGTCCAGGGTGTTGGGCGTGCCGTGAGGTCGGTCAGTGCGGGCGCGTCCCAGCCCTCGAGGGTGCCGCCCTGCAACGCATGGTCGCGGCGCTCGGCGCCGAGACGGTTGAGCGGCGTGTGGCACGCGCCGCAATGACCGAGGCTTTCGACGAGATAGCGGCCGCGCGCGACCTCCGATGCTTGTGCGTCCGTCGCGGTAGCGGACGCAGCAGACGTTGCGGACGCAGCAGACTCAGGCGGCAGATAGAGCTTATTCCACACGGCCATGAGTGGCCGAAACCCCAACGGAAAAATCAGCGCATTGTGCGGCGCCGGCGCGTTGACGCTCGCGCGGCTCATCAGCCACGCATAGAGCGCGGCGATATCGGCGTCGCTCATCTGCGTGAAGTGCGGATACGGAAACGCGGGATAGAGCAGATGCCCGTCGCGCGACACGCCTTGCCGCATCGCGCGCGTGAACGCGTCGAGCGACCAGTCGCCGATGCCGGTGTTCTTGTCCGGGGTGATGTTGGTCGAGTAGATCACGCCGAACGGTGTTTGCAACGGCAGGCCGCCCGCGAGCGGCTGACCGCCCGTCGCGGTATGGCACGTCATGCAGTTGCCGATGGCCGCGAGCTTCGCGCCGCGCGCGATGGCTTCGGCGTCGCCCGCCGGCGGCGAGGGCGCGGCCACCGGTGCGAGCCCTCGCTCCCAGGCACGCGCAACGTGGCCGCCATAGGCGGCAGCGAGAGCAAGAAGGACAACGGCCACGCCCGCCATCCGTACCCGCCTGCCTTTCATCGAGCCTCCAGAGCCGAGAGGGCCATCGCTCAACATGGCGATCGGCATGCGTCGTTCGATCGCGAGCAAATGACGTGCCTGATTCGTGGGTTGTTCGCTGTATTACGATGCAGGGCAGATCGATACGGAGATGACGAGATGAATGAGCTTCGGGGCCTGCAGTGTTTCGTGACACTCGCCGAGGAACTGAACTTCAGCCGCGCCGCGGAGCGTCTGCACGTCGCGCAGCCGGCCTTGAGCCAGCAGATACGGGCGCTCGAGGACCGTGTGGGCACGCAACTGATCGATCGCTCGCGCCGCCCGCTGCGCCTGACGGAAGCCGGCCAGTACCTGGCCACCGAAGCGCGGCAGATTCTCGGTTCGCTCGCCGAGGTGACGCACGGCGCGCTGGAGATCGGCGTGGGCCGGCGCGGCTGGCTCAGTGTCGGCTTCACGCGCTCGTCGATGTACAGCGTTCTGCCGCCCGCGCTCAAGGCGTTTCATCAGGCGTATCCGCAGGTCGAGCTCAAGCTGTTTGAAATGCTGACCGACGAGCAGACCGACGCGTTGCGCGACATGCGCATCCATATCGGCATTGGGCGGCAGCCGCTCGCCGTGCCCGGTTACACGACCTTGCCGCTGCTGCGCGAGCGGCTCGTGGTGTTGATGGCGTCGGATCACCCGCTCGCCAAACGAAAGAGGGTGCGCATCGACGAACTCGCCGATACGCCGTTGATCCTCTACCCGAAGCATCAGAACGCGCAGTTCAAGCGCACGGTTCAGGCGCTCTACCGCGACGCGGGCGTGACGCCTTTCGTCGCGCACCAGGCCTATGAGATCCAGACTGCCATTGCGCTCGTGGCGGCGGGGCTGGGCGTGACCGTGGTGGGCGAGTCGGTGGCGCGGCATGGCCGCGCCGACGTCGTCGCGCGCCACTTCTCCGGCCCCGGCGCGTCGCAGCGCACCGTGCTGGCCGCGACGTTCCGCAGCGACGACGCCTCGCCGCATCTGCGCGCCTTTCTCGAATGCCTGCCGCCGCCGCTCGTCAGCACACTATAAGCGCACGCTTATAGAAGCATAAGTATCGCGTCTTGGACTCGACGCCTCCCGCTTCTTATTATCGAAACTCAGGCGCCCCGTCCCGCGGGGGGCCGCCGGCAGCGGTCACCGCTGCCGGCCGATAACGATGCAGCGACGGCACCGCCCGTCGCCATGAGGCGGAGACAGCATGAGTCACTTCGACGAAGCAGCAACCATGCGAAAGGTTTACAAGCGGCTTGTGCCGCTCCTTTTCTGCATGATGTTTTTCAATTATCTGGACCGTATCAATATCGGTTTCGCCGCACTCGACATGAACTCGGACATGGGTTTCGACCCGGCCGTGTTCGGCTTTGCGGGCAGTATTTTCTTCGTCGGCTACATGCTGCTGGAAGTGCCCAGCAATCTGTTGTTGCATCGCGTGGGCGCGCGCCGCTGGATCGCACGCATTCTGCTCACGTGGGGCGCCGTTGCGGCCGCAACGGCCTTCGTGTTCAACACGTCGAGCTTCTACGTGCTGCGCTTTTTGCTCGGCGTGATGGAAGCGGGCTTTTTGCCGGGTATCGCCGTGTATCTGACCTACTGGTTTCCGGAGCGCTACCGCGCCCGCGCCGTGGGCGGGTACATCATCGCGGGGTCGTTCTCGGCCGTGCTGGGCGGCCCGCTCTCGACCACCGTCATGACTTATGCGAACGGCGTGCTCGGCATGCACGGCTGGCAGTGGATGTTCATTATCGAAGGCGTGCCTGCGATGCTGCTCGGCCTCGTCACGCTGCGCATCATGACCGAGCGCCCCGCCGACGCCGACTGGCTTTCCGCGCAAGAGAAGCAATGGCTAGAAGCTACGCTCGCCACGGAGCGCGAGGCGCTGGGCGGCCATCGTCATTTTCCGCTGCTGAAGGTGGCGAGCGACATTCGCGTTTGGAGCCTCGCGTGTCTGTTCGGCTGCGCGCTGGTCGGCATCTATGGGCTCTTCCTGTGGCTGCCGCAGATCGTGAAAAGCCTGGGTCACCTCAGCAACATCGAAGTGGGCTTCCTCTCCGCCGCGCCGCCGCTCCTGGGCGTGCTGGGCACGTACCTCGTGAGCCGCAGCTCGGACCGCACCGGCGATCGCAAGTACCACCTCGCATTCGTCTACGGCATGAGCGCACTGGCGATTGCGGGCAGCGCGTATGCGCCGAATCCGCTGCTGGCGTATGCGCTGCTTTGTGTGACGGGCCTCTTCATCTATGCGGGCAACCCGCTGTTCTGGAGCCTTGCCGCTTCGTTCAGAACCGGTGCGGCGGGCGCGGCGACGATCGCGCTCATCAATACGATCGCGCAGTTCGGCGGCGTGGTGGGGCCGTGGAGCATCGGTCTCGTGCGTCACGCCACCGGCAATTTCAAGCTCGCGTTGCTCACTATCGCCGCTTTCCTCGTGGTCGCCACGCTCATCGCCATCGTCATGCGCGTGAAGCCTGCCGGGAGCGGCACCTCGAACCGGGCGCTCGTTGGCCACGACGAAGCGACGGAAAGCTGATCCTAATCGTCCGTACACCTGATGGAATTGCTACATGATCATTGATTGCCACGGTCACTACACGACCTCGCCGCCCCAGCACGAAGCCTGGCGCGTCAAGCAGATTGCCGCGCTCAAGGACGGCACGCCGGTTCCGCCGCGCCCGCCGATCAGCGACGACGAGATTCGCGAAAGCATCGAAAATGGCCAGCGCCGCATTCAGCGCGAGCGTGGCACGGACCTGACGATCTTTTCCCCGCGCGCCGCGGGCATGGGCCACCACCTGTCGGGCGCAGCGGCAAATGCGCTGTGGTCCAGCGAATGCAACGATCTCGTGCATCGCGTGTGCGCGCTGTTCCCGCAGCATTTCGTGGGCGTTTGCCAGTTGCCTCAGGCGCCGGGCGTGACGCCGGAAAACTGCATTCCCGAGTTGCGTCGCTGCGTGGAGGAACTGGGCTTCGTGGGCTGCAATCTCAACCCGGACCCCTCGGGCGGGAACTGGTCGGGGCCGCCTGTCACGGACCGCTCGTGGTATCCGCTTTACGAGGCGATGGTGGAACTCGACGTACCCGCGATGATCCACGTTTCATCGTCATGTAATCCGAACTTTCATGCGACGGGGGCGCATTACCTCAACGGCGACACCTCGGTATTCATGCAGCTGCTGCAAGGCGACCTGTTCGCCGACTTCCCGACCTTGCGCTTCATCATTCCGCATGGCGGCGGCGCGGTTCCGTATCACTGGGGACGCTATCGCGGCCTGGCGCAGGACATGAAGCGCCCGCTCCTGAAGGACTACCTGCTCAAGAACGTGTTCTTCGATACCTGCGTTTACCACCAGCCAGGCTCCGACCTGCTCGCCAGGGTGATTCCGGTGGAGAACATTCTGTTCGCCTCGGAGACGATCGGCGCGGTGCAGGGCATCGACCCGGAAACCGGCCACTACTACGACGACACGCGCCGCTATATCGACGCGATCGAATGGCTCAGCGACGCCGATCGACAACGCATCTACGAAGGCAACGCGCGTGCGGTGTACAGCCGTCTTTCCGCGCAGATCGAACGACAAACCGCACCGGAAGGGATAGCGAAATGAACCCGATTGGCTGGCGTGAATACGAGTCTGCTCCGCAGGCCAGCGCAGCGACGCTCGCCACGTTGCGCGAACTGCAAGTGTCGCTCCTGAGCGACAACATGGCGCGCTCGAGCGGCATTCTCGGCCTGCAGCCGTTCCACAAGCCCAGGCCAATGGCGGGCACGGCCGTGACGGTGCGCACGCGTCCCGGCGACAATCTCGCCATCCATCGCGCCTTCGACTTCTGCCGGCCGGGCGACGTGCTCGTGATCGATGGCGCGGGCGAGGTGACCCAGGCCCTGATGGGCGACATCATGTCGAGCTACTCGGAAAGCCTCGGCGTGCAGGGGCTCGTGATCGACGGCGCGATCCGCGACGTCGGCGCGATTCGCCAGCGCGACTTTCCCGTGTATGCGCGCGGCGTGACGCACCGCGGACCCTACAAGAACGGGCCAGGCGAAATCAACGTGCCGGTGACCATTGGGAGGATGGTCGTCAATCCTGGCGATATCATCGTGGGCGACGAGGACGGCTTGCTCGCCATCGCGCCTGTTGATGTGGAGACCGTCATCGCGGGCGCGCGCAGGCAAGGCGAAAAGGAGGCCGCCGCATTGCAGGCGATCGCCGAAGGGCGCTTCGACCGCGCATGGGTGATGCCGCACATCGAGCGCATGAGAAGCGGCGCCTGATGAACCCAGGCGGCGTCAGGCGTTAAGATGCCCGCCGGAGCCTGTGCTCCCTCGCTCAACCGCAGATCCACTCTTGCTCCATGACCCGATACCTTGACGCTGCCGCGTTGCGCGAACTCGCCGAACACGCGGAGCAAACCGACCCGCCGCCGTGCACCTGCACGAAAACGCCGCTGGATGGCTGGCAATCGCAGCCGCTCTCGCTCGACGAGCGGCAACTGGAACAGATCGGCACGCTCGTTAGCGCGGACGAAGCCGAATCGACCTTCGCCGAACATCTGCCGGGAGGGGCCGGCTACTGGTCGGAGAATGCGCCGGTCGCGCCCCGGTACTTTCCGTATAACCGTTGCGGCGTGTGGAAATGCACGTTGTGCGGACGCCTTTACCTTCGGTATACGGAAGGCGGCGGCTATTTCGTCGACCAGCGCATCCGCGCGGTGAAAGCGCGCTTGATCGAGGACGTGCCGCTTTGAGGCTTTGATGGCCCGCACCGTCAAACCGGCGCGAGGCGCCACAGCAAACAGCCAGCGGACGTGAAGAACGTCCGCTGGCTGTTTTTTGCTTCGGCCACTTCGGCCCGACGCTTCCTTACGGTTATGATGTTTCGCACTGTTCGGGCTCCGCGAGCCCGAACACATTCCAACATCACTCAACCAGCGCATGGGTATTCGGGAACTCGCCAAAGTACTGAAGCTGTCCGTTTCGACCGTGTCGCGCGCCTTGAACGACAGCGACGAGGTGAGCGCCGAAACGCGTGAGCGCGTGCGCGCCGCCGCGCTCGAGCATGGCTATGCGCCAAGCAAGTCGGCCGCGAGCCTGCGCCGGGGGCGGCTCGACATCGTCGGGTTGATGCTGCCGGTGCGGCGCGAAGAAGAGACCTACACGCTCGGCATCTTCATGAAGCTGGCGGACGGTCTCCAGTCGGTCCTGTCGCGGCACGGCATGGACCTCGTCATGTACTCGAGCGAGTCGTGGGACGACGAGTTCGCGCGGCTGCGGCGCATTGTCGATCGCCGTCATGTGGACGGCGTGATTCTCGCGGGGACGCGGCGGCACGACGAGCGGCTCGATTACGTCGCGAGCCGCCATTTCCCGTTCGTGGCGCTGGGCCGCAGCGAGTCGGGCGGCAAGCACGCATGGGTCGATCTGGACTTCGAGGCTGCCGTCACGGAGGGTGTCGAGCGGCTCGTGGCGCAAGGGCATCGCCGTATTGCGCTCGCCATTCCCGGCGGCGACGCGATGCAGGCGCATATCTACCTGCACGCGTGGAAGAAGGCGATGAAGAAGCACGGGCTGCCCGTGCCCGAAGGGTTCGTGCAGCGCAACGAACTCTCCGAACGCGGCGGCTATCTCGCGACCGAGGCGCTGCTCAAGCTTGGCGTGCCGCCCGATGCGCTCATGTTCCAGAGCGACTGCATGGCGATCGGCGCGTACCGCAAGCTGCACGAAACCGGCCGGGCGCCTGGCCGCGATCTGGCGATTTCGGGCGGCGTGCTGGCCGGCGAAGTGTCGGAATACCTCGCGCCGCGCCTTTCCGGCTTCACGCTCGACGCCTATGGGCTGGGGCAGCGCCTCGCGCAGGCGCTGCTCGCGCAATTCCCGGATCTCGGCGACACCTACCGCGCCGCGCGCGAGCCGCTGCTGTGGCCGCTGACGCTGCGCGAGCGCGACGACGACACGGTGACGTCCGAGGCCGTCCAGCGCTAGTCCGCGGCGGCCGCCGTCGGCATTGCGGTTTCCGCGAATCGGCATTGCGATTTTCGCAGCCAGCTTGACAGCGCTGCCTGCAGAAGCAACTATTTGCCTGTTTCCGGAAACGTTTCCGGAAAACGCGGTTGCAGCGGCACGGCTCCCGCCAGGTCCCAGAAAAGAGCCTGAAACAAAGCGCGATTCGCAACGCGCGAAAACGGAGACAGCATGAAGAGGCTACTTGCCGCATCCGCGGCCATTGGTTTGGCATTCTCGCTTTCCTGCGCGTCGCTGCATGCCGCGACGCTCTCGGTCTGGGCCGTGGACGAGCCCGACGACTACACCGCGAAAATGGCGCAGGAATTCGGCAAGCTGCATCCCGATGTCCATGTGCAGATCCGCAAGGTAGGCTTTGCTGCGCTCAACGACGAAACCATGCGCGCCGTGATGTCCGGCAACATGCCCGACGTCGTGCCGATCGACAACCCGAACACGGCGATGTTCGCTTCGAAGAACGCGCTGCTCGATCTCGACCCGTACCTCGCGAAGTCGAAGGTCATCGACGCGAAGCAGATCTTCCCCGGCCCGCTGAAAAACGCCACCTGGAACGGCAAGGTTTATGCGATTCCGCGCGGCACGAACACGCTCGCGCTGTACTACAACAAGGACCTGTTCAAGGCAGCCGGGCTCGACCCCGAGCACGCGCCGCAGACCTGGGACGAACTCTATACGGACGCGCAAAAGCTCACCGACGCCAGGAAGGGCGTGTACGGTCTCGCGTTTTCCGCCATCAACACGGAAGAGGGCGTGTTCCAGTTCCTGCCGTTCGTGCAGGCCGCGGGCGCGGACTGGGACCGCATGAGCGACCCGGGCGCCGTGCGCGCGGCCGCCTTCTGGCAGAAGCTGCTGGACAGCAAGGTGGCGTCGCCGGACACGCTCACGCATAGCCAGTCGGAGGCGGCGGCCACGTTCATCAACGGCAATGCCGCGATGGACATCGACGGTCCGTGGGAACTGGGCGCCGTGGAAAAGGGCGCGAAGTTCAAGTGGGGCGTCGCGCTCCTGCCGGTCGAGAAGGCGGGCGGCCCGCGCGCCTCGGCGCTCGGTGAGCAGAATCACGCGATCCTGCGTGGCGCGAAGAACCCGGATGTGGCCTTCCAGTTCCTCGAGTACATGTATGCGCAGCGCGGCCGCGACTGGAACGAATTCGGCATGCTGCCGCCGTCCAAGGACACCGTGACGCCGAACCCGAAGTGGCCGCAGGCGTACAAGGTCTTCAACGAGCAGATGCAGTACGCCCGTGCGCGTGGTCCGAACCCGAACTGGCCGAAAATCTCGAAGTCGATCTCCGACGCAATCCAGTCGGTGCTGACGCACCAGGCCACGCCGCAACAGGCCATGGCGGCCGACGCACAGACCGTGCAGGCGGCAGCGAAATAAGCATTCCCAAGTATGGCATTGAGGTTGTTGCCGCCCGGGGAACATGTGTTCTTCGGGCGCCGTCCCGCCTTTGAGCAATGAACGCCATGAACACACTTTCGCGCCGCGCTCCTCGCGACCCGGCCGCGGGGCGCCTGGGCCGCTTGCCGCGCGCGCACGCCTTCGAGATCTCGCTGGCGGTGTTCGCGCTGCTGTATCTGCTGGTGTTTGCGGGCCTGCCGCTCATCTACAACATCGTCCTGTCGTTTCAGCAGGTCGATTTGATGGCCCCCGCCACTTTGTTGCGGCCGTTCGTCGGGCTCGCGAACTATCGCGATGTGTTCAGCCGTCCCGAGATGCACCTGGTGATCGTGAACACGGTGCTGTTCGTTGGGCTCTCGCTCGTCTTCCAGGTGGTGATCGGTTTTCTGCTGGCGCTGCTGTTCGCGCAGGACTTCCCGTTCGCGAGCCTCATGCGCGGCCTGTTTCTCGCGGGCTGGATCATGCCGGGGCTCGTGGTCGGCGTGATCTGGAAGCTGATTTTCGCAGGCGATTATGGCGTGCTCAATCATGTGCTGATGCAAACGCACATCCTGCAAGAGAAGATCTTCTGGCTCTCCGATCCGCACTGGTCGCTCTATGCCGTGATCGCCGCGAACGTGTGGCTTGGCGTGCCGTTCAATATGCTGCTGCTTTCGGTCGGGCTCGCGGCGATTCCGGCCGATCTCTACGAAGCCGCCGAACTCGATGGGGCGAATGCGCTGCAGCGTTTCATCGGCATCACGCTGCCGATGATGAAGGCCACGCTCGGCGCCGTGATCGCGCTGGGCGCGATTCTGACGATGCAGCAGTTCGATCTGATCGCAGCGCTCACGCAGGGCGGTCCGGCCAACTCGTCGCTGGTCGCGCAGTACTGGTCGTGGCAGCTTTCCCTGCAGACCTTCGAGGTGTCGGCGGGCTCGGCGGTGGCCACGGTCATGCTGGTGCTCGTGCTGATCGTCGCAGTGATCTACGTGCGCTCCACGCGCAACGAAAGGATGGTCTGAGATGAAGCGACCCCCACGCGGGAGGCCGGGATGAAGCGCTATGTGCTGTTCGTCATCGCGCTGTGCGTCACGGCGGTTTATCTGTTCCCGCTGTACTGGATGTATATCACCGCATTCAAGAGCGCGAGCGAGATGTTCCAGTATCCCCCTACGTTCTGGCCGCAGCATCTGCAATCGCACCTGTGGCAGGTGTTCAGCAGCAGCGGCATGGGCAACTTCCTGTGGAACTCGTTCGTGACCGCATGCGGCACGGTGGCGGTGACCGTGTTCGTCGGCACCGGCGCCGCTTATGCGCTCGCCTTCGTGCAGAACCGCTGGACCCGTGTCGCAATCTTCGCGGTGCTGGTGCTGCAGGCGCTTCCATCGAGCCTCATGGTCACGCCGATCTTCACGGCGTTCAAGATGCTCGGCCTCCTCGACACGCCCCGCCTCGCCGTGGTGCTCGCGCAGATCACCAAGACGCTGCCGTTCTATATCGTGCTGTGCCGCCCGAGCTTCGTGCAGGTGCCGCGCGAGCTGCGCGACGCGGCGCTCGTGGATGGCGCCACGCCGGCACGCGCGTTTTTCGGCGTGATCTTGCCGCTCGCGGTGAACGGCATTCTCGTTTCGGCGCTCCTCGTGTTCCTGCAATCGTTCGGCGAGTACGTCTACGCCCGCTCGCTGATTCTCGACGACCAGTATCAGACCGCCACGGTGGGTCTCTCGGCATTCGTCGGCGCGACCAAGGTCGACTGGATCGGCATCATGACCTACTCGGCTATTTTCGTCACGCCCATCCTCGTGGCGTTCATGCTGCTGCAACGCAAGATCGTCGCCGGGCTGACGGCCGGCGCGCTCAAGTAACGCATACGGAGAATCGCTGTGGATCGCATACAGATCGAGCGCCTGAGCAAGAGCTACGGAACCGTGCAGGTTTTGAAGGACATCGATATCAGCGTGCCGGAAGGGTGCTTCGTCGCGCTGGTCGGACCGTCGGGATGCGGCAAGTCCACCTTGCTGCGCACCATTGCCGGGCTCGAACCGATCACGGGCGGCACGCTGCGCATCGACGGCCAGGTCGTCAACGACGTGCCGCCGCGCAAGCGCGACGTGGCGATGGTGTTCCAGAGCTACGCGCTCTATCCGCACATGAATATCGAAAAAAACATGTCGTACTCGCTGCGGCTGCGTCGCGCTGCGCCGAAGGTCATTCGCGAGAGCATCGACGGCGTGGCGCGCACGCTGGGCCTCGACCATCTGCTCGCGCGCATGCCGCGCCAGCTTTCGGGCGGCCAGCGCCAGCGCGTGGCGATGGGTCGCGCCATCGTACGCAATCCGAAGGTATTTCTGTTCGACGAGCCGCTCTCGAATCTCGATGCCGCCCTGCGTGTGCATATGCGCACGGAGATCCGCAAGCTGCATCAGCGACTCTCCGCGACTTCGGTGTACGTCACGCACGACCAGATCGAGGCGATGACGATGGCCGATCACGTGGTCGTGATGCGCGCGGGCGAAGTCGAGCAGCAGGGCGCGCCGCTCACGCTGTATCACCGGCCTGCCAACCGCTTTGTCGCGGGCTTCATCGGCTCGCCGTCGATGAACTTCATCGAAGCCGTGATCGGGCCGGACGGGCGCAGCGCGCAGTTCGGCGGCACACCAGGCGCGGGCGCGCACACGCTCGACCTGGGCCGCGCGCTGCCGGCGGGCTCCGAGGTCTGGATCGGCTTGCGTCCCGAGCATCTGCAGTTGCACCGCGAAGCGCATGGCCTGCGCGGCATGATCGACACCGTGGAGACCACTGGGTCCATGAACTTCATCGCGGTGAAGCTCGATGGCGTCCCGGCACCCGTGATGATCGCGCAAGCCGGCATGTGCGCCATGCGCAGCGGCGAGGCGATCGGACTCGACATGGCGAGCGAGCACATCCACGTGTTCGACAGGAAGACCGAGCAGGCGCTCTAGCCACACCGCAGGTGGATCTGGATTGGCTGTTCAATGAGCTATGAGTACATCTAAATGAAAATCAGCGATGGCAACTGGTTGATCCGGGACGGCCTGAACGTCTCGTACTCGGCGTCGCCGCACAGCGTGGAGATCGTCGGCGACGAACTGCTCGTGCATGTGGCGCCCCGCGACGTATCGAACCGCGAACGGCAGCTCGACACGGGCCTCTTCACGTGGCGCTTCTTTTCGCCGCAAAGCGGTGTGATTGGCGTGCGCGTCGAGCATTTTGCCGGCGCGCGCGATCGCGGCCCGCATTTCACGCTTGAGCGCACGGGCACGGAAGTCGTCACGCACAACACCGAGGCCGAGGCGGGCCTCACCAGCGGGTCGCTGACGGTGCGCATCGTCAAGTCGGGCGACTGGTCGGTGGATTTCCTGCGCGACGGCGAGCGCATCACCGGCAGCGGCTTTCGCGCGAGCGGCCAGGTCCACGACGCCAGCCAGCAAGGCGCTGCGTTCATGTTCGAGCGGCTCGACCTGGGCGTTGGCGAGAACGTCTATGGGCTCGGCGAGCGCTTTACCGCGTTCGTGAAGAACGGGCAGGTGGTCGAAAGCTGGAACCGCGACGGCGGCACGGGCACCGAGCAGGCGTACAAGAATGTGCCGTTCTATCTGACCAACCGCGGCTACGGCGTGCTGGTGAATCACCCGGAAAACGTGTCGTTCGAGGTGGCCAGCGAGAAGGTGGCGAAGGTGCAGTTCAGCGTGGCAGGCGAGCGGCTCGAATACTACGTGATCGACGGCCCCACGCCCAAAGCCGTGCTGGAGCGCTTCACGCAGCTCACCGGGCGCCCGGCGCTGCCGCCCGCGTGGTCGTTCGGCCTGTGGCTCACCACCTCGTTCACCACGAACTACGACGAAGCCACGGTGAATCACTTCATCGACGGCATGGCACAGCGCGGCATCCCGCTGCACGTGTTTCACTTCGACTGCTTCTGGATGAAGGCCTTCCACTGGTGCGACTTCGAGTGGAACCGCGAGACCTTTCCCGATCCGCAGGGTATGCTCGCGCGGCTCAAGGCGCGTGGGCTGAAGATCTGCGTGTGGATCAATCCGTATATCGCGCAACCTTCGCCGCTGTTCGCCGAAGGCATGGCGAAAGGCTACCTCCTGTGCAAGCCCAACGGCGACGTGTGGCAGTGGGACCGCTGGCAGCCCGGCCAGGGCATCGTCGACTTCACGAATCCCGCCGCGGCACAGTGGTATGCGGGACATTTGCGGCGTTTGCTGGAAATGGGCGTGGACTGCTTCAAGACGGATTTCGGCGAGCGCATTCCGACCGACGTGGTCTACCACGACGGCTCCGATCCGCAGAAGATGCACAACTACTACAGCTACCTCTACAACAAGGTGGTGTTCGACGTGCTGCGCGAAGTGCGCGGCGAGGGCGAGGCGGTGGTGTTCGCGCGCTCCGGCACCGTGGGCAGCCAGCAGTTGCCCGTGCATTGGGGCGGCGACTGCAGCGCGACCTACGAATCGATGGCCGAGACGTTGCGTGGCGGTCTCTCGCTGGGCCTGAGCGGCTTCGGTTTCTGGAGCCATGACATCGGCGGATTCGAGCACACCGCGCCCGCCGACGTCTACAAGCGCTGGTGCGCGTTCGGGCTGCTGTCGAGCCACAGCCGCCTGCACGGCAGCAAGTCGTATCGCGTTCCATGGCTGTTCGACGACGAAGCCGTGGAGGTGGTGCGCCATTTCACCGAATGGAAGTCACGCCTCATGCCGTACCTGTTCGACGCCGCGCAGCAGGCGGTCGATCGCGGTACGCCGATGCTGCGCGCCATGCTGCTGGAGTTTCCCGGCGACCCGACCTGCGATCATCTTGACCGTCAGTATCTGCTCGGCGAATCGCTGCTGGTGGCGCCGGTGTTCAACGCCGCGGGCGACGTGGACTTCTGGCTGCCGGCGGGGCGCTGGACGCATCTGTTCACGGGCCGGCCGGTCGAGGGCGGCAGGTGGCTGCGCGAGCGGCACGGGTTTCTGAGCCTGCCGGTCTACGTGCGGCCGAATACGCTGTTCGCGATCGGCACCGAGGACCAGCGCCCCGATTACGACTACGCATCGCGCAGCGAACTGCATCTGTTCGAACTGGCCGACGGCGCGAGCGCCGCCGCGACGCTGCGCGACCAGCGCGGCGCGCGCGTGACCCACGTGAGCGTGACCCGGCGCGGCGATACGCTCAACGTGCGCTACGACGGCGTGAAGGGATCGCTTCCGCTCACGCTGCGGCAATGGCCCGAACTGCGCGACGCCGGCGGGTTGAATTCGCAAGCTGGGGAACTGGGCGTGGAATTGCAGTTGCCGGCGGGCGACGGAGAGGTCGTGTTGCGCGTTCAGCCTTAACAAGGGGCAACGCGAGGCGTTGCGAGCGCCAGATACGCAACTGGCCCGCCATCGCAACACACTGCGATGGCGGGCCAGAAGGCAACAACGACAAAGCGCGGCTATCCAGCCGGGCAGCTTACTGCGCTGCCTGACCGGCTTGCGACGAACCGTTGTTCACGCCGCCCACTGCGCTGTTTTGCGCAGCGACGCGAGCTTCGGCAGCTTGAATGTTCGCCGGATATTCATTGGGGTTCGAACGTGCCGGATTGAAGCCGGCCTTTTCGACCTGGATCATGTCTGCACGGACTTGCGCGCGCGTCACGGGCTGGTTCGACTGGGCGAACACGGCAACGGGAGCGGCGAGGGCGGCAGCGATAACGACGGCTTGGACGAGCGATTTCATGACTAACCTCCAGATTTACGTTCTTCTTTAGCTGCCTACAGGGTTGTAAGCAGCGGTGAAGTCAGTGTAGGAGGGTCGGAGACTAGGGTAAATACCTAATAGCCGAATTCACTGTTTCCGCCAGGAGAACAATCCGGGCATAAGCGTGGCGCAAGCCGGGGATTCCCCGAACGCGACGGCAGCGAGTGGGGTCAGACCATGCTGGGCGCGACGCCGAATGTTTCGACGAACTCGGTCTTGCCCATGCCGCGCGACTTGGCCCGGTACATGGCGCTGTCGACGGCGCGCATCAAGGTTCGCGCATCGAGCGAGCGGCTGCCGCTGCCTTGCGTGAGCAGGCACACGCCGATGCTGCACGACACGGTCACCGGATAGCCGCCCACGGTGCGCATGTTGGCGAGAATCGCGTGGATGCTGTTGGCGACGGTAAGCGCGTCGTTCTTGTCGTAGACGTGACGCGCCAGCACCACGAACTCGTCGCCGCCCAGGCGTGCGAGCGTGTCGCCTCGCCGCATGCGGCGCACCAGTGCGGCGGCGAAGCTGCGCAGCAGTTCGTCGCCCACCGCGTGCCCAAAGGAGTCGTTCACTTCCTTGAAGCCGTCGAGGTCGACGAGCAGCATGGCGGTGCGCTCGACCTCACC
Organism: Paraburkholderia sp. CNPSo 3076; assembly: GCF_026343935.1. Classification (NCBI taxonomy): domain Bacteria; kingdom Pseudomonadati; phylum Pseudomonadota; class Betaproteobacteria; order Burkholderiales; family Burkholderiaceae; genus Paraburkholderia; species Paraburkholderia sp. CNPSo 3076. The sequence continues at coordinate 143,821 of NZ_JAPMAL010000011.1, read as the reverse complement.
GGCGCGCGTAAAGAGCGCGCGTCCAATGGCTTGCTCGAGCCGCACGCGGTTGTAGAGCCCGGTGAGCGGATCGGTCGACGCCTGGCGTTCCAGCCGGTAGACGAGCACCGCCAGATAGACGGACGTCGCCACGATGCTCAGCGCAATGCCGAGCGCGGCCGTGATATTGGCGCGCCACCACGGTTGCCAATGCATCAGTCCCATGATGCCGACGAGCGCCACCACACAGGAAAGGCCCAGCATGCGCTGGCCATAGCGGCAGCCCGCGCCGACCAGAAACCAGAAGGCCACCCACAGGAGCGGCAGCGCGGCCGTTCCGCCCACGGCCAGCGCGGCGGTGACGATGGCCTGATCGGCGACCGTGGAGAGCGTGAGGCGCAAGAGCGAGCGCGTTGGCGCGACGGTGACCGCCACATACGTGATGACGCCGAACGCCACATAAGCGGTGACCGCCAGCAGCGTGGCGTAGACGTGGGTCGAGCGATAGATCGAGCAGGCAACGAGGTAGGCGAGAAGCACGACTGAACCGAGCGTGATGCGCAGTACGGCCTGCTCTTTTTCTGGGTCCTTCGGAAATGCGCGAAACAACGCCTTCCCGGGCCAGGAATGTGTTTCCATTTCGCCCATGGCTGCCACCCCCGCTCTCATTCTGTATTTTGTCGCCCGGTAGTGTACCCCACACGTATTGCGTGTCGAGGCGCGAAAAAAACGAAATTTCAACGCGCATGGTGCCGATACGCAATGCAAGGCAACTTCGCGCCGGATGACCGATACTGTGACGCGCATCGCGTGCAATCCATCGGTTCCGGATACGCTCGGTCAATCCATTCAAGGAGGCGTCATGGGTAGGGAAGGTCTGGAAAAGCAGGGCATGTCGTGTGAGCGGCTCGCGCGCATCGAACGTTTTCTCGAAGAGAACTACGTCTCGACCGGCACGCTCGCGGGCGCCGTCACCCAGGTGTGGCGGCGCGGCGAACTCGCGCTGAACTCGGTGCTGGGTCTCGCGGACCGCGAACGGCGCACGCCGATGGTCGAGGACTCGATCTTCCGCATCTACTCGATGACCAAACCCATTACGTCGGTGGCGATCATGATGCTGGTCGAAGAGTGCAAGATTGCGCTCGACGACCCCGTCAGCAAGTACATCCCGTCGTGGGAAAAGCTCGGCGTGTACGCGGGCGGTTTCATGGAGAGCTTCCAGACGCGCGCGAGCGCGCGCTCGATGCGCGTGGTCGACTTGTTGCGGCATACCTCCGGCCTGACCTATGGCTTCCAGCAGAACACCAATGTCGATGCGGCCTATCGCAAGCTGAAGGTGGGCGAGCTTGCGACCGCGGGTACGCTCGACGAAATGATCGAGAAGCTGGCCACGCTGCCGCTGGAATTTTCGCCAGGCGATGCCTGGAACTATTCGGTTTCCACGGACGTGCTCGGCTATCTCGTCGGCAAGGTCAGTGGCATGGCCTTCGAGGACTTTCTGACAACGCGGATCTTCGACCCGCTCGGCATGGTCGACACGGCCTTTTACGTGCCGCAGGAGAAGGTGTCCCGCTTCTGCGCCTGCTATGCCATCGGCGCGCTCGGTTCGAAGGTCGTTTCCGAAAAAGGCCCTGAGTTGCAGGATGATCCTCACACGAGCCCCTATCGCGAGCCGCCCTCGTTTGTTTCGGGCGGCGGCGGCCTCGTTTCCACGGCGGCGGACTACATGCGGTTCTCGCGCATGCTGCTGCAAGGGGGCGAACTGGACGGCGTGCGGCTGCTGGGGCCGAAGACCATCGAGCTGATGACCGCCAACCATTTGCCGGGCGGTGTCGACTTGCCGCGTCTCTCACGCTCGATGTTCACCGAAGCGGCTTACGAAGGCGTTGGCTTCGGGCATGGCTTTGCCACGACGATTGCGCCTGCATCCACGCTGATTCCGGGCAGCGCGGGCGACTTCTTCTGGGGCGGCGCGGCCAGTACCTTCTTCTGGGTCGATCCTCGCGAGGACATGATCGTGCTGTTTCTCACCCAGCTCCTGCCTTCGACCGCGTGCCCGATTCGCCGGCAGTTGCGCACGCTCGTTTACAGCGCGATTGCGGACTGCGAAAGCTGAGCAGCGCGTCTAGCGTTCGCGAATGGCAATGAAATTGCAAGAGGCTGGCTGGCTGGCTGAATGGCTGGCAGCCTCTTCAACGTTTCCATCACACCAATATCTTCCCGATAACTGGAAGATAGATTCCTGATATCGACGGATTCTCTCGTGATTCGCGAGTGAGTAGCATCTGCTGCAGTGCAACTCAATCTCAAAGAGAGAACGTCATGACCCGCCTGAATCTGGCTTCGATTCGCAAAGACGCCTTTGCGATGCCTGTCCACAATCCCGCCTATCCCCGGCCGCCGTACCGTTTCATCAACCGGGAATATTTCATCATTACCTACGAGACCGATTTCGATGCGCTGAAAGCCATCGTGCCGGAGCCCTTGCGCCCGGAAAACAATCTTGTGCACTACGAATTTATTCGCATGCCGGATTCGTCGGGCTTCGGTGACTACACGGAAACCGGTCAGGTCATTACGGTGCGCGATCAGGAAGGGCGCCTCGGCAACTACACGCATTCGATGTACCTCGACGACGAAGGCCCGATTGCCGGTGGCCGGGAAATCTGGGGCTTTCCGAAGAAGCTGGCGCGCCCGACCTTGAGCATCGATGGCAACGACACGCTGCTCGGCACGCTCGACTACGGCACCCAACGCGTCGCAACCGGCACGATGGGCTACAAGCATGTGCCGCTCGATATCGAGGCCGAACGCAGGAAGCTTGCAGAGACACCGAATTATCTGCTCAAGGTGATCCCGCACGTTGACGGTTCGCCGCGCGTCTGCGAACTCGTGCGCTTCTACTTGCGCGACGTGAGCGTGCTCGGGGCGTGGACCGGTCCGGCGGCGCTCGAATTTCATCCGCACGCGCTGGCGCCCGTGGCCGATCTGCCGGTGAAACGGGTGGTCGGCGCGCGGCATCTGATCGCCAATCTCACGCTGGATATCGGCGAGGTTGCGCTCGACTATCTGGCTCAAAGCGAAACCGTGAAGCTCGCGGTCAACGAATAAGTTTGCGTGGATTTACGCGAAGGAAGCGACATGTCTTTGCACAACAAAGTGGCGTTCGTGCTGCCGCACTACGACGAAGTCGCTCTGGTGCTTCAGGGCGGTGGCGCGCTCGGCTCGTACCAGGCCGGCGTGTACGAAGGCCTGGCCGAGATGGGTGTGCATCCGGGCACGATCTCCGGCATTTCGATCGGCGCGCTCAATACCGCCATCATCGCCGGCAATGCGCCGGAAAACCGCGTGGCGGCGTTGCATGGATTCTGGAACCGGATCTGCCATCCACGCGACTGGGTCGGTGGTCTGGGTGCCTGGATGCCGCCCATGTTCGGCATGCACGATTTCACGCGCAAGTGGGCGAGTGGGTGGGCGGCCGCACGCGCCCTGACCGAGGGCCAGCCGGGGTTTTTCTCGCCGCGCGTGCCGTTACCGGTAGCCTGGCTCGGCAAGCAAAACCCCAACGTGGTCAGCTACTACGATACGGCCGCGTTGAAGGAGACGCTGCTCGAGTTCGCCGACTTCGACCGCATCAACGACGGCGACGTTCGTGTGTCGGTGGGGGCGGTGAACGTGCGGACCGGCAACCTGGTGTACTTCGACAACACGAAGATGCGTTTGAAGCCCGAGCATTTCATGGCATCCGGGGCGTTGCCGCCCGGCTTTCCGGCGGTCGAGATCGACGGCGAGTATTACTGGGACGGGGGGCTCGTGTCGAATACGCCGTTGACCGAGGTGCTGCGCGATGCGGACCATATGGATGCGCTGGTGTTTCAGGTCGATCTCTGGAGCGCGCGCGGCAATGCGCCTGGCGACTTCTTCGATATCTCCGCGCGCGCCAAGGACATCCAGTATTCGAGCCGCACACGCGCGGTGACCAGCATGCTGGCGGATCGTCAGAAGCACGCCCGATTCATCAAGGAGTTGCTCGCGCACATTCCCGCCGAAGTGCGCAGGACCGATCCGCTGTTTCGCCTCGCCGAAGAGGCGGCCGACGGCAGCGCGATCAATGTGGTGCACCTCATCTACAAGAACAAGCCCTATGAAGGTCACTATAAGGACTACGAGTTCAGCATCGACACGATGCGGGAGCATTGGGACAGCGGTCTTGAAGATATTCGCGATTCGTTTTCTCATCGCGAGTGGTTCGACGTGCCGAGCCGCGAGCAGGGTTTCGTGACGCACGACGTGCATCGCTTGCCCGGTTCCGTGCCGCAGGATGATCGTGACGCGCTCATCCCGCCGCTCGCGGAAGTGCGGAAAATCGCCGACGGCGAGCTGGCGATCGAAGCCCGCGAACCGGCTGGAGAGGGCGTATCGTGAGTAAGGAGCCGTTTCGGTGCGCGGTGCGCTGCCTGTGCGAGGAAACCCTGCGGAGGCCGTGGGGCTATATTTTTCGCAGCATCGCCATGATCGCGCTGGCGGTTTCGCCGGCGATTATATGCGCCTACCTCGCACAGGCTTCAACACGTTGGGACCTGTTCGAGCGGTCCGGATCGGTCATCACCATCACGGGCCTTTTGCTGGCGTCGCGCCGCTATCTCGAGCATACCGTGACGGATCTGGTGGTCGCCCACGCAAACCAGGATGCCGGATTCAAGCCTCATCACGCAATGAGCGAGGTACTCGCGGCCAGGCGTGGACTGACGCTTTCGGCGTTCGGTACGCTCATCTGGGGATGGGGAATATTCCTGCGGTGGTGGAGCTTCGGCGTGCTGGCGTTGTGGATGGCATTCGCGGTCTACCGGGCATTTCGCGACCCGGTATTGCAACGCTCCGGCGATGACGATTTGCCGTGACGAGTTGGGGCGGCGCCCACGCCGGGCAGCCGCCATTTTCCGGCGCGAGGGCAGAACTCAGTGACGCTTGCTCAACATCTCCAGCAATGCCTTGGCGGCCGGCCCCGACGACGCGGGATTCTGGCCGGTGAGCAGCAGCCCGTCTTCGAGCACATACGGCTGCCAGTCGGGGCCCTTCGAATAGTTGCCGCCCTTCGCCTTGAGTTCGTCTTCAACGAGGAACGGGACCACCTTGGTCAGGCCAACCGCTTCTTCTTCGCTATTCGTAAAGCCCGTGACCGACTTGCCGTTGACGAGCGGCTTGCCATCGGGACCCTTCACGTGCCGCAGAACCCCCGGTGCGTGGCAGACGAGATCGACGGGCTTGCCGGCTGCGATCGTGCGCTCGATCAGGCCGATGGAGTCCGGGTCTTCTGCGAGATCCCACATCGGACCGTGGCCGCCGGGGTAGAAGACGGCGTCGAATTCGTCATGGGCGACGTCCTTGAGCTTCGCCGTGTTGCCCAGATCCGCCAACGCGGCCGGGTCGGCTTCGAAGCGACGTGTCAGGTCGGTCTGAAAGTCCGGCTCGTTGCTCTTGGGATCTAGCGGAGGTTTGCCGCCCTTGGGCGACGCGAGCACGATCTGCACGCCGGCGTCCTTGAACACGTAGTACGGCGCGGCGAGTTCCTCGAGCCAGAACCCGGTCTTGCGTCCCGTATTGCCCAGTTCGTCGTGCGAAGTCAAAACCATCAGAATCTTCATGACGTTCTCCTTGAATGCGTTTACACAACTTCAGGTTGCAGAGAATTCCGGTCAACGCCGCTGGCGTGCCGAATCAGACTACCGAACTGCCATCAAGCCAAAGCAGCAAGATGAATCATGGCGTTCACGTTTACGGGAAGGACAGGCGTGCGGGTATAGGGCCGGTAGATGATATCGCCGCGACGGATCGCTTTGCCGCTCACTGCGCACACGCCGGCCCGGCGCGCCTTTGCGCAGACCCAGATCTGATAGCCGTAGTGGCATGAGGCGGAGCACCAGCGCAACGCAACGGTTCGGGGGGAGAGGCGGTCGAGGAGCGTGACGACGGCCGCGCACGGCGCCTCGCCTGTCGCATCGCGCCCGTTGCGGATATTGCGGCTTTTGCGGCATCTTCCGTCGTAGCGGTGCGGCTCGGCGATGCGCCGGCCGGGTGAGAGATCAGCGGGGCTCGGGGTCTGTGCGTGGGGTTCCGTCGCGCACAGCCTGTCGAGCAGCAGGAGTGTCTGCTCCCATGGGTCCGGGCGCGAGGCGTGTTTGTTGTCCGCCGCTGCCCCCGCGTTCGCGCCGCGGTTGCGCGAGCGTGTTCGAAGTCCTTCGTCCGTGTTCATGCGAGGCCTCAGATGAAGATTGATGGCGCCACGATGCAACCGGTGCAATTGCGCGCAAAAGCCCGCTCTCGAGCGGGCCGCGCGCGTTCACTTGATGAGTCCCTTCTGTCTTCGATAGACGTCGGTAGGCAGGCCGCCCCATCCCCAGTTTTCCGTTGGCACTTCTTCGATGACGACGAAGGTCGCTTCCAGCGGCTTGTTCAGCACGTCGAGCATGAGCTGGCTCACGCCCTTGATGAGCTGGGCCTTTTCTTCCGACGTGACGGAATCCGCGCCGGGCCGTGTGCCCTCGCGTGTAACCTGAATTGTGACAATCGGCATTTCGCTTTCCTTGATGGTGATCGTTGCAGGGAGCGCCGGCAAGCGGCGCTCCTCGTCGGCCCGGTGGGGCCCGGCAGTGCGCAGCGCGCCTTAGTGGCCGGCGACCTGGCCGCCGTCGACGTGGAGGATTTCGCCCGTCACGAAGGGCGCCGAGTCGAGATAAAGGATGGCGTTCACGATGTCGCTCATCTCGCCCATATGCCCCATCGGATGCAGCGCGCCGAGCGCGGCGTGGGTTTCGGGCGCGTGCATCGGCGACTTGATGATGCCAGGCGATACCGCGTTGGCGCGAATGCCGCGCTTGGCATACTCGATCGCCAGCGAGCGCGTGGCGGCGGCGAGACCGCCCTTGCTCAGCGAGGCCAGCACCGACGGCACGCCGTCGATCGCGTGATCGACGAGCGTCGTCGTGATCGTGACGACGTGGCCGCTCTCGTGCTTTTCCATCTCCGCAATCGCGAGCTGCGTGATATGGAAGAAACCGTCGAGGTTGGTGCCCTTGATCGCCGCGTAGTCTTCCGCGGTGTATTGCGTGAACGGCTTCGCTACGAAAATGCCCGCGTTGTTGACGAGCGTATCGACGCGGCCAAAGCGCGAGACGGCCGTTTCGATGACACGGCGAGCCGTGGCCGGGTCGGCGATATCGCCGGCCACTGCGACGAGATCGCTATCGTCAGTCTGTTTGATGTTGCGCGAGGTCGCGACCACCTTGTGGCCGAGTGCGCGGAATGCCCTGGCCGTTTCGGCGCCGATGCCTTGCGATGCGCCGGTGATCACGACGACTTTGGGGGATTGACTCATATGAACCTCGAAGTAAGTTGGACTCTGTTTTTGATCGGGTTTGCTGCTCCGATGACGACCAATTTACGCATCCATGCCCCTGGTTTGAATACAGGACGCGGACAAACAGTTGTGAGTCACAGGAACGAATGAGAGCGAGTTGGGCGCGATGACGCGCGGCGAAACAGGCCAGGCCAATGACGCCTGTTTAACTTTGGATAACTGACTAAATGGGACCGGCCTGACCGCGTGTGGCCTCACGCGCGGCTTGCTGCGAGGCTCAGGAGGCCTGCGTGCGCGGATCGTGGTCGAATTCGAGCCTGATCCCGCCCGGCTCGTACACCATGGTGTGGCGTTTCGGCCCCGGGCCCAGGTTCTCCGGCGCAAACTCGATTGTCACGCCCGGCCAGGCGGACACGCGCGAGAAGATATCGTTGAGTGCTTCTTCGCTGCCTACGCGCAAGGCTAGATGATGCAGGCCCACATGGGTCTTGCGGTCGAACTCGACCAGGCGGCTCGGATCGGTCACTTGCCAGAGGGTCAACATGACGTGTCCGTCCGAAACGAACGCAGCCGGATAACTGGGTCGCTCGCCAACCTGTTTCCAGCCCAGACAATTCACGAAGAAGTCACGGGTGAGGTTCAGGTCGCGCACGGTCAGCCCGACATGATCGATGCCCAGCGTAAGCGGTTTGTCAGTCATGCTTCGATTCTCCTGAAAAAAGAGTGCGCCGATCCGGACTTCCGCACCTCACGGATCCAATCTCTGCCGAAACAATATAGCTGCCAGGAACGACGTCGATTATCGCTTGCCGTTCACATCACTTTTTACATGGTGTATCGCGTCGCCTGCTGACGGACGCTCGGGTGCTGGATCGAGGCGCCGGCGCGTCTTTCTGCGGCCGCGGAAACTTCCTTGCACACATCTGTCATGTCAGATATAGTCCGCATCAGATATTGAGGAGGGCAATCGATGAACGATCCCGTCAATGAAGATTTCGAGCGCACGCAGAAGCTGGTGTTCGTGCTCGGTCAGGCGCACCACCTGATGGCCACTGAACTCAGGGCAGGGCTCAAGGACGCCGGGCTGAACCTGCAGGAGCGCGGCATTCTGCTGACGTTGGCCTGTGGGAGCGCGAAAACGCCGGCGGCATTGGCGAAGCTCCTTGGCGTCCACCCCGCCCGGATGACCCGCGTGCTGGACAAGCTCGAAACCAGCGGGCTCGTGGCGCGCGCGCGCAATGGCACGGACCGGCGCCTCGTGGACGTCTCGCTGACACGCGAGGGCCACTCGGTCGCGGCCCGCAACGCAGACGTAGCGCCTGGCGCCTGGAGCGAGCGGCTCTCGCACTTCTCGAGGTCCGACTTCGACGCCTTGAGCACACTGCTTTCCAGACTGCTCCATGGCTAGGGCGGCCTTTTTTTTGCCCAATTATCAGACATGTCAGATAACGGCCCGTGCTTGACGGGACATTCGCATCCAGACGAGAGAACCTAACATGAATCCATCGACGAACCCAGGCGGGCTACCCCAGCTGACGGGCGCGAAGTTCGCGCTCGGCACCTTCGCCGTGGCGCTCGCCACTTTTATGAACGTGCTGGATTCGTCGATTGCAAACGTCGCGATTCCCACACTCTCCGGCAACCTCGGCGTGTCGATCGACGAAGGCACGTGGGTCATCACGCTGTTTGCCGCGGCCAATGCGGTGTCCATTCCGTTGACCGGGTGGCTGACGCAGCGCGTGGGCCAGGTCAAGCTGTTCGTCTGGGCGATCCTGCTGTTCGTGCTCTCGTCGGCAGCCTGCGGTCTCGCGCCGAACCTGCTGACGCTGCTGGTGGCCCGTATCGTTCAGGGCGCCGTGGCGGGGCCGCTGGTGCCGTTGTCGCAAGCGTTGCTGCTCGCCTCCTTCCCCAAGGAAAAGAGTTCGAATGCGCTGGCGCTGTGGGCGATGACCGCAACCGTCGGACCAATCGCGGGTCCGGCGCTCGGCGGCTGGATCACCGACAGCTACAGCTGGTCGTGGATCTTCTATATCAACGTGCCGGTCGGCCTGTTCGCGGCCGGCGTGATCTGGGCGATCTACCGCGACCGCGAGACGCCGGCACGCAAATTGCCCATCGACAAGGTCGGGCTGATTTCGCTCATCGCGTGGGTCGCGCCGCTGCAGATCATGCTCGACAAGGGCAAGGACCTCGACTGGTTCAACTCGCCGGTCATCTGGGTGCTCACTATCGTCGCCGCGGTCAGCTTCGTGTTCTTCCTGATCTGGGAATTGACTGAGGAAAAGCCGATCGTCAACCTGCGGCTGTTCGCCAAACGCAACTTCCTCGGCGGCACGATTGCGATTTCGGTCGCGTATGCGATCTTCTTTGCAAACCTCGTGATCCTGCCGCAGTGGATCCAGGGCTTTCTCGGCTACCGCGCGGTGGATGCGGGGCTCGTCACCGCGCCGCTGGGGATCTTCGCCGTGATCCTCGCCCCCGTGATGGGCAAGCTCATGCCGCGCTCCGACCTGCGGGTGCTCGCCACCCTCGCGTTCGTTGGTTTCGCCGCCGTGTTCTTCATGCGCTCGAACTATACGACCGGCGTGGACGCCTGGACGCTGATTTTGCCGACGCTGCTGCAAGGCATTCCCACGGCGCTGTTCTTCACGCCGCTCACCGGCATCATCCTGTCGGGTCTGCGGCCCGACGAGATTCCGGCGGCCGCGGGCCTGTCCAATTTCGCGCGCATTTTCGCCGGCGCCGTGGGCACGTCGCTCATGAGCAACGCCTGGAACGACCGCACGATCCTCCATCACGCCCGGCTCGCGGAGCAGACGAGCGTGGAGAATCCGGCGTTCACCGGCGCCATCGCGCACCTGCATGCGACGCTGGGCGGCGGCATTCCCAAGGCCACGGCCTTTTACGAAGCCTCGCTCAACGCGCAAGCCACCATGCTGGGGTTGAACGACATCTTCTGGATATCGGCGGTGATCTTCGTCGTCATCATCCCGCTGATCTGGGTGACGCGGCCGGTCAAGGGCGGTGGCGCGGGCGCGGCAGGCGCTGGCGGACACTGAATTCAGCAGTTGAACCCGGTTCAGACGGCAAACCTGATGGCAAAGCTCACGTGTTTTTCTTGACAGTATCTGATAATGCAGATATTGTGCTGTTCAACATGGAGGATGTCGCGATGGACCACTACACGACGAGAAATTTCATGCTCACGGAAAGTGTCGGCTTCAGAATCGTCAAGGCGCGCAATCTGGTTGTCGCGGAGATGGACGCGGCGCTCAAGGACCTCGACATCACGGGCCAGCAAATGGGCATTCTGCTTTCGGTGAAGCAGGGTGAGGCGACCACGCCGTTCGAACTGTCGAAGCTGCTCGGCATCGATACGGGCCTCATGACGCGGATGCTGGACAAGCTGGAAACCAAGGGTCTGCTCGAGCGTTCGCGCGACGCAGACGACCGCCGTGTGGTCAATCTGAACCTCACCGCAAAAGGACTGGAAACGGCGGACCAGATTCCGGAAGTCGCGCCGCACGTGTTGAACGCACGCCTGCGCAAGTTCACCAGGGCGGAGTTTGCCGAACTGAACCGCCTGCTTCGCAAGTTCACAGACGACTGAACGGTGCGGCCGTGGTGCCGCGCTTTTTTTCGACCATTAATCTGATATGTCAGAAAATGAAATCTCAGACTTCTAAAGCAGGCATCGGTACCCGTACGCTGAAGCTGGGCGTATCGGCGATTGCAATGGCCATGCTGGCGGCTTGCGCCAACTACGCGGGCATCCACAGCGACAAGCAGATGGCCCAGCCGCAACGGTTCGAGACGGCGCAGAGCCTGCCGCAAGAACAGGGGCACTGGCCGTCCGCCGATTGGGTCGACCAGTTCGGCGACGCGCAGTTGAAGGCGCTGATTGCTGAAGCGCTGCAGGGCAGCCCGAGCGTCGAGCAGGCCAGGGCGCGCGTGGCTCAGGCGCAGGCCTATAGCGAAACCGCGAAGGCGGGCACGCTGCCGCGCGTGGACGCCAGCTACACGCTCACGCGCCAGCAGTACAGCAGCACGGCGCTGATTCCGCCGCCGTACGCCGGCTCGTGGCAGACCGAAAACAAGGGCTTGCTGACCGCTTCCTACGATCTCGACCTGTGGGGCAAGAATCGCGAGGCGCTGCGGGCAGCCGTTTCGGAGACGGCCGCGAGCGAGGCCGACGAGGAAGTCGTCAAGCTCACGCTGGATACCTCGATCGCACGCACCTACAACCAACTGGCGCGGCTCTATGCATTGCGCGACATCGCGCAGGAAGAAGTCACGCGCCGCGAGCAGATCGACCGCATCACCGCGGGCCGCATTGCCACGGGCCTCGACACGCAGGTGGAGCGCAAGACCGCGCAGGCGAACCTGGCGACCAGCCGCTCGCGGGTGAGCGCGCTCGACGGCAGCATTCTCACGACGCGCTACCAGTTGGCCGCGCTGATGGGCAAGGGCCCCGACCGCGGGCTCGCGATCACGCGGCCGACGCTGGGCGTGGGCGACGAGGTGCGTTTGCCGGACAACCTGCCCGCCGACCTCGTGAGCCGGCGCCCGGATATCGTCGCGGCGCGCTGGCGCGTGGACGCGATTACGCACGAAGTGAAGGAGGCGAAGGCCGAGTTCTATCCGGACATCAACCTGAGCGCCGCGCTCGGTCTCGACGCGTTCGGCTTCGGCCGCTTCCTGACCGCCGCGAGCCGCACGGCCTCGGTGGGCCCCGCGGTCCACCTGCCGATCTTCGACGGCGGCGAGCTGCGTGCGCAGTTGAAGGGCCGCTACGCCGAGTTCGACTACGCCGTGGCCGCTTACGACCAGACGCTCATTGGTGCGCTGAGCGGCGTGGCCACGCAGCTCGCGCAGATCCATTCGAGCGATGCGCAGCTCGTCGATGCCCAAACCGCGCAGCAGGCGGCACGCGATGCCGACCAGCTCGCGATCACGCAATACAAGGGCGGCCTGACCAATCAGCTCACGGTGCTCAACGCCGACGTCACGGCGCTGAACGCCGACGAAGCCATCGCTAACCTGAAGATGGATCGCCGCGACGAGCAGATCGCGCTGGCTTCGGACCTGGGTGGCGGCTATGTCGACACCTCGGCCGATACCGGCCACCACGCGGACGCTGCCGCCCAACCCAACCCTCAAGCCAATTCCGTCATTGCCGCCGCGCGTTGAACGGCATGTTTGCAAACCCGTCAGGAGAACTGAAATGAGCGAAACGATCACGACCGACCGCGAGCCGGTGGATCAACGCGACGAGAAAAAAAACGGCGCGCAAGCGGCCCCGGCCAACAATGACCAGCAAGCCACGCCCCCGGGCCGCCGCAAGCGCCTGATCGCGCTGCTCGGCGCCTTCACCTTGATCGCGGGCGCGGCCTATGGCGCGTACTACTTCACGGAAGGCCGCTTTCACGAATCGACCGACGACGCCTACGTGAGCGGCAATCTCGTGCAGCTCACGCCGCAGGTCACGGGTACGGTGGTCGCCGTCAACACCGACGACACGCAGATCGTGAAGGCGGGCAACCCTGTCGTGACGCTCGATCCGGCCGACGCAAGAATCGCGCTGGCCGATGCCGAAGCGTCGCTCGGCCAAACCGTGCGACGCGTGAGCGGCCTCTATGTCAACAACGACTTTTATGCGGCGAACGTGGCGCAACGCGAATCGGACCTGGCGCGCGCCAACGACGATCTGCGCCGCCGCGCCGCAGTGGCGGACTCGGGCGCCGTTTCCGCCGAAGACATCGCCCACGCGCGCGACGCCGTGCAGGCCGCGCAGGCCGCGCTCGACGCCGCACGCCAGCAGGGGGCGGCGAATCACGCGCTGACCGATCGCACGTCGGTCGAACAGCATCCGGACGTGCAGGCGGCCGCCTCGAAAGTGCGCGCGGCCTGGCTCGCGTATGCGCGCGATACCTTGCCCGCACCCGTGACGGGTTATGTGGCGCAGCGCCAGGTGCAGGTGGGCGAGCGCGTGTCGCCCGGCACGCCGCTCATGGCGATCGTGCCGCTCGACGGCGTGTGGGTGGACGCAAACTTCAAGGAAGTGCAGCTCAAGCACATGCGCATTGGCCAGCCGGTGACGCTCACTGCCGATGTCTACGGCTCGAGCGTGAAGTATCACGGTCGCATCGAAGGCTTTTCGGCGGGCACGGGCAGCGCCTTCGCGACACTGCCGGCGCAGAACGCCACGGGCAACTGGATCAAGATCGTGCAGCGCCTGCCGGTGCGCATCGCGCTCGATCCACGCGAACTCGCGGCGCGTCCGTTGCGCATCGGCCTCTCGATGACGGTGGATGCCGATACGCGCGACGACTCGGGCTCGCAGCTCGGCGCGGCGCAAAATACGCGTTATCGCACTGATGTCTTCGCACAGTACGACGCGCAAGCCGACGGCGAGATCGAAAAGATCATCAAGCAGAACGAAATGGCGGCACCTGCGACTGCGTCACAACCCACGCCGCAACGTGTGGCGGCGCGCGATCATAAGGGAACCGCGGGCTAAGCGAGTCTGGCGGCGGCCCGGCAAAGCGCTTGAGCATCCGCAGCAAGCGCTTTGGGCACCGCCTCGCGCAGGTCATCCATGAACGTCTTGATCTTGGCGTCGAGGTACTTTCGCGAGGCGTGCACCGCATAGGCGGTGAGCCGCTGCAGGCGATATTGCGGCAATACACGCACCAGCGCGCCGCTATCGAGCATGGCCAGCGCCGTCGACATCGGCAGCGCGCCGATGCCTACGCCTTCGCGAAGGGCGACGCTGAGCGCATCGGGAAGATTGATTTCGACGGGCGCCTTCGGGAACGCCACCGTCTCCCGGCCGTTGGGGCCGTGCAGATGCCAGCGATCGCGCGGAAAGAACGTCGTGACGAACTGCAGGCACGTGTGAGCCTCCAGGTCCTGCACCGTGCGCGGCACGCCGTGGGTATCCAGATAGGCGGGTGCCGCACACAGCACGTTGTGGACATCGCCGAGCCGGTGCGACACGAGCCGCGAGTCCGGCAACTCTGTCGTACTCAATTGAAACATCACGTCGTAGCCTGCCTCGATGATGTCGGGCGTGTGCTGCGACAACGTCAATTCGATCGATACCGCGGGATACCGCTCGCGATAGCGCACGAGCGCCGGGACCACATAGGCCTGGCCGAAGCTCGGCGACGCATGAATGCGCAGCCGCCCGGAGGGATTGACCTGCGCATTGGCCGCCTCTGCCTCGGCCTCGTCGACACACGCGAGGATGCGCTCGCATCGCTCCAGATAGCGCTGGCCCGCCTCGGTTAGCGAGAGCCGCCGCGTACTCCGATGCAGCAGGCGCGTGCGCAATTGCGACTCGAGTTGCGAGACCGCCCGCGACGCATTGGCGGTTTGAATATCCAGACGCGAGGCCGCGCCCGTAAAGCTTCCTTCTTCCGCTATGCGGACGAAAATCCGCATCATGTCCAGCTTGTCCATTACGCGTCTTCCACGGATAGATCTGTCTCGCACGCAGCTACGACGCAAACTCGCGCCACGCCAGATTCTCCTATAAATGCAGGGAAATCTGTTCGGCGAATGTCCGTATCACTTCTTCGTTACGTGACAGAAACATCCATTGTCCGACTCGCGTCGAAACGAGCAGTCGCGCTTCGACCAGTACGGCAAGGTGCGCCGATACGGTGGACTGCGAGAGCCCGCTGCGTGCCTGGATGGCGTGTGCGGGCACGCCGCGACCCAGATCGACATGGCCCTCTGGAAAGGCATCGGCGGGGACCTTCAGCCACGCGAGGATGTCGCGCCGCAGGGGATTGGCGAGTGCCTTGTGAATCCGGTTCGCGTCTATCATGGCGTTCCTTGCGCGCTCGCGGTGCTTGAACGCGGCTGCATCAACAACGTTCTGGCGATGGTTCCCGCGGCACCTTCCCCAAGGTCTTCCCGCACGATCGACAGCGCCAGGTGAATGCCGGCGCTTGCGCCGCCCGACGAATAGAGGTTGCCATCCTTCAGGCAGCCGGGATTGGACATGACGTGCACCCGTGGATATTCGGCCGCGAGGCGGTGAGCGTCGCGCCAATGCGTGGTCAGCCAGCGGCGGTCGGCAACGCCGGCGCGCGCCAGCAGAAACGCGCCAGTGGAAATGCAGGCCAGCCTGCGCGTGGCGGCCCCGGCGTCGCCGAGCCACGTCACGAGTTCGCGATGCTCACGCGCCGAACTGACCACGGGAGACCCGGGCACCACGACGACATCGAACGGCGTGCTCGTTTCGAACAGGCATTCCGTGGTGCCCACCGCCGTGCCGTTGGAAGACAGCACGGGCCCAGGCGAGGTCCCGACGAGGTGCGGTTCATAAAACGCGCCGCCATACAGGCGATTCGCTGCATGAAACACATCCATCGGGCCGCTCACCTCGAGCAGTTGAAACCCCGCATAAAGCATCATCGCGACACGCATGCGCGGTTACCCCATGAACGCCTGCTCGACCAGCGCGGATTGCCGCGCGACGTGCGCCGAATGGTAGCCCGGCGCGGTCGATGCGCCGGCGTCAGGACCGGCGTAGGCCAGCTTCGCACCCGTTGGCAGGAGGTCGCGCAACTGCGGCTCGACGAAACTCCATGCGCCCTGGTTGCGCGACTCCTCCTGACACCAGACGACGGTCTTCAGGTTGGGATAGCGCGCGAGTTCGGCGGCCAACTGTTTTGCTGGAAACGGATATAGCTGTTCGACACGGATGATCGGCGTGTCGGCCGCGTTCGCGCGGCGATGCTCGAGCAATTCGAAGTACACCTTGCCTGTGGCCACGATCACGCGCTCGACGCTGGATGCCCGCGACGCCTCGACCTGCGTATCCGGCAGAACCTCGCGGAATGCGCCCTCGCTCAACTCCTCGAACGTGCTGAGCGCTTCCGGATGCCGCAACAGCGACTTGGGCGTCATGACGACAAGCGGGCGGCGATCGGAGGCGAGCGCCTGCATGCGCAGCAGATGGAATAGTTGCGCCGGCGTGGTTGGCTGGGCGACACGCATGTTGTCCTGCGCGCTCAACTGCAGATAGCGTTCGAGCCTCGCCGATGCGTGCTCGGGTCCCGCGCCTTCCTGCCCATGAGGAAGGAACAGCGTCAGGCCGCTGCGTTGCCCCCACTTGGCGGCGGCCGCTGCGATGAACTGGTCGATCACCACCTGCGCGCCGTTTGCGAAGTCGCCGAATTGCGCCTCCCAGATCACCAGCGCATCGCGGTTCACCGTCGTATAGCCGTACTCGAACGCGAGCACCGCCGCTTCGGAGAGGATGGAGTTCGTCACATTGAAGCGGCCCTGCGCTTTGTCACTCGCAACACCGAGATGATCGAGCGGAATATAAACGCCATCTGGCCGGTTCATGCGCGTTTGATCGTGCAACACGGCGTGACGATGATTGAACGTCCCGCGCGCGCTATCCTGCCCGCTCAGTCGAACGCTGACCCCCGCGCCGAGCAGCGAAGCGAATGCCAGATGCTCGCCCATGCCCCAGTCGAGCGGCCGTGTTCCCGAGGCCATTTCCTGGCGCCCGGTCATCATCTTCTTGACCAGCGGATGGAGCGCAAGGCCCTCAGGAACGGTCGAAATCTGATGCGCGAGACGGCGCAGCGTTTCCGTCGAAGGGGTGGGGTGAGAAGCCGGGCTCACCGCTTCCTCGCGTGAAGAGGCCGCGTCGGAGCCGTCGGTTTCGTTCGCACGCTTGAGCAGTTCACGCCGCGCGCTGACGTAGCCCTCTGCTTCTTCGGCCGTCAACACGCCTTGCTGGATCAGCTTCTGCGCGTAGCGGGTTCTTACGCCGGGATGGCTGGCGATCGCGCGATACATCAGCGGCTGCGTGATGCCCGGCGTGTCCTGCTCCTGGTGCCCGAATTTGCGGAAGCACACGAGATCGATGACCACGCTCCGTTTGAACGCGGTACGATAGTCGAGGGCAAGGCGCACCGCCATCGCGACGGCTTCGGGGTCGTCGCCATTCACATGCAGGATGGGCGCCTCGATCATCTTCGCGACGTCGGTGGTGTAGAACGACGAACGCGTGTCGCGCGGATCGGACGTCGTGAAGCCGATCTGATTGTTGACGACGATATGAAGGGTGCCGCCCGTGCCGTGGCCGCGCGTATAGGAGAGGCTCAAGGTTTCCATGACGACACCCTGGCCGGACATCGCCGCGTCGCCGTGTATCTCGACCGGCAGAACCTCGACCCCGTCGGCGCTGCCCAGGGCCTCGCCCTTGGCGCGCGCCATGCCTTGCACGACCGGATTGACGATTTCCAGATGCGACGGGTTGAACGCGAGCATCACTTCGACCGGTCCCTCGGGCGTATCGACCGAACTCGTAAAGCCCTTGTGATACTTCACGTCGCCTGCGGCAAGTCGGTCGGGATCCTTGCCATCGAACTCGTCGAACAGCGCACGCAACGGCTTGCCGACGATATTCGCCAGAACGTTCAGGCGTCCGCGGTGCGCCATGCCCATCACCACCGCGCGCAACTTTTTCGAAGCCCCGTAGCGGACGACTTCGTCGAGCATCGGAATCAGCGATTCCGCGCCTTCGAGCGAGAAGCGCGTCTGCCCGACGTAGCGTGCGTTAAGGTATTTCTCGAGGCCTTCTGCCGCGCTCAGGCGTTCCAGCAGCCGGCGTTGTTCCGCGGCCTGCAGCGACGGTCTGGCTCGCGTGGATTCGAGCTGCATCTGCCACCAGCGCCGCTGCCCGGCGTCGGTAAGATGCATGAATTCGGCGCCGAGCGTGCCCGTGTAGGTTTGCTCCAGCGCCGCGACGAGCTCTTGCAGCGTGGCGTCGTCGTCGAACAGGAACGTGTCGGCGGTGCTGAATGTCGTCGCCATGTCCGCGGCCGTCAGGCCGTAATAAGCCGGCGTCAACTCGGCGTAGGCGCGTGGCGGCGTCCACATCAGCGGATCGAGATCGGCCGTGCGCGTGCCGATCATGCGGAACGCGGCGATCAGCGACTGTACCGCGACCTGCTTGCGCGCGAGGCCAAGGCCGGAGTCGTTGGCGACGGTGGTATCGGCCTGGACGATCATGCGCGGCGGCTGCTTGGCAAGCTCCACAAAGCTGGAAATGACGGGGGCGTGCGGCTCGTCATCGCGATCGCTGCCGTCGATAGCGGGCGTTTCGCGCAGTGCATCGAACCACGCCCGCCATTCACTGGTGACCGCATCCGGGTCAGCCAGGTAAGTTTCATATTGCTCTTCGACGTAAGGGGCGTTGCCCCCGAAGAGGAAAGAGCTCTGACGTTCTTTCAACATGATGAATCTGCCTTTGGTCGGTGTGCGGTCCAATGTCGGGCGCAACACGTGGAGTGATGGCGATAACGCCTTCCGGTCCGCCCGGGTTGTTTGCCCTACCGCAGTCGTGAACACAGTCTAGTTATGCGGGGCAGCGGGCGAAATGCGCGCGTGGTGCCGCCGCCTGCCAACTAGTGGATGTTTTGGGCCACGCTGCCGATTTGTTACACCGACGCAAAATACTTTTTCCGGGGACAGACTGCACCAGCTAGTGACGATGCGTTAAGCTGCGCCACGGTCCTGGTTGGGACACCACCTCTGAAGGTCACGGCATGAAAGTCGCCATTGTTGTATTCGATGGTGTGCAGGCGCTAGATGTTGCAGGCCCACTCGATGTGTTCGCCGAGGCGAACACATTCCTCTCCGAGCATCAGCGCTACGAGGTGACACTCGTCGGGCGCGAGGCGGGCGCCGTGACCTGCTCGAACGGCATGCAACTGGCGGTCTCGCTTGGCTATGCCGACAGCGACGTGCAATGGGACTTGCTCCTCGTAGCCGGTGGGCCGCAGTTGCCCGACCTGCATCCGTCGAATGCGTTTCTGGCCTGGCTGCAAAATCAGGCGCGCAGTGCAAGCCGCTTTGGTTCGGTGTGCAACGGCGCATTCGTACTCGCTCATGCAGGGCTGCTCGATGGCAAGGACGTGACGACTCACTGGTCGGATGCCGGCCGTCTCTCCAATGAATTTCCGCACGCCAATGTGCAGCCGGACCGGATTTTCGTTCGCGACGGGCGGCTGTTCACGTCGGCGGGCGTGACCGCGGGCATCGATCTGTGCCTCGCGCTGGTGGCGGAAGACTGGGGACACGAACTGGCGGTGCGGGTTGCGAAGCGGCTGGTGGTGTATATCCAGCGCGAAGGCGGGCAGTCTCAGTACAGCCCGTATATCGGCGCCGGTAAGGACGAGGACCCGATACTCAGCAAGGTGTATCGCTACGTGAGCGAACATATCACCGATACGCTTTCGATCGAGGCGCTGGCGAGCGCGGCTGCCGTGAGCCGACGCACCTTGTCGCGCATATTCGCCAAAAACGCAAAGGTCACGCCCTCCGTATTCGTCGAGCAGGTTCGCGTCGACACGGCGAGAAAGCTGCTGGAGGACACGGATGCACCGCTCAAGACGGTCGCATTCAAATGTGGCTTTCATAGCGCCACGCATATGCGCACGACGTTCTCGCGGCGCCTGAACGTCACGCCAAAACAATATCGCCTGCGATTCCGCGGGGAGGCGAGTGCGTAGCGACGATTGCCTGGCGGAGCCGGCGCGCGCCGATTGTGCGCCGTGCCTTCGCGATATCATCGAGCCCGGTCTGTCGATACTGTTTTGCGGGATCAATCCGGGCATGCGTGCGGTCGCCACGGGGCACCACTTCGATGGCAGAGGG
Source organism: Paraburkholderia sp. CNPSo 3076 (assembly GCF_026343935.1). Classification (NCBI taxonomy): domain Bacteria; kingdom Pseudomonadati; phylum Pseudomonadota; class Betaproteobacteria; order Burkholderiales; family Burkholderiaceae; genus Paraburkholderia; species Paraburkholderia sp. CNPSo 3076. The sequence continues at coordinate 123,792 of NZ_JAPMAL010000011.1, read as the reverse complement.
AACCGGTTCTGGCGAGTGCTCCATCGCGCCGGCTTTACGCCGGAAGAATTTCGCCCCGAGAACGACCGTGAGTTGCTGCAGCATGGCTTTGGTCTGACTACGGTGGTCTCGCGCGCGACGGCACGCGCGGACGAATTGTCGAGAGCGGAGATTCAGGCTGCTGCGGCGCAATTCGAACGGAAGGTTCAACACTACGCGCCACGGTTTATCGCCTTTCTTGGCAAGATGGCGCTTGCCGAAATGTCCGGCAAGCGAGATATCCAGTGGGGTTTGCAGTCCAGCCAGTGCGGCGGCGCGTGTGCATGGGTTTTGCCGAACCCGAGCGGCTTGAATCGCGCATTCAGCCTCGACGCGCTCGTGAGCGCCTACCGCGAACTTCGCATAGCGGCTCAGATTTCCTCAGTTGTCGATTGAATGAATCAGCGACTGCGGATATTGTGCAGGCGCAGCGGGATGCCTTGCGAGTTCGCGCTTGCCTGGACCGGGCGTACATTCGCCTTCGGTCGTCAAGCCGCTCGCGCATTGAAGATACGCATTGTTTCGCAGCGTTTCGGTCACGAACTCGACGAAGGACCGAATCTTTCCGCTCGTTCCGCGCCGTTCGACATGAAGCAGGTTGACCTGCGCCGATTCGGGTTCGTACGCGCGCAAAATGGGCACCAGATTTCCGGAGGACACTTCGGTTGCGGCCTGGTAAGACAGCAACTGCGTGATACCCACGCCGTCTTCCGCGGCCGAAATCGCGGCGGCCGCCAGATTGACGATCAATCTCGGCTGCAGCCGTACAGGAATCTTCGCGTTATTTTCGTAAAACATCCACTCGAACGGTTGGGAAACGCCGGTAAAGGAAACGCAGTGGTGGCCGACCAGGTCTCGCGGATGCATGGGCTCTCCATGCCCGGCGAGATAAGCGGGTGACGCAAAAGTTTGCCGCCGCACGGATCCCAGGCGCACCGCGAAAGTCGACGAATCTTCGAGATGGCCAATACGTATGGCGATATCCACGCCTTCTTCGAGCAGGCGCGTGGGACGATCGAGGTAAACGGCGTTCACGCTGACGTCGGGGTAGCGCAGCGTGTAGGCGTTGACGAGCGGGGCGATGAAGCGCTGGCCGAGTTGGACCGGCGCGGTAATCGTGAGCGTGCCCACCGGGTTGGCGGGATCCACGGCAATATGCGACTCCGCGTCGGTGATGCCATCGAGCAGCTTGCGGCAGGCCTCGAGGTAAGTGGCGCCCGCGTCCGTGGGTCGGACCGAGCGTGTCGTGCGCGCGAGCAACTGGGCGCCCAGGCGCGTTTCGAGCGAGTTGACCGCCCGCGAAACCGCCGCTCGCGACAAGCCGAATTTTTCGGATGCGGCGCTGAAGCTGCCGCGTTCAACGATGGCTACAAAAACCTCCATCTCGCGTAATCTGTCCATCTTGACTTCCCAATCTGAGCCTCTTGCAAACGGAAAACAAAAGTAAAAGCCGTTCGGCGCCTACCGTTGCTGGTTCGTTTTCAAACCTTCGTTGATCGTGTCTATCACGATTAACCCGCGGCCTGAATGCCTACGCCGCGATTCTAGGCATCGTGCGGCGTCTGGTATCGCCTCGCAAGCTGGATTGGCTCAAAACAGCGCAGAAATGACCCATGTGTAATCAGTCAGGTTTGCGTTGGCGCAGCGCACACGCGTTGGGCGAATCACGACCGGACGGCCTGGCAAAATTCTCGTACTAGATGGCCCAAAATCAGGCCAGGCAAGACTTTAAGAAATTGGGTTCATCTCTGACAATAAAGCCGTCAGTGAACAGCAACAATGCGCGCCGAAACCGATGATGTGGTCATCGCATCGCGTGAGGACGCAGGGCACTGAATGGCCTCACAGTGAAATAGCCACATCAAACAGTATAGCTAACGAAACCCGAGAAGTTGCTGATCCCCATGACAACTGCGAACCCTTTGACGACTGGAACGGAAGCGGCGACGGCCCCGCAGGCGTTGGAGCCACGCCCTGTACGCGAAGCCGCGGCGCCGGCGCAGCCTGCCCCCGCGCAAGTGGCGTTCACGGGACGCATTGTCGTGGGCCTGCTCGGCATGTTGTTCGCTTCCTTGCTGGCCATCCTCAACGAACAGGTTACCGCGGCGGCGATGGCCGATATCCAGGGCGCGTTCCTGATCGGGCATGACGACGGGACGTGGCTCACGTCGCTCTTCGAAGCCGCCAACGTCGCGACGATGGTATTCGCACCCTGGTTCGGCATCACCTTTACGCTCAAGCGCTTCACGATCGGCGCTGTGCTCGCCACGATGTTGTTCGGACTGCTGTGCCCGTTTGCGCCGAATCTGGCGACGCTCTACGTCTTGCGTATCTTCCAGGGAATCGCGGGCGGCTGTCTGCCCCCCATGCTGATCATCGTGGCGCTGCGTTATCTGCCGCCCAAATTCAAGCTGTATGGGCTCGCAGGCTACGCGCTCACTGCGACCTTCGGACCGGCGCTCGGCACACCGCTCGCCGCGTTGTGGACGGAGTTCGTGAGCTGGCGCATGGCGTTCTGGCAAATCATTCCGCTCGGCGTGCTGTGCTGTATCGCGATTCAGCAGGGGCTGCCCGACGATCCAGTCAAGCTCGAGCGCTTTCGTACGTTCAACTGGATCGGGTTGATGACGGGCTTCCCCGCGTTTGCCATGCTCGTGACCGGGTTCTTGCAAGGTGACCGGCTCGACTGGTTCGAATCGGACTTTATCCGCGTGATGCTTGGCGGCGGCGCGCTGCTGCTCGTGGTCTTCCTCGTCAACGAGTGGTTTCAGCCCGTGCCCTTCTTCAAGCTCCAGTTACTCGAGCGCAGAAATTTCACGCATGGACTCTCGACCTTGCTCGGCACCGTGATCCTGCTGGTCGGCGTCGCGGCGATACCCGGGCAGTTTCTCGCCAAAGTTCACGCGTACCGGCCGCTGCAGACGACGCCGCTCTCGCTGTTGCTTGCTGTTCCGCTGCTGATTACGCTCCCTTTGACGGCGGCGCTATTGAACACGCGGCGCGCCGATCATCGCTGGGTGATCGCGATCGGTCTGTCGCTGATGTTCACGACGTGCGCACTCGGCAGTTTCATGACGTCCGAGTGGATTCGCGACAACTTCTATGTGCTGCAGGCGCTGCAGATCATCGCGCAGCCCATGGTGATCATGTCGATCCTCATGGGCGTCACGACGGGTCTGCCGCCCGCGGAAGGCCCGTTTGCTTCGGCCATGTTCAATACGGTCAAGACGTTCGCCGCCGCCATCGCGACGGGTCTGATCGAGGGGGTGGGCACCGCGCGCGAACATTTCCATTCGAGCATGCTCGTCGACCAGCTGGGCAACCGCGCGCTGGTGGCGGGCCCCGGTCTCGACACCCCCTACGCGCTGGGGCAACTCGCGCACCGTATTCACGAGCAGGCCGTCGTGCTGACGTCCGCCGATCTCTACCGGGTGATGGCGTGCGTTGCGCTCGTTCTGCTTCTTCTTGTTCCGGTGCTGCCGGTGCGGATCTATCCGCCGTGGAGCACTACGCCGCCCGCTTCGAAATGAGGTCCGTTTTCCATGTCATCGACTAAACCCACCCCCACACCGTCCAGGTTGAAATGGTTTCGTATTGCGGCAGTCGTCGCCGTTGTCGGCGTTGCTGCGTGGGGCGGCACGAAGCTCCTGTCTCACTCCAGTTCGGAATCCACGAACGACGCCTACGTCACCGCGGATTTCACGCTCGTCGCGCCGCGAGTCGCGGGGCAGATCACGGACGTGCTGGTGAACGATAACGAGGACGTGAAGGCCGGTCAGCTGCTGGTGCGCATCGACGACCGCGACTTTCGCGCCGCGTTGATGAGCGCCGAGGCGGAGGTGGTGGGCGCGAAGGCGTCGGTGGCGAACTTCGAAGCGGAGATTGCGCGCCAGCCCTCGCTCGTCGATCAGGCGCGCGCCACGCTGCGCGCCGACGACGCGTCGATCGGCTTCGCGCGGGCCAACGCGGCGCGCTACCAGAATCTTTCCACGGCGGGGGCGGGGACCGCGCAGGAGCAACAACAGGCTTCGAGCACGCTCGCCGAGCAGCTTGCCCAGCAGTCGCATGATCAGGCGGTGCTCACGGCTACCCAGCAGAACCTGGACGTTCTGCGCACCGAGCGCGACAAGGCAGCCGGTGCACTTCAACACGCCGAAGCGGTGCGCGAACAGGCAAAGCTCAACCTCTCCTATACGGAAATCCACGCGCCGGTCGACGGCAAGGTGGGACGCCGCTCGGCGCGGGTCGGCGCATTCGTGACGCCCGGCGCCCCCGTGCTGGCCATCGTTCCGCTTTCGGACGCGTATGTCGTCGCCAATTTCCAGGAGAGCCAGATCACGCATATGCGGCCCGGCGAAAGCGTGCGCGTGACGGTCGACAGCCTTCCCGGCGTGGTGATCCGTGGCCGCATCGACAGCCTCGCGCCGGCGACCGGCGTGAGCTTCGCGCCGATCGCACCCGACAACGCAACCGGGAACTTTACGAAGGTGGTGCAGCGCGTGCCCGTCAAGATCACGATCGATCGCGGGCAGCCTGCTGCAGCGGCATTGAGCGTTGGGCTCTCGGTGGAAGCCGAAGTGGCCGTTGGCCGGGGCGAAGAAGCGTCGGCCGAGGGAGCGGAAAGCAAATGAACACGAGCAAATATGCTATCCGCGCGATCTTTCTCGCGGTTCTCGCATGCCTGGCGTTCCTGACAATAGCCGCTTGCACGGTGGGTCCCAACTTCGAACCGCCAAAGTCGCCGACGCCGGAGGTCTTCAACCGCACGCAGACGGCGCAGGCGCCGAGCAAAGCCGTCGAAGGCCAGTTTGGTCCGGAATGGTGGACGCTGTTCAACGATCCGGTATTGAACGGCCTGGAAAAGCAACTCGCCGACGCAAACCTGGACGTGGCGGCGGCCTCCGCGCGCCTGCTGCAGAGCCGCGCCGAGCGCCGCGTGGCGGGCGCAGCCGAATATCCGACGCTCGACGGCGCCGCATCGTATAACCGCGAACGCGGCAGCGAAAACGGCATCCTCTCGCTGCTTGGCGTGACGCCGACGCAAAGTCAGCCGCAGTCGGCCTCCGGCAGCGCGCCTCTCGGCGTGGCGGCGATGCCGGGCTCCAAGGGTTCGCCCGCCTATAACCTGTATCAGGCCGGCTTCGATGCTTCATGGGAGGTCGATATCTGGGGCCGCGTGCGACGCAGCGTGGAAGCGGCGACGGCGCTGTCCCAAGCCTCGTATGAGGACCGCAACGCGGTCTTGCTGAGCGCGCGCGCGGAGCTTGCGCGAGACTATATCGAGTTGCGCGACACGCAGGAACTCCTGCAGATCGCGCATCAAAACCTGGACATCGCCAACGACGCGCTGAAGCTCACGCAGGTGCGCGCGCATGAAGGCGTGACCACGGACCTCGATGTCTCGAACGCTTCGGCACAGGTGGAGAATATCGAAAGCCTGATTCCCACACTCGAATCGCACTCCGAAACGACGATCAATGCAATCGGCCTGCTGCTCGGCGAGGAGCCAGGCGCGCTGCGCCAGACGCTCGCTGCAGCGCAGGAGGTGCCCGTGCTGCCCGCGCAGGTGCCGATCGGCTTTCCTTCCGAACTCGTGCAGCGCCGGCCGGATATCCGCAAGGCAGAAGCGGACCTGCATGCGGCGACGGCGTCGATCGGCGTGGCGAAGGCCGATTTTTATCCGCGCATAATGCTCAATGGAAGCGCGGGCTTTCAGAGTCTTCAGCTTTCGAATCTGGCCAGTTGGGCGTCCGGGCAGTTTGTCGTTGGCCCTTCCATTACGTTTCCCATCTTCGAAGGCGGCCGCCTGAAAGGCACGCTCCAGCTGCGTGAGGCGCAACAGCAGGAGGCCGCGATTGCCTACAAGGAGACGGTGCTGCGCGCGTGGCAGGAGGTGGACGACGCGCTCGTCACCTACGACGCCGAACAGCGCCGCCGCGACCGGCTGGCGCAAGCCGTGACCATGAACGAGCGCGCGCTCTCGGTCGCAAAGGAGCGGTACAAGGCGGGGGCGCTCGATTATCTCGACGTGTTGAACGTGCAGAAGCAGTTGCTCGAAGCACAAAGCAATCTCGAGCAAAGCAGAGCCACGGCCGCTACGAATCTCATTACGCTTTGTAAGGCGCTGGGCGGGGGATGGGAGTCGACATACGGCGGGTAAGCCATAGCCAGAATGCCCGCTAGTCTCGCGCATCATCATTGTTCAGGACAATCGATGACGGTGCGGCGCTCGCCATGGCGCAAAGACAGGCGCGCGTGCAAAATCATTTCCGGATGAAGATCGCATCATGACAGGAGCGTCCGTCATGGATCTCGCTGGATATGAGCTGGAGCCGCTGCGCGACGACGGCGATTTTTCACTGTATCGCGCCCGCAAACGCAGCCATCCCGTCTCGGTGCTCGCGCTGGTCGCCACGCGAGCGGACCCGGTGGGCATGAAGCGCCTCGAGCGCGAATACGGACTCGCCGCGCTGCTCGATTCCAGCTGGGCGGCGCGGCCGCTTGCGCTCTACCGGCACAGAGAGCCGCCCATGCTCGTGCTCGACGACGACGGCGGCGAACCCCTCGATCGCTCGCTTGCCGGCCCGTTCGAACTCGCGCGCCTGTTGCGCATTGCCATCAATCTGGCGAAGGTGGTCGGCCACGTGCATCGATGCGGCCTCGTTCACAAAGACATCAAGCCAGCGAATGTGCTCGTCGACAGCAGCGGCAACGTGCGGCTCACCGGTTTCGGCATCGCTTCGCAACTGCCGCACGAACATCAGCCGCCCGCGCCGCCCGAGATCGTAGCCGGCAGCTTTGCGTATATGGCGCCCGAGCAGACCGGCCGCATGAACCGTTCGATCGACACGCGCAGCGATCTCTATTCGTTCGGCGTCACGCTGTACGAGATGCTCACCGGGTCGCTGCCGTTCAAGGCCTCGGACGCAATGGAGTGGATTCATTGCCATATCGCGCGCAAGCCCACGCCGCCCCGGGCGCGCCGCGACGCGATTCCGCAGGCGCTCGAGGGCATCGTGCTGAAGCTGCTCGCGAAGGCCGCCGAGGACCGCTATCAGACTGCGGCGGGACTCGAGGCCGATCTGCGCTCGTGCCTCGCGGAGTGGGAAGCGCACCATCGCATCGACCCATTCCCGCTGGGGGAGCACGACGCGTCCGACCGGTTGCTGATTCCCGAGAAGCTGTACGGGCGCGAGGCGCAAATCGAAGCACTGACCAGCGCGTTCGATCGCGTGGTCGGCAACGGGTCGGTCGAACTGGTGCTGATCTCGGGCTATCCGGGCATCGGCAAGTCGTCGGTCGTGAACGAGTTGCACCGGGTGCTGGTCCCGCCGCGCGGTCTCTTCGCTTCCGGCAAGTTCGACCAGTACCGGCGCGGCATTCCGTACGTGCCTTTCGCGCAAGCCTTCCAGACCCTCGTGCGCAACCTGCTGAGCATGCGGGAGGCCGAGGTCGAGCCGTGGCGGCGCGCACTGATGGACGCACTCGGGCCCAACGGGCAACTGATCGTGAATTTGATCCCTGAGCTTGCGCTCATCATCGGCGAGCAGCCGGCTGCGCCGACGCTGCCGCCGCAAGACGCGCAAAATCGCTTCCAGATCGTATTTCGACGCTTTCTCGGCGTATTTGCGCGGCCGGAGCACCCGCTCGCCTTGTTTATCGACGATCTGCAGTGGGTCGATACGGCGACGCTCGATCTGCTCGCGCATCTCGCCACGCATCCGGACGTGCGGCACGTTCTGCTGGTGGGCGCCTATCGGGACAACGAGGTCGACGCTACCCACCCATTCGCGCGCACGCTCGAGTCGATTGCCCGCGCCGAAGGCAAAGTGCAGCAAATCGAGCTTGCGCCGCTCACAAGGGACAGCGTGACGCAACTCGTGGCGGATGCGCTGCACTGTGACCGCGCCAGCGCCGCCCCGCTGGCGCAACTGGCGCATGAGAAAAGCGGCGGCAATCCGTTCTTCGCGATCCAGTTTCTGACCGCGCTCGCCGATGAAGACCTGCTCACCTTCGACCCGCGCGTCGCGAAGTGGGGCTGGGAACTGCCGCGCATTCGCGCGAAGGGCTACACCGAGAACGTCGCCGATCTGATGGCGGCGAAGTTGAGCCGGCTGCCGCCCGCGGCGCGCGACGCACTAGGCCAGTTGGCGTGCCTTGGCAACGTTGCCGAAGTCGCCGCGCTGACCTGGGTTCAGGGCGGCTCCGAAGAGAAGATGCACGCGGACCTGTGGGAAGCCGTGCGAACGGGCCTGGTCTTTCGCGAGGCCAATGTCTATGAATTCGCGCACGATCGCGTGCAGGAGGCCGCGTACGCGCTCATTCCGGCCAACGAACGGGCTGCCGCGCACCTGCGCATCGGCCGGGCGCTGGTGTCGCGCACGCCGCCGGACGCGCTCGAAGAGGCGATTTTCGACATCGTGAATCATCTCAATCGCGGCGCGGCGCTGATCGTGGATGAAACGGAACGTGAGCAGGCAGTTGCCGTGAATCTCGTCGCGGGCAGGCGGGCCATGCGTTCGACGGCCTACGTGGCCGCGCGCGGCTATCTCGCGCAAGGCGTGGCCTTGCTGTCGCCCGCTGCGTGGACCCTGCGCTACGAGAGCACGTTCGAACTCTATCTCGCTTTCTCGGAGTGCGAATATCTGGTGGGCGACTTTGCAAAAGCAGATGCCCTGGCGGACATCATGCTCGCCACGGCGCGCTCCAGTCTCGATCGCGCCAAGGTCTACAGCTTGCGCATCGAGTTGTATCAGCTTGCCGGAAGATACGACGAAAGCTTCGCGGTCGCGCTCGTTGCGCTGCGCGGCTTCGATATCCACTTTCCTGAAACCGATGAGGCGATTCAGGCGGCGTTCCATGCCGCCCTGCAGGACGTTCGCGTCAATCAGGCAGGCCGTTCCATCGGCGAACTCGTCGAGGCGCCGGTGGCGACGGACCCCGCGATCCACGCGATCGTCAATCTGCTCCTGCAGGCGATGAACTGCGCGTTTGCCGCGCGGCCCGCGTTTTATCCGCTCGTCACGCTCGAGGCGGTCAATCTCTCCTTGCAACACGGCATGACCGATAACTCGAGTTTTGCGTTCGGCAACTACGCGCTCATGCTGGTCTCGCTGATCGGCGATATTCCCACGGCGGTTCAGGTGTCGGAGATGTCACTGAAACTGAACGAGAGATTCGGCAATCGGCACCTGAATGGAAAGCTGCTTCATCTGTATGGCGCCCACGTCAATTTCTGGCGCCGCCATATCGCTGCGAATCTCCCGGTGCTGGAACGGGCGACAGCCGAGTGCATGGAAGTGGGCGATTTCGTTTTTGCCGGCAACGTGGCGTTCAATGCCGTCTGGCAGTCGCTCGAGAGCGGCGCCGCGCTCGAAGACGTGCAGGCGATAGCCGAAAAGTACGCGGCGCTCATGCGGCAGAGCCACAACGACGCGGTCTACGAACTGATTCGAGTCGAACGGCAATGCGTCATCAGTCTGCGGGGCAGGACGCCTAAACCGTTCGATCTGAATGACGAGACGTTCGACGAAGCCGCCTGTTTCGAGGCGATCGTCAAGTCGAATTTCGGTTGCGCCATTGGCGTCTATCGAATCATCAAGGTCATACTCGCGTTTCTCGATGGCCGCTATGTCGAAGCGCTGGCGGCTGTGCAGCAGGCGCAGGCCGTGCTGAGTTCGGTGATGGCGCTGGCGATCGAACCGACCTTTCACTTTTTTCATATGCTCACCTTGACGGCGCTTTATCCCGAGTCTTCTCCCGAGCAGCAGGAAATTGACAAACGCCTGCTCGCAGAGACACTCGAGAAGTTTGAAACGTGGGCCGGACATTGTCCGGAAAACTATCAGAACCGCCATGCGTTGCTCAGCGCGGAACTCGCGCGTCTGGAGGGGCGCGAACTCGACGCCATGCGCCTGTACGAGGAGGCCATTCGCTGCGCTCGCGAGAATGGCTTTGCGCATCACGAAGGCATGGCCAGCGAACTGGCTGGCCGTTTCTATTTGCGCATGGGCCTCGCGACGAGCGCCGAAGGTCATTTACGCAATGCGCGCCGGTGTTTCGGCGCCTGGGGCGCGCAAAGCAAGGTCGTGCAGCTCGACAGCGAATTCTCGCGCCTGGCCGATCTGGAAGGGAGCACGCTGACGTCGACGCTCAGCTTCGACTGGCGTCAGTTCGACGCAGCAACGCTGCTCAAGGCCTCTCACGCGCTTTCCAGTGAGATCGAACTGAAGCGCCTGATCGAGCGCCTGATGACGATCGCGCTGGAAGCCGCAGGCGCGGACCGTGGTCTGCTGATCGTGCCCGAGCAGCCGGACGGCTACCGCATCGAGGCGGAAGCGCGTGTCGACGGCAACGGGATCGAGGTGAAGCGCTCGCCGGACACCGGCGCGGCCACGCCCGCGGCGCTGCTGCGTTACGTCATGCACACGGGCAAGCGCGTCATCATCGACGATGCCGTGACGTCCAGTCTCTTTCCCGAAGACGGGTATCTGGCGAGCGGCGCCACGCGGTCCGTATTCTGCCTGCCGCTGGTCAGGCAGGGCAAACTCAGTGGGCTGCTGTATCTGGAGAACACCGAGACCTCGCATGTGTTCACCGCACGCCGCTCGGCACTGCTCGACTTGCTCGCCTCGCAGGCCGCCATTTCACTGGAGAATACGCGCCTGTATGCCGATCTTCAGGAACGCGAAGCAAAGGTCCGACGCCTGGTGGACTCCAATATCATCGGCATCCACATCTGGGACTTCGAAGGCAATGTCGTCGAGGCCAACGACGCATTTCTGCGCATTGTTGGCTACACCGCGGCAGATCTGCGATCCGGGCAGATTCGCTGGCCCGATCTGACTCCGCCCGAATGGCATGAGCGCGACGAACGGGTGAAGGCGGAATTGCAGGCCACGGGTAGCGCCAAACCGTTCGAGAAGGAATACTTTCGCAAGGACGGCAGCCGGGTTTCCGTCATGGTTGGTGCAGCGGCGTTTGGCGACCGCGCGGGGCAGGGCGTCGCGTTCATACTCGACCTGACCGAGCAGAAGCGCGCGCAACAGGACGTGCAAGACAGCGAACGACGCTACCGCGAACTCCAGACTGTGCTGGCGCATTCGAACCGCGTGGCGACGATGGGGCAGCTATCGGCATCGATCGCGCATGAGGTGAAGCAGCCGATCACCGCCATCGCGGCGTACGCGAGTGCGGCCTCGCGCTGGCTCGCGGCCCGCCCGCCGAATTTCGACGAAGCGCGTCTCGCGCTCACCCGGATCGTCGCGGACAGCGATCGCGCCAACGGCATTGTCGACAGAACCCGTGCCTACTTCAAGAAAGAGCCGCTGCGCACCGACGGGCTCGATGTGAACGACATGATTCGCGAACTGATCGCGCTCGTGCGCGACGAAGCCAGCAAGTCCGGGGTCGAACTCACGGTGCAACTCGCCGAGGGGTTGCCGCGCGTTCAGGGCGACCGGGTGCAATTGCAACAGGTCATGCTCAATCTGATGATCAACGCCCTCGAAGCGATGAGCGAAGTGAAAGCCGGCGAGCGCACGCTACTGATCCGAACCGGCAGGAGCGACGAAAGCGAACTTTGCATTACCGTGCAGGATTCCGGACCGGGACTCGCCGCCGGCAATCCCGAGGGCGTATTCGAGGCCTTTTTCACGACCAAGCCCGACGGTCTGGGCATGGGGCTACCCATCTGTCGATCGATCGTGCAAAGCCACGGCGGGCGCCTATGGGTGACGCCGAACGTCCCCGGTGGCGCAAGCTTCCATTTCACGCTTCCCGCACAAGGCAACGCCTCGCTGCCAGCGCGTAGTTAGCGCCGCCCCGCCAAGTCATACGACCCTTCAGATCGCCACGATTTCCGCGTTGTCGCCATGGCCGGAAACGCGCCGGGAATGTCCCCAAACCGTCGCAGCTAGCCCCTCGGCCAGGAGCCGCAAAACGTAGACTGTTCTGGTCGGCGGTCAATGACTGCCGGTCCTGGCGGGGAGTCGTGGAGATACCCGGCCACTTGACTTGACGCGCGCTACAACGCGGGCTCTCTTCGATCCGCGCGCAGCGCCCAAACCCCCTAAAGGAAGGACGTATGAGCGAAGCAAACCAGGGCGCGGTGCGCCAACTGAAACATTTCATCGACGGTCAAAACACGGCTGGCGTGAGCGGCCGGTTCAACGACGTCTACGATCCCGCGCAGGGCCGCATTACGGCGCGCGTGCCGGTTGCGAATCCCACTGAGGTTGCCGCCGCCGTCGCGGCCGCGAAAACCGCGTTTGCAGCCTGGAGCGAAACCCCGCCGCTCAAGCGCGCGCGCTTGATGTTCAAGTTCAAGGAACTGCTCGAGGCGAACCAGGACGAGGTTGCCGAACTCATTACACGCGACCACGGCAAGCTCTTCTCGGACGCTAAGGGCGAGGTGATGCGCGGCATCGAAATCGTCGAATTCGCGTGCGGCATTCCGAACCTGCTCAAGACCGATTTTACCGACCAAAGCAGCAGCGGCGTCGACAGCTGGAATTTGCGTCAGCCCGTGGGCGTGATTGCAGGCGTCACACCGTTCAATTTTCCGGTGGTGGTGCCGTGCTGGATGTTCGTCATGGCCGCCGCGACCGGCAACACATTCATCCTCAAGCCTTCGGAGCGCACGCCGTCGTCGTCGATCCGGCTGGCGGAACTCTTTATCGAGGCAGGCTTTCCCAAAGGTGTGTTCAACGTGGTGAACGGAGACAAGGGCACCGTCGATGCGCTGATTCAGCATCCCGACGTGGCCGCGATGTCCGTCGTCGCCTCCACGCCGGTGGCCGAATATATCTATGCAGAGGGCGCCAAACGCGGCAAGCGCGTGCAGGCGTTGGGCAGTGCGAAGAATCATCTCGTCGTCATGCCCGACGCGAATCTCGATCAAGCCGTCGATGCGCTGATCAATTCGGCGTATGGCTCGGCGGGCGAGCGCTGCATGGCGACCTCGGTCGCGGTGGCGGTAGGCAGCATTGGCGACGAACTGATCGAGCGTCTCGCGCCGCGCGTGCGTGCGCTGCGCATCGGCGCGGGCATGGAGCCCGATCTGGACATGGGGCCGCTCATCAGCGCCGCGCACCGCACCAAGGTGCTGGGTTATATCGATGCGGGCGTCGCCGCTGGCGCGAAGCTCGTGGTGGACGGGCGCGGCCATACCGTGGCCGGGCACGAAGAGGGCTTCTTCCTCGGCGGCTCGCTCTTCGACGACGTGCAACCCGATATGAAGATCTATCGGGAAGAGATTTTCGGGCCGGTGCTTTCGGTGGTGCGCCTGCCCGATCTCGCCAGCGCAATCGAGCTTGTCAACGCGCACGAACTCGGCAATTGCGTCACCCTGTTCACGGCCGATGGCGCCGCGGCACGCACGTTTACACGGCAGATTCAGATCGGCATGGTGGGCATCAACGTGCCGAGTCCGGTGCCGTCGGCGTGGCATTCGTTCGGGGGCTGGAAGCGCTCGCTGTTCGGCGATCATCACGCTTACGGCGAGGAAGCCGTGCGCTTCTACACGCGCTACAAGAGCGTGACGCAGCGCTGGCCCGACAGCATCGACAAGGGCGCGGAATTCGCCATGCCCGCGTCGAAATAAGGTAAGCGCGGCGTGAAAACGCCGCGCGTTTGAAGATAGCCGGCGCGGGTATGGCCGGCTATCAGTCGCTTTTCAGCTTGCGCAATCGATCTTTCGATGCGGATGTTAGCTGGTCGTGATCTTCTGAACCCATTGGCTGCGCCAGCCGGGCGCTTCAAAGGATTCCGAAAAGTATTGGGTCTCGTGAACGACCTTGCCGTCACGGAATTCCATGATGCTCACGGTGAAAGCGGATCGCCCCTGGTAAGCGATGGTGTATTCGGTCACCCAGAGATTGCCTTCGCCCTGCATGCGTCTGATTTCGAAACCGGACGGCTTGCCGGGATGATGTCCCCGCAGGGCCTGCAGATTCCTGCGCCCGAGAATGCGTTCGCCCGACTGAGGGTAGTCGCAGATGGCGTCGTCGGCGTAGATGTCGTGTTCGGCTTCGAGATCGCCGGCCGCCGACGCCTGCCAGTGCGCATTCAGCGCGTCACGTATGTTCGCGTGTTGCATGAAAAACCTCCGGGATAAAGTACGGCAGCACTTCGCTGTGCAACTCGTCGAGTACGTCGGCATACGGGCGCGGCGTGACTTTCGGATTCAGCGCGACGTGGCTGACACCCGCTTCGCGTGCCTGCTCGAGGAAATGCCTGAGCGAGCGGCTGCCGATAGCGAAGCCGCCCTTGATGGCGCGGAACGGGTAGTCGGGCCGCGGGTGCAGATAGAGGTAGCCGCCAAAGGCAATCGGCCTGAAGGCTTGGCGGCCCATCGACTGGGCGACCTGGTCTTTCCAGCTCTGCACGAACGCGTCGAGCGCGGCGGGGCCGGGCACGAAGCCGAGGTAACCGTCCATGTGCGCGGCAATCCATTCGAGACTCTGCTGTGCCCGGCCGACGGCAATGGCCGGGGTACGTCCATAAGGCGGCTTGGGCAGCATGTCGAGCGTGCCGCCCGATTTGCCGAAGCGCGGCGAGGAGAACACCGGAAAAGGCTGCTCGCTGACCGTGCGGTAAGTCTCGAACGCGTCGCGAAACCGCTCGCCACGCGTATCGAAGTCGATGCCGAAGACAGGATACTCGGAAGGTCGATCTCCCGAAGACATCCCTAACAGCAGCCTTCCATTCGTCAACTGGTCGAGCGAATTCACCTGCTTGGCCAGCAAAAGCGGCTCGCGCATCGGCAAGACGATGCCGGTCGTGCCGAGGGCGATCTCGCTCGTCACTGCCGCGAGGCTCGCGATATACACCAGCGGTTCGAAGATCTGGCCCGCATCGCCGTACGCAGGGTCGTAGAACGGGATGTCGCGCATCCACAATGCGGCCACGCCCATCGCCTCGGCGCGCTGCGCCATGGCGACATGATCGCGCATGGTCGGGACGGGCGAGTCCGGATGCGTTTCGAGCGGCAGGATCAGGCCGACCGTGAGCGCGTCCTCGCGAAACACGCGGCGCCACGCGGGCTGCTCCGAAAGCGCGTGTTCGACGGGCGCGGAAGCCTTCATTGCATTGATTGCTGACATATCCATTGCGTTTCCCCTATTACCAAGCAAGGTTACGCACGATCGACGCTGGCAAAAACCACCTGAGATGAACAACAGTTGATACTCGCGGTCAATAACGCGGCAAATTCAGACGGCGGACATGCGCGTCTTGAGGCGCGGCGACATGAAGTCGAGAAACGCGCGCAGCTTGAGCGGCAGCGGCGTTTGGCCGGCATGAACGAGATGGATCGGCATGGGCGCCAGCTCAAAGGTTTCCAGAACCAGCTGCAAGCGGCCTTGCTGCACGGCGCTCGCGACCTGATAAGACAGAACCCGCGTCAAGCCGGTCCCGAGCGTCGCGGCGTCGATGGCCGATTCCGCCGTGTTCGTCACGAGCCGCGCGTGGATCGGCACGTTCTGTTCCGATTTCCCGCCGGAAAACGTCCACGCGCGCGACGAATTGATTCCCTCGAAACCGATGCACGCATGCTTCGCGAGATCGGCCGGCTCTTGCGGCGTGCCGCGCTCGGCGAGATACGCGGGGCTCGCGCACACCACGGGGCGCGTTTCGCCCAGCCGTATCGCCACGAGGCTGCTGTCCGGCAACTGGCCGATGCGCACCGCAACGTCCACGTGGTCTTCGAGAAAATTGACGTTGCGATCGGTCAGCACGAGACGCGCGTCGATCTCCGGATAGTGCGCGAGAAAGGCCGCCATCACAGGGACGACGTGCAGCCGCCCGAAGACCACGGGCGCCGTGGCCACGAGCGAGCCCTTCGGCGCCGCGTATTCGCCCGTCACGGCGCGTTCGATTTCGCCAATGTCCTCGAGAATGCGCCGGCACGAAGCGACATAGGCCTCGCCGGCCTCGGTGAGCGAGAGGTGCCGCGTGGTGCGGTGGAGCAGGCGGGTCTTCAGGTGCGCTTCGAGATCGCCGACCTTGCGGCTGACGGTCGCCAGCGGCTGGCCGAGCTGCCGGGCCGCGGCTGACAAACTGCCTGCATCGACGACTGCGATCAGGATGGACATCCCTTCGAGACGGTCCATGATCTTCTCGATAACTGGAAGGGAGATTCCCGATGCTAACGGATTCTCTTCCGGCGCGAGCGCGCAGGGCCTTGGCGTGGGCGGCTCAGGCGGTCACGCGCTAACGGCGCTGACGAGTTCGCCCGCCGTGCGCTCGCGCAGGCGCGGCGACGCGAAGTCGAGGAACGCGCGCAGCTTCAGCGGCAGGGGTGCTTGCCCCGCATGCACGAGATTGACGGGCAGCGGCGCGGCTTCAAACGCGTCGAGCACGACGCGAAGCTCGTTGGCGCGAACGGCGCGTGCAACCTGGTAGGACAGCACGCGTATCAGCCCCACGCCGAGGATCGCGGCTTCGATAGCGGCGTCCGCCGTATTCACGGCAAGCCGCGAATGAACGGGCACGGACTGCTCCGACTTGCCGGAGCCGAACGCCCACGCGCGCAGGGAAGCGAGCGCCTCGAAGGTGATGCATTGATGGCCGGTGAGGTCCGCGGGTTCGGCGGGCACGCCATGCTTCGCGAGATAGGCGGGGCTGGCGCAAATGACCCGGCGCACCATGCCCACGCGCGTCGCGATCAACGTGCTATCGGGCAATTCGCCGATGCGGACCGCGACGTCCGCGTGTTCATCCATCAGATGAACTACGCGATCCGTCAGCAGGAGATTGATGTCGATCTCCGGATAGTGCGCGAGGAATTCCGCCACCACCGGCACCACGTGCAAGCGGCCAAACGCAACGGGCGCGGTGACCACGAGCTCGCCTTTGGGCGCGGCGTATTCCCCCGTTGCGGCGCGCTCGGCTTCGCCGATGTCTTCGAGAATGCGCCGGCACGCGGCGACGTATGCGCTCCCGGCTTCCGTCAATGAAAGCTTTCGTGTCGTGCGGTGAAAGAGACGCGTCTTCAGGTGCGACTCGAGTTCCCCAACCTTGCGGCTGACCGTGGCGAGCGGCATGTCGAGGCGCCGAGCGGCAGCCGAGAGACTGCCGGCGTCGGCGACCGAAACGAGGATGGCCATGGCTTCGAGGCGATTCATGGACCCTATCAAATAGTGGAAGGATGAATCTTGATCGTGAGGGATTCTCTTCGTAAATGCAAGCGCGTAACGTTCGACCTCAATCTGGATCGCGGCAATTCGCTGCGAAGACCGGAGAAATTCAACGAATAAGGAGGTTGTCTTGAGCGGCTTACCCAGCACCCCAGAACGTGCAGCTACGCCCGCCGTCGCATCGCGCGGCAAGATCGTCATGATGGCGATCATCGCAGGAGCAGTGATCACCAACATCTATTGCACGCAGCCGATCCTGCCGCTGATCGCCGCGGGCCTGCGGGTCAACATCACAACAGTCGATTTCGTCGCGGGAGCGGCGCTGCTCGGCTTCTCAACCGGCCTCGCGCTGCTGTTGCCGCTTGGCGACCGCTTCGACCGGCGCAAGCTCGTGCTCGCCCAGATCGCGCTCGCACTCGTTTTCGCAGCGACGGCGGCGGTTGTGCCCGGCATCTGGGCGCTGATCGCGGCTTCGTTTGCGCTTGGTATCGTGAGCTGCGTGCCACAGCAGCTCGTGCCCTTTGCCGCCGTCATGTCGTTGCCGAGCGAGCGGGGGCGTAACGTCGGCACCGTCGTGAGCGGCATCATGGTCGGCATCCTGGTCGGCCGCACGATCGCCGGTGTGATCGGCGCGGCGTGGGGTTGGCGTGCGGTCTACGGCGCGGAAGCCGCGTTCATGGTGCCGGTCTTTATCGCCGCCGCGACGCTTCTGCCGAAGGGCGTGCCGTCCACGAATCTTTCGTATGGGCGTCTGCTCGCTTCGTTGTGGCCGCTCGTTCGCGACAATCGTCCGATTCGTGAATCGATGATTATCCAGGCGTTGCTGTGGGCCTGTTTCAACGCCTTCTGGGTCAATCTTGCGGCGCTGCTCAAAAGCGGGCCGTGGCACCTCGGCAGCGCCTGGGCGGGCGGCTTCGGCATCATCGGCGCAGCCGGCGCGTTCGCCGCATCGTTGGGTGGTAATGCCACCGACCGGGTGGGATTTCGCAAGGTCATCGGCGCGAGTATCGGCATTGCAACGCTTGCCTACCTGCTTCTTTCCGGCGCGGCCACGTCGCTCACGCTGCTGATCGTGGGCGTGATCGTGCTCGATATCGGCGTGCAGTCCGGTCTCGTTTCTAACCAGACTCGCGCTTTCTCAGTCGATCCGAAAGCACAAGGCCGGATCAACAGCCTCTATATGACGGCCACCTTCTTCGGCGGCGCCTTCGGTGCGACGGTCAGCGGCTGGCTCATGAGCCGCTTTGGCTGGTCGGGCATCGTCGCCTTCGGAGTCGCACTCGGCATCGTGGCTTCCGCCATCCACTGGATCGGTGCGCCTCGCGAGTCCGCGGGCCGGGTCCCATCAAACACAGATTGATTCAAGGCATCGGGAATCTGCTTGCTGGAATCCGCCGCGGTTAGGGGCGATGCCAGCTTCAATACTGGAATTATCATGATTGGCATCGTGCGCGTTGCGCTGAATCGGCCTTATACCTTCGTCGTTCTGGCCGTGTTTATCCTGATCGTTGGCGTTCTGTCGGCGTTTCGTACCCCTACGGATATTTTTCCTCCGATCAATATCCCGGTGATTAGCGTGGTATGGCAGTACACGGGGCTTTCGCCCGACCAGATGGAAGGTCGTGTGATGGCTCCGTACGAGCGGGTGTTGACGACCACCGTGAACGGTGTTCAACACATCGAGGGCACGTCGCTGACCGGCTACGGCATCGTCAAAATCTTCTTTCAGCCGGGCACCAATATCGGTACCGCGAATGCGCAGGTGACGGCCATTTCGCAGGAGATCTTGAAGCAGTTGCCGCCCTCGGCGACGCCGCCGTTCATCATCAATTACAACGCTTCGACTGTTCCGATCATTCAGCTCGCGCTTTCGGGCAAGGGCCTCTCGGAGCAGAACCTGGCGGACCTCGGCAAGAACCAGTTGCGCCCGATTCTCGCGACGGTAAACGGCGCTGCGATCCCGTTTCCGTTTGGCGGCAAGGACCGGCAGGTTCAGATCAACATCAAGCCGTCCGAACTCGAGGCGCGCTCCTTGTCGGCCGAGGATGTGCTCAATGCGTTGACGGCGCAGAACCTGGTCACGCCGGTCGGCACCGAAAAGATCGGCAACTACGAGTACACGCTGCAACTGAACGATGCGCCGGCGACGATCGCGGCCATTGCGAACCTGCCCATCAAGTCCGCCAATGGCACCGTTGTGCACATGCACGACGTCGCCGACGTGACCGACGGCAGCCCGCCGCAGCCCAATATCGTTCACGTGGAAGGCAAGCGTTCGGTGCTGCTCACCGTGTTCAAGAACGGTTCGGCATCCACCTTGTCGATTATCGGCGGCATTCGTCAGAAGGTTGCCGATGCGAAGGCCTCCTTGCCCGACGCGCTTCAGATCGACGCGATTGGCGACCAGTCGATCTTCGTCCGGTCTGCGATCAAGGGCGTGGCGCGCGAGGGCATGATTGCCGCCTTGCTCACGAGCGTCATGATCCTGCTGTTCCTGGGTAGCTGGCGCTCGACGATCATTATCGCGACTTCCATACCGCTCGCGATTCTCGGCTCGATCTCCGTGCTTTCGGTGCTCGGCGAAACGCTCAATATCATGACGCTCGGCGGCCTCGCGTTAGCGGTGGGTATTCTCGTGGACGACGCCACCGTGACCATCGAGAACATCAACTGGCACCTGGAGCAAGGCAAGGACGTCGAAAGCGCCATTCTCGATGGCGCGGCACAAATCGTAACGCCCGCGTTCGTCTCGCTGCTTTGCATCTGCATCGTATTCGTGCCGATGTTCTTCCTGAATGGCGTGGCGAGGTTCCTGTTCGTGCCGATGGCCGAGTCTGTGATCTTCGCGATGATTTCGTCGTTCATTCTGTCGCGCACCCTCGTGCCGACGATGGCGAAGTACCTGCTGAAGACCCAGGCGCATGAGCAGGGACATCGCGAGTCTGCCAACGGGTGGGCGCGCTTTCACCGTGGATTCGAGCAGCGCTTCGAGCGCGTGCGCGCGAACTACGCCGCGATGCTCGAACGGGTGCTGGAACGTCGCCGCACGTTCGTGATCGGCTTCTTTGCGTTCGTCGTGGTGTCGTTCGCGTTGATGCCGCTGCTCGGGCGCAACTTCTTCCCGGATGTCGACGCCGGCCAGATCCTGCTGCACGTGCGTGCGCCCGTGGGTACGCGCGTGGAGCGAACCGCCGAGGTTTTCGCCGAAGTGGAAGCCCAGGTTCGCGCCACGATTCCGCCGTCCGAACTGGGCACCGTGGTGGACAACATTGGACTTTCCACCAGCTCCATCAATACGGCCTACAACAACACGGGCACGATCGGCCCGCAGGACGGCGACATTCAGATCTCGCTGAAGGAAGGCCATGGGCCGACGGCCGCCTACGTGCGCAAGTTGCGTGAATCGCTGCCGCGCGCGTTTCCAGGCGTGACGTTCTCGTTCCCGCCGGCGGACATCGTGAGCCAGATCCTGAACTTCGGCTCGCCCGCACCGATTGACCTGCAGATTCGCGGCAACAATCTGCCGGCCGACTTTGCCTACGCCAACTCGCTGCTGCGTCAGATCCGCCACGTGCCCGGCGTCGTCGATGCGCGCATCGAGCAGTCGCAGGCCAATCCGCAATTCAATATCGACGTCGATCGCGACCGCGCGTCGCTTCAGGGCCTCACCGAACGCGATGTGACCAATAGCCTCGTGGTGCACATGGCGGGATCGAGCCAGATCGACCCCACCTACTGGCTGAATGCGGCCAATGGTGTGGAGTATTCGATCGTGCTCCAGACGCCGCAGTACAGCGTCGATTCGCTTTCGTCGCTCGTGAATCTCCCGGTGAGCGGCGGGGCCGAGGCCAACGATGGGCAAATTCTCGGCGGGGTCGCGAGCATTCACCGCACGGCGAGCAACGAAGTGGTGAGCAACTACAACGTGCAGCCGATGGTCGAGGTGTTCGCCACGACCCAGGGCCGCGATCTCGGCGCCGTCGCCGCCGACATTCGCCACATCGTTTCAGCCAACGCCAAGGACGCGCCCAAGGGGGCGAAGGTCGTGCTGCTCGGCCAGGCGCAGACGATGAACAACGCCTTCGGCGGTCTGTCGTTCGGGATTCTGGGCGCCGTGGTGCTGATTTACCTGCTCATCGTCGTCAATTTCCAGTCGTGGTCCGATCCGCTCGTGATCGTGGCGGCCTTGCCTGGTGCGTTGGCCGGCATCGTCTGGATGCTGTTTGCGACGGACACCACGCTCTCGGTGCCCGCACTGACGGGCGCAATCATGTGCATGGGCGTGGCCACGGCCAATTCCATTCTGGTGGTGAGTTTCAGCCGCGAACGTCTGGCCGGGCACGGCGATGCGTTCAAAGCAGCATTGGAAGCCGGTACGACCCGGTTTCGGCCGGTCCTCATGACGGCGCTCTCGATGATCATCGGCATGGCGCCGATGGCATTGAGCCTTGGCGAGGGCGGAGAGCAAAACGCGCCGTTGGGCCGCGCGGTGATTGGCGGACTGGTGTTCGCCACTGCCGCAACGCTTTTTCTCGTGCCCGCTATTTTTTGCATGATCCACTCGCGTCGGGGTCGCACATCGACGGCCGCGCAGATTACCGGAGATTCGATCCATGTCCTCTGAACCCACAACGCGCGCCGCGCTCGCGCAACGTCAGCTTTCTTTTACCGGCATTGTCGGCGGTGCGCTCGCCGTCCTCATCGTGGTGGGTGGCGTCTCGCTTCGCATGAAGCATGAGCACCAACTCAAAGACTGGACCGAGGCACAAGCTGTTCCATCCGTGAATGTTGTCGTGCCTGCCCCGGAGGCGCCAGGTGGATCGCTGGACCTGCCTGGCAGACTGGAGGCCTTCGAAAGCGCGCCCATCTATGCACGGGTGAGCGGATACCTGAAATCGTGGAGCGTCGACATCGGCACACCGGTGAAGGCCGGCCAGACGCTCGCCGAGATCGAGACGCCCGAACTCGATCAGCAGTTGATTCAGGCGAAAGCCGACCTCACGAGCGCGCAAGCCGATGCCGCGCTTGCAAAAACGACCGCCGCACGCTGGCAAAGTCTTTTGGACTCCGATTCAGTGTCGCGCCAGGAGGTCGATGACCGCACGCAGGACTATGTGGCGAAGCAGGCTCGCGTAGCGGCGGCGCAGGCCAATCTGGACCGCCTGGTCGCGACCAGGAGCTTCGCGCGGATCGTCGCCCCGTTCGACGGCGTGATCACCGCGCGCAACACCGACGTCGGCGCATTGATCAATGCGGGTGGCGGGACGGGGCCGCAACTTTTCTCCGTATCGAGCGTGGACAAGCTGCGCGTGTACGTGCGCGTGCCGCAGGAATACGTGCCGGCGGTCAAGCCGGGCGGAACCGGCACCTTCACCGTGCCGGAGTATCCCGGCAAGACGTTCACCGCCACGGTCGTGGGTCTGGCCGACTCGGTGAACGCCGCATCGGGCACGTCGCTCGTCCAGTTGATGGTCGATAACCCAGGTCATGTGCTGTTGCCGGGCGACTTCGTGAATCTGCACTTTGCGCTGCCGGCACGCGCCGACGCGTTGCGGGTGCCGGCCAGTGCACTGATATTCGACAATCGCGGGCTGCGGCTCGCCACCGTCGATCGCAGCGATACCGTTCACTTCAAACCCGTTTCGATCGTGCAGGACCTCGGCAACGCGGTCGATATCGGCTCGGGGCTGGCGCAAAGCGACCGCGTGATCGATGCGCCGCCCGATGGTCTCGTCGAAGGCGACCATGTCCAGGTGATCGCGTCTACGGCCAAAGGTGGCAAGCATGACTAAGTATCTAAAACTGGCCACGCTGGTGAGTGCCGTGGCGCTCGCTGCGTGCTCGCTCGCGCCGCATTACGAGGCGCCCGAAACGCCCGTCGCGGCGCAGTACCAGACCCAGGGGCCGTGGACCGTGGCGAGCCCTGCTGACGAGCTGGACCGTGCGGGATGGTGGAAGCTGTACAAGGAGCCCGAACTCGACGACCTAGAGCAGCGGCTGATCGCGAATAACCCCGACCTGAGCGCGGCGCTGTTTCACTATGAGCAGTCGCAGGCGTATATCAGGCAGGTCAAGTCGCAGATGTACCCGCAGGTTTCTGCTGCCGGCAATGTCCAGCGCGAGCGCGAGTCGGACACGCGGCCGTTGCGCAGCCCGACTGGGCCGACCGATTACAACTCGGCCACGCTGGGTGTCGAAGTCGACTACGAAGTGGACCTTTGGGGGCGCGTGCGCGACTCCGTTGCCGCAAGCAAGGACGAAGGGCAGGCGTCGAAAGCGGATCTCGCGTCGACGCAGTTGAGCCTGGAAATCGAGCTGGCCCGAAGCTATATCGACCTGCGGGGTCTCGATCAGCAGATTCAGCTGACCGAGGGGACCCAGGACGCGTACCAGAAGGCGCTCGACTTGACCCGCAACCGCCATGGCGCGGGCATCGTGTCGGGTCTCGACGTGGCGCGCGCCAGCAACCAGTTGTCATCGGTCCAGTCCGAACTCACTCAGATCAGGGCCAGGCGCGCATTGCTCGAGCACGCGGTGGCGGTGCTGGTCGGCGCGTCGCCTTCGGAGTTCCAGCTTGCTCCGAGTACCGATTCGATCGCGTTGCCCTTGATTCCGGTCGGAGTGCCGTCGACCCTGTTGCAAAGGCGGCCTGACGTCGCCGCAGCCGAGCGGCGCATCGCGGCGGCCAATTCAAAAATTGGCGTGGCACGCGCGGCGTACTTCCCGACGCTCACGCTCAGCGCGCAAGGCGGCGTGCAAAGCTCGGTGCTCGGGAATCTGCTCAGCCTTTCCAGTTCGTACTGGGCGATCGGACCGTCGCTGGCGGTGTATCTGCTGGACGGCGGCAAGCGCCACGCGCAGCTGGATTCCGCGAAGGAGGCCACGGCCGAGGCGGGCGCACGCTATCGCAGCGTGGTGCTGGGTTCGTTCAGGCAGGTGGAGGACAACCTCACGTTGCTCGACGATCTGGGCACCGCAACGAATCAGCAGCAGGACGCCGCCAGTGCCGCCCAAACCGCGCTCGACCTGGCGCTCGCGCGCTATCAGCGCGGCGCGGTGAGCTACCTGGATGTGGTCGAGGCGCAATCCGCCGAGCTTGAGGCGCAACGCAGCGTAATCGCGCTGCGCACGCGGCAACTCGATGCGAATGTCGACCTCATTCACGCGCTCGGCGGCGGCTGGACCACGGACGACCTGAAGGCCGGTTGAACTCAATACATCAAGGACAGCAACGTCATGAACCTGCTTGACATGATCGATTTCCCGAACCATCTGCGCGATCTGGAGGAGCGTGAGCTTCAGCGCCTCGTTGACGAGGTTCGGGAATTCGTGATCGAAAGTGTGTCGAGCACCGGCGGCCACCTGGCATCGAACCTCGGTGTGGTGGAGTTGTCGGTTGCGCTTCACTATGTATTCAACACGCCGCACGACCGCCTGGTGTGGGACGTGGGGCATCAATGCTACCCGCACAAGATCCTGACCGGCCGAAAGGCGGCCATGGCAAGCGTGCGGAAAGTGGGCGGGATGGCCGGTTTTCCCGCGCGCGAAGAGTCGCCTTACGACGCGTTCGGTGTCGGGCATGCCGGCACGTCCATATCGGCGGCAGTCGGCATGGCCCTGGGGCTGCGCGGTCGGGACGCCCGCGTCGTTGCGGTGATCGGCGATGGCTCATTGTCCGCGGGGATGGCGTATGAAGCGCTGAATCACGCGGGGTCCTGCGAAGCGCTGCCGCTGACGATTATTCTGAATGACAACCGCATGTCGATCTCACCGGCAGTAGGCGGACTCAATGATCATCTCGAGTCGCTGGTTACGCGTTGGCGCGAGGAAGCGAATGTTCCTCTAGCCAACCTGTTCGAAACACTGGGTCTGGATTACGTCGGTCCCGTCGATGGCCACGATATGGCGAGACTACTCGCCGCACTGCGGGAGGTGAAGACACGTAACCGGCCGCACGTCATTCACGTGGTGACGAAGAAAGGAAGGGGGTATCGACCCGCGGAACTGGAGCCCGTTGCCTACCACGGGCCCAGTCCGTTCGAACCCGAAACAGGGCTGGTGCGCAAGACAGGCGGCAAGCTGACCTATAGCCAGGTATTCGGCCAATGGCTGTGCGACGCGGCGGCGACGGATGAACGAATCTTCGGCATCACGCCCGCGATGAGCGAAGGCTCGTGTTTGACCGGATTCGAGGGGCGTTATCCGGATCGCTACATCGACGTGGGTATCGCGGAACAGCACGCTGTCACGCTGGCGGCCGGCCTCGCCGTTGAGGGAATGCGGCCCGTGGTCGCCATCTATTCGACGTTTCTTCAGCGCGGGTATGACCAGCTGATTCACGATGTCGCCCTGCAGAATCTGCCGGTGCTGTTCGCGCTGGATCGCGCGGGGATTGCCGGGGGCGATGGCGCCACGCACCTGGGTGCGTTCGACATTGCGGCCCTGCGTTGCGTGCCGAATATGGTGGTGATGACCCCGTCCGATGAAAAGGAATGCTATCGCATGCTGAACACCGGCCTGGCGTGGGCTGGACCGTGCGCCGTGCGATATCCGCGCGCGACAACCGGAGCCGAAGTCATTGAGCAGACGAAAGAGACGCTGCCGCTCGGCAGAGGCGTGATTTGCCGCGTGTCCGGCAAGCAGGGCGGCGCGCGGGTGGCGTTTCTGGCGTTTGGGCCCTTGCTCTCGGTCGCGATGGAAGTCGCAAAGGAGATCGATGCGACCGTGGTCGACATGCGTTTCGTCAAGCCGCTCGATGAAGACTTGTTGCTGACGGTTGCAAACGAGCACGAGGTGATCGTGACACTCGAAGAAGGCACCGTGATTGGCGGAGCGGGTGCCGCATGCGCCGAACGGATCGCGGCGGAAGGGTGGGCCGTACGCATGCTGCGGCTCGGACTTCCCGACGCGTTCGTCCAGCACGGCGACCGTTCCGAACTGCTCCGGTTGAATGGCCTGGGTGTCGCAGGCGTGCGGGAAGCCGTTCTGGCGTTTACCGAGGCGGTAGACGTACTCGACCAGGTTGAATGACCGCCCGGTGCCGCCGGTTTGGGTTACGCGATGTAAAGAGTGAATTGAGGCGGACCTGGTTGGTGGCATGGGGCGTTGATCCTATAGTTATCGACACTGGTTATCCAGACAGAGAGGTGAAACATGAAGTTCGCGATGAAAACCGAAATCCGCACGGACGATCTTGCGACGATCGTGCATGCGATGAAGTCCGTGGACGCCGACGCGAAGGTCGATGTCGATGTGGGCGCGCAAACCGTGAGCGTCGACTCGTGGCTGATGCCCGAAGAGTTTCTGGTTGCGTTCTACGACGAGAACATGGACGTGGGCATTGCCGAATGGTAGGAACGGTCAGCCGTCAGCCGTGGTGGCCCGGATGCGACGCATCCTGGCACATAAACAACCGTATTGCTGACGCGCGCCGCTTCAATCGTTGTCAGAATTCTTGAAACCCTTTCTCACGGTATTTCCAGGCGCACGTCAAAAGAGTGCCGGGTGGACTGTGCTTCTTGCGGAGAACCCGCTGAAGCCGTCGTCCACGAGCTGGTAGGGGACATACGCTGTTCTTGAGTCGGAAGGGAAATGATTTCCGTTGTGTTGGCCGCTGATCGCATCAGCGCCCGTTTCCGTGCGAGTCAGGTATGACCCAGAACCCGAAAATTGATCCAGAAAGCCCCCAGAAAGCGCCGCTGCCCGGCGAACCGATGTCGGGTGCCGACATCATCTTGCGCGTACTCAGCGAACAGGGTGTCGATACCGTGTTCGGCTATAGCGGCGGCGCGATCCTGCCGACCTACGACGCGGTGTTTCGTTTCAACGAGCTGCACGCCGACGAGCCCGAGCGTCAGATCAATCTCGTCGTGCCCGCCAACGAACAGACCGCCGGTTTCATGGCCGCGGGGTACGCGCGCGCGAGCGGAAAGGTCGGCGTGTTCATGGTGACGTCGGGTCCCGGCGCGACCAATGCGGTAACGCCGATTGCCGACTGCAATGGCGATTCGGTCCCGGTGGTCCTCATCTGCGGGCAGGTGCCGCGTGCCGCGATCGGCAGCGACGCGTTCCAGGAAGCGCCCGTGTTCAATATCATGTCGGCGTGCGCCAAGCAGGTGTTTCTCGTTACCGACCCGGACAAGCTCGAACAGACGCTGCGCACGGCGTTCGAAGTCGCGCGCACCGGTCGCCCCGGCCCGGTGGTCGTGGATGTGCCCAAAGACATCCAGAACTGGACCGGCACGTGGCAGGGGCACGGCACGCTGGCGTTTCGCGGCTACTCCGACCGTCTTCGCAAGGTGGCGAAGGGAGCACGTCTCGAAGCGACCAGGCGTGACGAATTCTTCGCTCTGTTGGCGCAAAGCAAGCGCCCGCTGCTGTATGCGGGCGGGGGCGTCATGACGGCCGGCGCCACGGCGGAGTTGCGCCAGTTCGCCGAGCGCTTCCGCATTCCCGTGGTGAACACGTTGATGGGGCTCGGCACGATATCCGTGAAGCACGAGCTGGGGCTCGGCATGCTGGGCATGCACGGCGCGGCCTGCGCGAACTACGCGGTGGAAGATTGCGACTTCCTGATTGCCGTGGGCGCGCGATTCGACGATCGCGTCGCCGGCGGCCGCCCTCACGCCTTTGCGCCGCGAGCGCGCTTTGTCGCGCACATCGATATCGACGAAGCGGAGATCAACAAGGTAAAGCGCGCGCACTGGACTCATGTGGGCGACGCGAAGGACGCTCTGCTTTCGCTGATGCAACACGAAGCGCACGTGCAGGCGCCGTTGGCGTGGCTCGACCAAATCAGGGAGCTGAAGCAGCGCTACGGCATGAATTATGACCGCGCCAGCCCGCTCATTCAGCCGCAGTTCGTGGTGGAAAAGTTGAGCGAAATTACCGGCGGGCGGGCTATCGTCACCACGGGCGTGGGTCAGCATCAGATGTGGGCCGCGCAGTTCTTCGACTTCGTCGAGCCGCGCAGTTTTCTCACCTCGGGCAGCATGGGGACGATGGGCTTTGGCCTGCCCGCTGCGATCGGCGCGCAGATGGGACGCCCGGATGCCCTTGTGATCGACATCGACGGTGACGGCAGCATGCGCATGAATATCGGCGATCTGGAGACCGCGACCACGTATGGCGTGCCGGTCAAAGTGCTGCTGTTCAACAATGTCGGCGACGGGATGATCCGGCAGTGGCAGCGTCTCTTTTACGACGGGCGCCTGTGCGTGAGCGACAAGTCGCTGCATCGAAAGGACTTCGTCATGGCCGCGCGTGCCGACGGGTTCGAGTTCGCGCAGCGCGTCGAGGTCCTGAGCGAAGTCGAGGAAAAACTCAGGGCGTTCGTCGCGTTCGACGGTCCGGCTTTCCTCGAAGTGATGATCGATCAGGATGCCGATGTGTTTCCGATGGTCGGGCCGGGCATGAGCTATTCGGACATGATCACCGGCCCGTTCATCCCGTCGAGGGATGGTGAGGAGTCGGGGAGCCCGCGTGCAGGGCATCAATCCGCTTCGGACATGTTCTAGCCAGCACAACCGCGCCAGTCTGCTCGCGGGGCGCATGGCGTCTTTCCGCCATGTAACAAAAGAAGTTCTGGCTACGGCGTTTATCGAGTCAGGCCGCAACCCTATAGTCATTCCGATGGCTGGGAGCGATGCGGGGCATGGGGTCCTGCGGGCCCCGCATTGTCTCTTCATGAGCGAGCAAGAATGAAACTGATCTATGTTGGCGATCCGATGTGTTCGTGGTGCTATGGCTTTGGCAAGGAGCTTTCGGCGCTCGTCGCGCGCGTGCCGGACCTGAAACTGGAAATCGTGGTCGGCGGGATTCGCGCTGGCGCGACCGATGTTCTTGACGCGACCGGCAAGCGTTTCCGGCTGCAGCACTGGCAGCGCGTAGAAGCGCTGAGCGGCTTGCCGTTCAACCGCGAAGCGTTCATGGGGCGCGAGGGGTTCGTCTACGATACCGAGCCCGTGTGCCGTGCCGTCGTGGCGGCGCGCCGCTTCGCCAGTGGCGACGCCTTGCTCTCGGTGTTCCGCGCGCTCCAGAATGGGTTCTATGTGCAAGGGCTGGATACGACCGACGGACGCGTGTTGAGTGAAATCGCCGCAACGGCGCTGGACGCCGTGGGCGTTCAGGTCCGTGCCGACGCGTTCTACCGGGCATGGGCGGCAGCAGAAACGAAAGAAGAGACGCAGCGCGATTTCGCCCGCGCGCGAGCGCTTGGCGTCGCGTCGTTCCCGACCTTGCTGCTTGAAGAACAGGGCCGGACGTACGCCGTGCATTCGGGCTATGCGAGCGTCAACGCGCTCGAAGAAAGACTCAACGAGATCGAGGGGCCGCTTGCCTGACCGTGTTTGATCCAGGTTGTTCGAAGCGGGCTGCGCGAGCGATTGCGCAGCCCGCTTCGACTTCCCGGACCGAGGCTTGAATCCATAAGGAGAGTGATGCAATGAACGATAGCAACGAAATCGTCGAACTCGTCCAGCGCTATTTCGACGCCACCTGGCGCGGCGATGTGGAGCAGTTGAGAACGGTGTTCGATGCGCGCGCGATCGTGGTGGGGGAGGTGAACGGCGAGCCCTACTACAAGACGATCGACGAGTATCTTGCGGGTGTCGCAAACAGGAAATCGCCGGCCGAATTAGGCGAGCCGGTCGAAACGGAACTGCTGATGCTCGATGTTCAGAAGAACATCGCGACGGCGAAATTGCACGTACGCATGCTGGGTTTCAACTACTACAATTATTTTTCGATCATGCGCCAGCGCGACACATGGCTCGTCATTACGAAGACGCTAACCAACGTGGCATAAGCGGCCGCCTCGCACCCACGCCCCGACGGCCCATCCAGGCCGGGGGCGCGGGCGATGCTCAAGCGCTTATTGGCCTGCGCTCTGGCCGCCGTCCACGTGCAGGATTTCGCCCGTCACGAACGGTGCCGAGTCGAGATAGAGAATGGCATTGACGATGTCGCTCATTTCGCCCATGCGACCGACCGGATGCATCGCGCCGAGCGTGGCGTGCGTTTCGGGCGCATGCATCGGCGACTTGATCACCCCAGGCGAAACCGCGTTGGCACGGATGCCCGCACGCGCATACTCGATTGCGAGCGACCGCGTCGCAGCGTTCAGGCCGCCCTTGGTGAGCGACGCAAGAACGGACGGGACTTTACTGTTCGCCTTGTCGGCAAGCGTGGTGGTGACGCTCACCACGTGGCCGCTGCCGTGCTTCTGCATCGCTTCGATCGCATATTGCGTGATGTGGAAGAAGCCGTTCAGGTTGACGTTGAGGATCGCGGCGTAGTCGTCGGCGGTGTACTGCGTGAAGGGCTTCGCAATGAAAATGCCCGCGTTGTTGACGAGCGTATCGACACGGCCGAAGTGCTCGATGGCGGCGTTCACCACGCGGCGAGCCGTGGCGGCGTCGCCGATGTCGCCGGCCACGGCGACATAGTTGGCCTCGGCGGCCGGCGTGATGGAACGGGCCGTGGCAACCACGCGATGGCCTTGCGCCCGGAACGCCTTGACGGTTTCCGCGCCGATGCCTTGCGATGCTCCGGTGACGATGACGACCTTGGAAGTGCTCATTGTGTGTCTCGCAGTATGGGTAAGCTGGCCGGTTGGCCGTTCGAATCGACGGATCCGATGGGGATGCACTGTAGGCGCATCCGTTGCGAGTGCGAACACACACCATGGACAAAGAGTCTTGCGCCGCGAGAACAAATCGCGGCGGGATCGCGAGGCTGTGCACGCGGCGATCACTCAGGCGGCGGCCTCGGTAGTGTGGGACTGTTGGCGGTATTGCCGGGGAGTGAGCTTGAGGCGCCGTTGAAACACCATGCGCATGTGCGTAGCGTTATGAAAGCCACAGTCGAACGCAACCGTTTTCATCGGGATGTTGCGCTCCTGCAATAGCCGCTTTGCAGCACCGACGCGGACCTGATCCACGAATGCGGAAGGTGTCGTGTGGAGATACTTCGCAAAGATTCTCGATAGCGTGCGCCGGCTCACGTAGACCGCCTCGGCGAGTTGCTCTATCGAAAGCACATCGGAAAGATGGTCGTCGATATGGCGCCGTACTTTGCCGATAATCGAACTTTCATCGGTGAGCGGCACATCGTCAGGATTTCGTTGGTAGGGCTCGCTCTGCAGATTGGCGCCAAGACGTCTTGCCACCTGTTCGGCGAGCTTCTGGCCCCAGTCTTGCGCGATGAGCGCGAGGCCAAGATCGAGTCCGGCGACCGCCCCGGCAGACGAAATCAGGCGTCCATCGCGAATCAGGTTCTTGTCGGGACGGATGCGGGCACGCGGGAATTCGCTGGCCATCCGGCTCGCGTCGCTCCAGCGCGCGGCAATCTCCTTGCCATCGAGCAGACCGGCACGCCCGAGCAGCCATGCGCCGTTGCAAACGCAGCCGTATCGGTTCGACTCGAATGCACGGCGCCGCAGCCAGTCCAGAAAATCCTGTTTCGGCCGGGCGTGCGTTGCGTGGGCGGCGCCTGTTACCAGCAGCACATCGATGTTTGCGCGAAAGTCGGCATAGGCCCATGGCACGCAAAGCTGCATGGCGTTCGAACAGGCAACCTCGCCTGCGTGTACGCCAATGAGGAGCACCTGATACTGGCGCGTCTCGCCGAGCAACCGGTTCGCTTCGGAGAACACGTCGAGCAGGCCCGCCATATCCATGGCCTGTACACCATCCAGCACCACAATAGCGACTTTCATTTTGCGCACCCAACCTGACCGATGATCCCGATGGCGCGATGACCCGCTGGAACAAGGTTAAGCGTGCAGCGTCAGGCTGACCATTCTCCGAATGGCTGAAGCTGCATCTTGCTGGCATGTGGTCCCTCATACGCAGGGATGAGCCATGTAGTTCCCAGGCGTGGTGCGCCAAAAGCCGCCGGGCTACCGCGCATGATTTATGGGGGCGCCTGCTTCAAAGGAAGACACGGCTTACCGTGCGCAAGCGGTGGCGATACGTCTTGCTATTGCTTACCATATGGCGAGCATCGGCACTTTTTCGCCATCACGAACTTTTCGAAGATCGAGCGATGACACACGATAGCGTTGGGACGCGAAGTGAACAACTACCGGACTCGCTCGTGTACGTGATCGACGACGACGAGTCTATTCGAGGCGCGCTGACCAGTCTGCTCATGTCCGTGGGCATCAAGGTGCGGGCGTTCGAATCGGCTGACGAATTCCTCGCCGGGGAAATGCCGGACGTGCCGAGCTGTCTCATTCTCGACATCCGGTTGCGCGGCGAGAGCGGTCTCACGCTGCAGCAGGAAGCTTTTAAAGAGAGTATTCGATTTCCCATCGTCTTCCTGACGGGACATGGCGATATCGGCATGACGGTCAAGGCGATGAAAGCGGGCGCTTTCGATTTCATGACAAAGCCATTCAAGGATCAGGATCTGCTTGATACGGTCGCCGCGGCGCTCAAACGCGATGGCGAATTGCGGCGCCAGGCGAGGCTCGTTGCGGGCATCCGTCAAGCGTACGATTCGCTCACCGCACGCGAGCGCGAAGTGATCGGGCTGGTGACGGAAGGTCTGCTAAACAAACAGATTGCCGACCTCCTGTGCCTGAGCGAAGTCACGGTCAAGATCCATCGGGCCCAGGCCATGCACAAGCTCAATGCGCGCTCCGTGGCCGAACTCATCAAGAAGTTGCAACAGGTGCAGGCGGCTCCTCAGAGCGCCAGATAGGCATTTGCCCACGCTGCGCGATGGCTGCCTGCGTCAGCGCGCGGATCTCGCCCCGCTAATACGGACTGTCGCAAGAATCATCCGAAGGTGTGATTGCTGGCCACTCGGCGGGCTTGTATTTTGCAGAAAGATTCAACCTCTCTGCATCTTTCGATGGCCACCGGACCCCAGATAACACCCGCGCGCTCGTCTGCAACCATCGCCATGGTGGACGACGATGAATCCGTCCGGATGGCGCTGTCCAGTTCGCTGCGTTCGGCGAGCTGGAACGTCGTCGACTACGCGTCCGCCGGCCAGCTTCTGGGCGATACGCGCCGTTCGAAACTGAAACTCGTCGTTGCCGATATCCATATGCCGGGCATGGACGGCTTTGCGCTGCTCGAGTCGATCAAGCGATGGAAGCGTCCGATCCCCGTCATTTTCGTGACCGCGTATGTGACCGAGGACGTGCGCGAGCGGGCAAAACGTAACGGCGCCGCCGGCTTCTTTTCGAAGCCCGTGGATGACGCACGACTTCTCACACTGGTGAGTGAATTGCTGAAAAAGTGACGTGGCCGCAGGTCCGGAATTCGTGCGCTGCCGGGTCTGACGCAAGCGCCGCTATGCCGGCCGCCCGTTCAGGCCATCCGAATGGATTAAACGCGCACGCGCGTGCATAAGGCATCACACCATATCGGACGATACCGCCGCACGGCTTGCGCGCCTACGCTTGACTCGTCGGCCAGGCAATAAACTTGTGAGGTGCGAGATGGATCAGCTCTACATGTTGCGTGCATTCGTCGCCGCTGCGCGGTATCAGAGTTTCAGCAAGGCCGCCGAATCGTTGAACGTGACCACCGGTTCCGTTTCGAAAGCGATCGCCAGGCTCGAAGAATGCGTCCAGACGAGAGTCTTGCTCAGGACAACGCGGTCGGTTTCCTTGACGGACGCCGCGCAATCGTACTACCTGATTTGCTGCCGTTTGCTCGAAGAGCTCGACGAGGCGAACCGGCGCATTGCGATGGAGCATGAGGTCAACGGCGGAAAGTTGCGGCTTGTCGTACATCCCATGCTGGTAGGCGGAACATTCTCGCGCCTGGTACGACGTTATCGCGCCATCGCGCCTCATGTGAGTCTGGTAGTTTCCGTTCAGGATCACGCCACGAACCTGTTCGACGGCCGGTTCGATATCGCCATGCTTCCGCCTCAGCTCGTGGAGCAGTCCACGGTGATTCGCCGGACGCTATTGCGGTCGCCTCGCATTCTCGTGGCCGCTCCCGCGTATCTCGAACAATACGGTGCACCGGAATCCGCTGCGAAGCTCGCCAGTCATTTTCTGCTGATCGATCCGGAAACGAGAAAGAAGAGTGCGGACTCCATCGATCTGCATGAGGGCGGCCGGAAAGTGAGCATAGCGCCCATGTCGTCGATGGAAGGCAACGAGGCGCTGCTGCGCGCGGCAGCGCTCGACGGCACCGGCATTGCCACGCTGCCTGAAGCCATGGTTCGCGAAGATATCGATATGGGGGATCTCGTGCACGTCCTGCCGGAGTGCACGGTATCGGATAGCAGCGTTGAAATTTGCCTTTTCTATTCTCACCGGGAGCTGATCCCGGCACGGCTCAGGATGTTCGTCGACTTCTGCACCGAGTTCTATCGGGCGCCTGCGAAGGCGGGTGCCGATGACGTGATACGCGTACCGCAACCGATCAAGCGAAGCGAAGCGCTCGCGATGATGGCATGACGGCTTCCCGCGAGAGGCAAGCGAGGGCGTTCAGCGCCGAAGAGGTAGCGAAGTCTTACGTATTGCACAACTGGATATTCGTTGGCAGTACTGCTTATGACGAATACACCTTCGTTCCCTGGCTCAACAGGAACGTCTACCGCCGCACGGTGGATTTGAGCCGTGTTTGCCTGCTGTGAGCATCCGCGCGCACAGCGCAGGCCGGCTTCCCGATACTCCCATGGAATGGAAGGATCATTCCCGCGGTTACGGGATTCTCTTGACTAGTGAAAGTCATTAATCTGGCCAGGCTGTTTCCCCGGAGGCATCGCCTCCCTCACCTTGCTAGAGAGATTGAAATGAAATTGCTTACTGCTGTCCTTTTTGCTTGCTCGCTGTCGGCCAGCTTCGCTGTCCACGCCGAATCCCCCGCTCCCGCGCGTACGGAAGCTCAACAAACGGCCCAGGCCGATACGTCCCGGGCGAATACGTATCAGGCGCCGCGGCGTCCGGCTACGACGCCGGCGCGGGACGCCAATACGTGTGTAGGCCCGGCAAGCTTCTGCAACCTGTTCTTTGGCAGTTAAGGCTGCCATGGGTTGGCGCCGCGCGCATCGATCGAACGCGATCAGGCACACACATCGGGATGAAGGAGCAGTTCACCGAGCGTGCGAATTGCCTCATCGATGCGCGGCGACCAGGGATGCCCATAGTTAAGACGTATGCAATTTTCGAATGCACGTGACGCGGAAAAGAGCGGGCCGGGCGCGACACTGATCCCGCGTTCGATCGCAAGACGATGGAGCGCCATGGCGTCGATGCGCTCGCGGAACGTGAGCCACAGAAAATAGCCGCCCTCGGGCCGCGTGTACTGCGTGCCTTCAGGCAGCCATCGGCGGATCGCCTCGATCATCGCATCGCGCTGCGTCTGCATGGCTAGCCGGATCTTCTTCAAATGACGCTCGTAGCCGCCATGCTCCAGGTAGTCGGCAATGCCGGCCTGGGCGGGAATGCTCGCCGAGATCGTCGTCATGAGCTTCAGGCGCTGCACGCGTTCTGCGAAGCGCCCAGCGCTCGCCCAGCCCACGCGATAACCCGGCGCCAGATTCTTCGAAAACGAGCCGCAGTGCATGACGAGGCCACGCCGGTCGAACGCGATGGCCGGCGGCGGATAGTTTGGCGCGTAGTGCAGCTCGCCGTACACATCGTCTTCGATGAGCGGGACCTCATGTTTCGCGAGCAGTTCGACTAGCGCTTCTTTCTTTGCCGCCGACAGCGTGACGCCCGTGGGGTTCTGGAAATTCGTCATGAACCAGCAGGCGCGGATGGGGTGCTTGTCCAGCGCTTGCGCCAGCGCGTCGAGGTCGAGCCCCGTGGCGGTATCGACGGGAATTTCGACCGCGCGCAGGCCGAGCCGCTCGATCGCCTGAAGCGCGGCATAAAAGCCCGGCGACTCCACGGCGACGATATCGCCGGGCTGCGTGACCGCCATCAGACAAAGATTGAGCGCTTCCAGCGCGCCGTTGGTGATGATGATGTCCTCGGCCGGCTGCGAGATGCCGACCCGCATGTAGCGCAGCGCGATTTGCCGCCGCAGGTTCTCGTTGCCGGGCGGCAGATCGACCACCGTGCTCCACGGGCTCACGCTGCGCGCGGCTTGGCCGAGCGATTTCGCCAGGCGCGACAGCGGAAACAGCAACGGGGAAGGGAAGGCGGAGCCGAGCGGCACGATGCCGGGGCGCTTGGCGGCGTCGAGCACCGAGAACACCAGCTCGCTGATATCGACGGTGGCGGACTCGCCCGTCGTTGCGCGTGATTCCGCGTTGCTGGGCTTCGA
Organism: Paraburkholderia sp. CNPSo 3076; assembly: GCF_026343935.1. Lineage (NCBI taxonomy): Bacteria > Pseudomonadati > Pseudomonadota > Betaproteobacteria > Burkholderiales > Burkholderiaceae > Paraburkholderia > Paraburkholderia sp. CNPSo 3076. Next base: position 87,392 of record NZ_JAPMAL010000011.1, on the reverse strand, counting down.
GGGCGGCGCGACGTAGTAGCCCGAACGTTCTTCGGCGCGCACGAGGCCCCACTGTTCGAGCACGTAGTAAGCACGCGCCGCCGTGGACTGACTCACGCCGTGTTGCGCAATGATTTGCCGCAGCGACGGCATGCGTGAACCCGGCTTCAGGTTGCCGGAGCGAATCTCGGCGGCCATGCTCTGCGCGAGGCGTTCATAGCGTGTCATGCGTCCGGGGTCTTCCAGAGAGGTCATGGGTGGACTCGTGCTTCGATCGATTTTCTCATGGCGCACCGGACGGGAAATCCGGTCTGCTACGCTCAATTATGCGTCGACTGCTTCTATACGTGCTTGCGCCGGGGGCGGATCATTGCGGCCAGTGCGTATCGCAGTCCGGGTCTGTTCTCCCGGGATGCGCCGGGATTACTGCGCGAGTGCCTGGATCATCACCTAAACCCGCAGAGCTTGCGGCTCTTTTTGCCTGTAGCGTGGCAAGCCTTTCGCCCCGGTGCGCGAGTACCGGGGCGTTTCTTTTTCTGTTTGTTCGTTGCGCACAGGCAGCCAGCGCCTGCATCGGCTGCATCGCTCGAATCGTTCGTAACTGCTGCTTTTTTTGTGAGTGCGCAAGGTTGAAGATCAGGGTATCCGATCGACCTGATCGACGTAACCGGAGTCAATGATGGAACTCGTTCGAATGATGCGCATGGTTCTGTGGAGCTTCTTCGGCGTGCGCAAGAGCGCGTCGCACGAAGCCGATCTCGCCAGCGTGAACTTCAAGTGGCTGCCGTTCGTGGCGGTTGTGCTGGCCGCGATGATTGGGGCTTGCATACTGGGTGTCGTGCTGCTGGTCGCGCATTCTACGGGAACCGCACAAGGCTTCTGAGCATCCGGTGCCGCCGAAAACTGGGGGCGCCGGCGAATCATCGTGAGACGTGTGATTGTTCGGCGTTTCATAACGGTGATTTCGTCCGCGCCGCGTTGATCTTTGTGGTGCTGCGCGTAATCTGACTATCAGGAAGCGCTGCATTCACGCGACGCGATTCACCCAGTTTTCAGGCAAGGAGTGTGAGATGGATATCCTCAATCTCGCCCGACAATCCGGCATGACGGTTGTGCTCGACGCACGTATCGGCCAACAGGAATACCACTCCGTTCACAGCAGCGTGGCCGCGCTGGAACGGTTCGCCGCGCTGCTCGAGGCGCACAGGCAAGCCGAATCCGGCAAGCGTATCTGATTGGCTTCATGACCGATTTCAATGGAGCCATATCGTGAAAGATGACGCACGGGACTTTCGTATGATCGAAACTGAGCGCAGCGCAGGCGACGCAACAGCAGGCCGGCAAACGCGCCATGCTGCACCGTCGCGCAACTGGGCCTGGTCTCACCATGGCGAGTCGTATGACTGGATGGATTCGGCGGGACCCTTCCCGCTCGAGGACCTGCTGGAGTAGGCGTTCGGGAATCGTGACGGGAAGCGCCACGCTTCACTAAAACAGATTGCTGCCATCACGAAACATCATTTGAGGAGATTTTTGGTTCGACCTATTGTGAAGTTCACGAGAAGCGGCAGCCCCCGGTGGATCGACGGCGATATCACGGGAGAGGGCAAGCCGGATACCTTCCATGAACGGAGACAATCGGATGAACCCCACGACCCTGCACGGGATTCGTAGCAATCCCCTGTTCGCCACGCTGGTCAAACGCCGGCGCAGATACATTGCCTGGCTGACGGCTATCACGCTGATTCCCTATTGCGGCTTCATCGTGCTGGTCGGATTCGCCCCCGCTTTGCTGGCCATCCGGCTTTCCGCAGACAGTATCGTCAATATCGGCTGGCCGATCGGCGTCGCGCTGATCGTCGGCAGCTGGTGCCTCACGGGCTTGTACGTTCGCCGCGCCAATGGCGAATTCGACGCGCTCACTGCCCAGATCCTGGCGGGAGCGAAACCATGAAGCGCGCCGGTCTTGCTCTCGTCTTCCCGCTGCTGCTGGGCGTCGCGACTCACGCGGCGGCCGCGGAGATCCTGCACGACGTTGAACAGCGTCCCCTCAATCTCCCGGCGATTGCGATGTTCCTGGTCTTCGCCGTGGCGACGCTGGGCATCACGTACTGGGCGGCGTCGCGCACCCGTTCCATGGACGACTTCTACACCGCCGGGGGAGGCATCACCGGATTCCAGAACGGCATGGCGCTGGCCGGCGACTATATGTCGGCGGCGGCGTTGCTGGGCGTGACCAGCATGATCTTTTTCCACGGCTACGACGGTGTGATCTACGCGATCAGCTTTTTCGTCGCCTGGCCGCTGCTGCTGTTCCTGTTCGCGGAGCGCATCCGCAATCTGGGCCGGGTCACGATTGCCGACATCGCATCGTACCGGCTCGACCAGAACCGGATTCGCACGATGACCGCCTTCGGTTCGTTGACCGTAGTCTGCTTTTACCTGGTTGTCCAGATGGTCGGCGCGGGGCAATTGATCCAGTTGCTGTTCGGTCTCCCCTACAACGACGCGATTGTCGTGGTCGGCCTGCTGATGGTGGTCTATGTGACCTTCGGCGGCATGGTGGCCACCACATGGGTGCAGATCATCAAGGCCGCGCTGATGCTGTTCGGCGGCACGCTGCTGGCCGTTCTCGCACTGTACCGGTTCGGTTTTTCGCTGAACGCGCTGTTCGAGCAGGCTGTCGCCGCGCACAGGAACGGCATGCACATCCTGCTGCCGAGCAAGCTGGTGTCCGATCCCGTTGCGCTGATTTCGCTTGCGATCGGACTGGTGTTCGGCACCGCGGGGTTGCCCCACATCCTCATGCGCTTTTTCACCGTGCCGGATGCGAAAGAAGCGCGCAAGTCGGTGTTCGTTGCCACGGGCTTCATCGGCTTCTTTTATCTGGTCATCATGGTGCTCGGCGTGGCGGCGATCGCGATTGTCGGCCGCAACCCGTCGTTCTATGTAGGTGGCCTGACCGGAGGCAAGCTGATCGGCGGCAGCAATATGCCGGTCATGCATCTCGCCCAGGCGCTCGGCGGCAATTTGCTGCTGGGTTTCCTGTCGGCCGTTGCGTTCGCGACCATCCTTGCCGTCGTGTCCGGGCTCACGATGGCGGGTACGTCCGCCATCTCGCACGACCTCTATGTGATGGTGCTCAAGAAGAACCGGGCCGATCCCGCGAGCGAGCGGCGGGTGTCCAGAATCGCGTCGGTTGGCATTGGCGCGGTGGCGGTGCTGCTGGGCATCGTGTTCAAGGATCAGAACATCGCCTTCCTCGTTGCACTGACGTTCGGCGTCGCCGCCTCGGTGAATTTTCCGGTTCTCGCGCTTTCGATGTACTGGAAGGGGCTGACGACGCGCGGCGCGCTTACCGGAGGCATCGCGGGCCTCGTGAGCGCCGTCACGCTCGTCATTCTGTCGCCCGCCATCTGGGTCACGGTGCTGGGCCATGCGAAGGCGATCTTTCCCTACGATTATCCGGCCATCGTGTCGATGACCATCGCGTTCCTGTTCGCCTGGCTGGGCTCTGCAACGGACCGCAGCGAGCAGGCGCAGCGCGAGCGCGACGACTTCGGCGGGCAGGCCATCCGCGCGCAGACCGGGTTCGGCGCGTCCGGAGCGATCAGCCACTAGAGAACGCCAACAAGGAGACAATCATGCAAATGCGTGACAACGGTCTGGGTTTTTCGCCCATCACGATCGCGCTGCACTGGATCGTCGCAGCGCTGCTGCTGTCGATCGTCGGATGCGGCATCGCGCTCATCCTTAGCGCGGACGACGCGCAACGAACGAGCCTCGTGCGTATGCAGAATCTGCTGGGCACTGTGCTGTTCGTCGTGTCGATCTATCGGCTCTGGGCACGGCTTTCTTCGTATCATCCGCTGCCCGTGGGCTCGCCGAACCCCGTCGAAGTGATCGTCAGCCGCTCCGTGGCGGTGGGCCTCGTGCTCGCCATGGTGCTGTTGCCGGTGGCCGTATGGCTTTCCAGGGCGGCAGCCGGTGTCGCCGTCGAGTTGCCGGGGGGATTGACGATCCCCACGCTCATTGAACCCAGCGTGGCAGTGCAACGGGTCGTGGACATTCTCTTCGATATCGGGGAGACGGCTTTTCTGCTGGGCCTCGCGTTGCATCTGTTCGGAGCACTGAAGAATCATTTCGCGCTGGGAAATGACGCCCTCAAGCGGATGCTTGGCAAACACGTGGAGCTTTGAGCGATGAGCGAATTCAAATCGGCCTTTGGCGGCAACGCGGTCACGCAGCTGTGCGGCGTCCGGTATCCCGTCTTTCTCGGCGGCATGGCGGCGATTTCCGGCCCGAAGCTGGTTGCCGCGGTGGCGAATGCCGGCGGCATGGGGACGCTTGGCGGGCTGCGTTTGCCGCCGCTCGCGCTGCGCAGGTGGATACAGGAAACGCGGGAGCTGACGGACAAGCCCTTCGGCGTGAATCTCGTGCCGAAGTTCGGCGGCCCGACCGTGTTCGAAGCCCAGTTTCGGGTCGTGTTGCAGGAGCGGCCGCGTATGCTGTCGTTGTTCTACGCCGAAGAGTATACGGCCGACATGATCCCGCGCGCCAAGGATGCCGGCATGGTCGTCATGGTCCAGGTGGGCTCGGTTGCGCTCGCCCGGCACGCGATCCGGCACGGCGCAGATATCGTCGTCGCGCAGGGTAGCGAAAGCGGCGGCCACCTCAACCGCGGGACGATCGGCGTCATGTCGCTGTTGCCAGCGATCTGCGAGGTCGCGCAGGGGCGTCCCGTGCTGGCGGCCGGGGGCATGACGACGCGCGACGACGTCCGGGCCGCGATGCTGCTTGGCGCCTCGGGGGTGCTCGTGGGCACCGCGTTCGTTGCGACCGACGAATCGAATGCGCATCCGCTCTACAAGCAAAAGATCGTCGAAGCCAGCGTGGACGACATCGAGTATCGCACCGGATATTCGTTCGGTTGGCCGTACGGCACGCCCCATTGTGTGATTCCGAATCGCGACAGGTGGAACCTGCTGCGCTTCGTTGGCGGCGGCGCACGCTTGATCGACAAACCGCGCATGGCGCAGAAGCTCTCGCTCTATGCGGGGCAGGGCGTCAGCAAGATCGGCAGCGTGGTGCCGGCGGCCGAGCGCATGGCAGAACTGGTGGCGGGCCTGCCGGCCTCGGCGGTTGCGGCGCATGCCCGCGCGATGTCCGATGGCCTGGTAGACGTCGCAAGCCGTGCGTTGGCGCAGGGGGAGCCGGCCGAGTGCCGCGCCGCATACTGACCCTGACGCGGTGTTCGGCGGCGCTCAGGCGGCCGCCGTCGAACGCCGCGTGCTCTTGCGATTCGTCGTACTCGCGCGCTTCGCTTTCGGGTTGTCAGTGGAAAGCGCGAGCTGGTCGCGCGCGAGCGCGACAAACGCGCTCAATGCCGGTGTCGCCAATGTGTCGTTGCGGCGGATGAATACCGTCTTGACGTTGGCGAACTCGCGCGGAAGCGCGTGGAGGGCGATGGCCTGGCGCGCTGCGTAGTTTTGCGCAACGGCCTTTGGCAACAGCGTCACGCCCATGCCCGCGGCCACGCACGAAAGGATGCCGTCGAGCGTCCCCAGTTCGAGCACCTGGTTGGGCACGAGTCCGACCTGATAGAACCAGTGTTCGAGCGTGGAGCGATAGAAGCAGCCCGTGCGGAAGACCAGCACCGTCTGCTGTGGCATGACATGGATGAGGTCGTCGAGCGAGGCGAACTCGCAGCTGCTCACGAGGACCAGTTCCTCCTGGAAGACCTCGTCTTGCGCGAGCACCGGATTCTGGTGAAGACCGCCGACGAATGCGCCATCGAGGCGATGACTCGCGACGGCCTTGATCAGCTCGGCGGTCGTGCCGGTGAGTAGCGACAAGTGGACCTGAGGATACTTCTCGCGGTATTTGGCCAATACCTGGGGCAGGCGTATTGCCGCGGTCGTCTCCATCGAGCCGAGCCGTAACGTGCCTGCCGGCGTTGCGGTGTCGAGCAGCGCGTTGCGGCTCTCTTCCGTGAGCTGGAGGATGCGCTGGGCGTAGCCCAGAAACGTTTGCCCGGCCGAAGTGAGCACCACGCCGCTCTTTTGCCGGACAAACAGTGGCTGACCGAGTTCGGCTTCGAGTTCCTTGACGCGCATCGTGACGTTGGACTGCACGGTGTGCACTTTCTCGGCCGCCGCTGTGAAGCTGCCGTGCTCCGCCACCGCACAGAAAATCTTCAGTTGACGCATCTCCATGGCGAATTCCAGAAATCACAAATAATGATGGATTTCATCATTTACCATCACTTTACTGGATCGAACGGCGCGAGCACAGTGTCGTAAACGCGAACGGGAGGATGCGTGTGGCGATGACGACGACTACGAACGTTGAGTGGTTGTTCGCCGGGGGGATGGGTTATCTGGACCACGAAGGGCAGCGCAGCGGCATTTTCAAGCGGCGCATGGCCGGGCCGGTGCGCGTGGAAGCGCTGGGGATTGTCGGCGACGAACATGGCGATCCGCGCGTGCACGGCGGCCCGGAAAAGGCCGTTCATCACTACGCGGCGGAGAATTACGCACGCATCGCGCAGGCGTTCGCGGCGTGCGCCCAGGCCTTGGTGCCCGGCAGTCTCGGCGAAAACATCTCGGCTTGGGGGCTGTCCGAGCGCGACGTGCGCATTGGCGATATCTACCAGGTCGGCAGCGCCATGCTGCAAGTTTCGCAACCGCGCAGCCCGTGCTGGAAGATCAATCATCGCTTCGGCGTCGAGCGCATGTCGATGCAGATTGCCGAGGGGCGAATCACCGGCTGGTATTACCGTGTCCTAAGCCCGGGCGTGATTGCGCCGGGCGACGCCATCACGCTCATCGAACGGCAAACCGAACGTTTCTCCATCGACGAGTTCTGGAAGGTGCAGTTGTCGCATCGTCCGTCCATCGATACGTTGGTCGAGCTGATTGCCATTCCGGGCCTTGCGCCCGACTGGAAGCGGCGCCTGGGCGAGCGGGAAAAATGGCTGCGTGCGCGTCGATGACCCGTTCGGTCAAGCTAGTGCATAGAGGTCACCCGCAGATACGCAAACAGCAGCGACAGCACAACCACAATGATGCCCGTCGCAACCACAAGGCGATTGGCTAACAGTCGACGCATCGCAAATCTCCTAGACGAAGCTGTAGCGTTCGGAATGGTATCGGGAAAGCGGCACTTTCATTTCGCCGAGCGCAGACTCGATTGCATCCATCATCGGATCGGGCCCACAAATGAAATATTCATGATCGGCATACTCAGGGGGAAGATGACGCCGGAACAATTGCGCGTCAATGCGACCGGTGTCTCCGTCCCAGTCATTGGGCGGATTTGCCAGCACGTAGGCAATCCGCAGATCGAGGCGAGTCTTCAGAGTGTCCAGTTCCTCGCGGAACGTGAGCGAGTCCCAGGTCTTCGCGCCGTATATCAGCACGAGTGGACGCTTGTCGCCGCGATCGGCGAGCGTACGGATCATGCTCATCATCGGCGTGATGCCGATGCCGCCCGCAATCAGCACATGCATATCGGTTGGATTGCCGATCGTGAAAGCGCCATACGGTCCATCGAGATACACACGCTTGCCAACGGGTATCTCGTTCACGGTACTCGTGAAGTCGCCGAGATTCCGAATTGTCATTTCGACGCGGCCGTCCGGCGCCTCCGCGCTCGACGAAAAAGAGAAGGGGTGTCCCGTGACCCTGAATGGTCCGCTCCACACGGTTAGCCAGCCAAACTGACCCGGCTTGAAGCGCCAGCCTGCATGGCCGTCGGGCAGCATCACGAGCGTCGTTGTGTCGCCGCGTTCCGTGCGCACCTCCGAGATCCGGTAGGGGCGTCGCAGCATAAAAAGCGGCTTGAAGAGACGCACGTAGAGCAGCAGGCAGATCCAGGAGATCGCAACGCAGATCCAAAGCGCCCGCTTGAATGGATCGGTCAGATAGAAGCCCCAGCCGATCATGTGAAGCATCCCCGCGCCGATTGCCGTCAGCGCGAGCACGATATGAGACAGGTGCCATATCTCATAGCGGATTTTCAGTTGTTTGCGCCATAGAGCGGTGATCACCAGAACGATGAGCGAGCCAATCGAGAGGACAGCGAACCAGGCACCCCACGGAACCTCACTGAGCGATTCTGGCATTGCGACTGATTCGGAACGAATGGCGACCAGAATAAGCGGATGAACGATGACGAGGCCGACTGCCAGCAGCGACACCCGTCGATGAAAGTGATAAATGACGTCCTCGCCCCACGGCTCGGTCACATGACGAAAGCGCGCGGTCAGACCAAATTGCAGGCCCATTATGGCAAGCCCGGAGTAACCGAGCGCAACCGAAAACTCGGTGCCGAAGTTTCGAGCGGGCGGCAGTGTGCCTGCAAGCAACGCGAAGAGCGGGGCGAGTATGAAGAGCAGATAGATGGCGGACCAGATGGCCCTGCGTATGAGATCACGAGACTGCATGAAATGCCTCTCTATCTCTGCAGCGAAATAAGCGGACGTCTCGCTGTCCGGGGCGCCGTCCCTCGCATGCAAGAGGCCGCGCGTCGCTCGCCTGCCGCTCAGATGCACGTGGTGAGCAGAAGTGCGGGGCCAAAGGTAATGGCGGTCGCAGCCAACGCCGAAATCAGGGTCCAGATAACAACCGAGTGCATGAACGTGCTGATGCGCTCGGGACCAGGATCACGGCGCGCGGCGGCACGATAGCGCCATAGCCAGCCGATCGCAACCAGGTGCAGGAGCAGTACGATTGCGAGACTCACGCGCAGCGGGCCGGCGGCCCAGCCGAATGCGCAGCCGATCGCATGCAGCGCGTAAAGAACGGCAAGCGCGAGGCACCAGACAGTGAAGCCCGCAGCTAGCCACCACAAGCGCCGGGGCGGAAGCGGACGCGCATTCATGGTCTGGCTCCGAGCATGCCCACGAGGCCGGGCAGCGCGAGCACGAGGCCCAAAGCGATGATGGCCGTCGCCAGCGTGTAGTCGACCCAGAGGCGCGTGAGGCGCAGGTCCGTGAGCCGTCGTGCGGAAATGAAGCCGGCGCCGAGGCGCAGCAGATTGCTGATGAGGAACAGCAGGCCGATGCCCGCGTGTACCGCGACATACGCGAGCAGTGCCGCAGCCGTCGCGCCGAGTGCATGTTCGCGAGGGTTCGGCATGACACCGTTGATTAGCGCGACGGCCGAGGCCAGCGCGACGGCGAGCGCCAGCACAGTGAGGCCGATCGCCGTGTATGGCTTGCGTTCGCTGGCGGCGGCGCGCAGCGAGCCCCGCGCCGCCGCCGCCCCGATGGCCAGCGCGGCAACCGTGACGAACGCGAGCAGGCGGCTGGGTTGCGGCGTCACCGCAGCCGGCCAGTTTGGCGCGGCGATCCACAAATAGAATGTGCCGAACACGAGCGACGTAAAGAGCGTGCCGTTCGCGACCAGCGTGCAGGTCAGCGCGAGCCAGGCTGGCGCGCCCGAAACTTCGGTATGCGGCGGAACGCTCACGCCACGGCCAACCGGCAGCGCACCATAGTCGCGTGCGAGCCCTGCGCTTTGTCCTGCATAGATGAACAGGCCGAACGTCACGAACGCGAACGCGATCGACACCAGATAGAACTTGAACAGCATCGCGAGCACGGCCGCGCAGGTCACGAGCGCGGTGACGAGCGGCAGATAGGTCGCGCGCGGCAACACGATCAACTGCTCGGGTTCGCCTGAAGTCATGTGTACGCCGAGCGTTTCCTGCCAGCCGTTGCGCGTGAAGCCGAGATAGCCTTCGCCGCGCGCGAGCGAGCTCGCCAGCAGGCCGGGGGCGACACCTTCCGTTTCTGCATCGATACGCGGGATCGACGCAAATGCATATGGTGCGGGCGGAATCGGCATGGCCCATTCGAGCGTGGTCGACTCCCATGGGTTGCGGCGCACGCGCCGGCCGAAGCGCACCTGCACGACGATGTCGATCACGACCAGCGCGAAGCCGATCGTCATCACGAAGCTGCCCACCGACGACAGCAGATTGAGCCAGTTCCAGCCTTCATCGCCGCTATACGTATAGATGCGCCGCGGCATGCCGAGCAGGCCGGTCAGGTGCATCATGAAGAATGTCATGTTGAAGCCGATGAAGACCAGCCAGAAGGCCGGTACGGACAGCCTGTACACTGCCGTGCGTCCGGTTAGCAAAGGCAGCCAGTAGTAGAACGCGGCGAGCATCGGAAACGCGAGCGCACCTGCCACCACGTAATGCATGTGTGCGACGACGAAGTACGTATCGTGCGCTTGCCAGTCGAATGGCACGATCGCGAGCATCACACCGGTTAGCCCGCCTGCCGTGAACACGAAGAAGAAGCCGAAGATGTACAGCATCGGCACGTCCCAGCGCGGCCTGCCGTGCGACAGAGTGGCGAGCCAGGCGAAGAACTGGATCGCAGTCGGCACCGCGACGATCGCGGAGCCGGCCGAGAAGAACGCCAGCGCGAGATGCGGTATTCCCACCGTAAACATGTGGTGAACCCAGATGCCGAAGCTCAGGAACGCGAGTGCGATGATCGCGACGACGATAACGCGGTAGCCGACGAGTGGACGTCCCGCAAAAACCGGAATGATGGTCGACAGCACGCCTGCCATCGGCAGGAAGATGATGTACACGTCCGGGTGGCCGAACAGCCAGAACAGATGTTGCCAGAGCAACGGGTCGCCACCACGGGTCGGATCAAAGAACGGCAGATTGAACGCGCGTTCCACCTCGAGCAGGATCGAGCCGAGAATGAGCGGGGGAAAGGCCACGATCATCATCATCGCGGTCACGAGGATATACCACGCGAAGATCGGCATGCGGTCGAGCGACATGCCCGGCGCCCGCATCTTGAGGATCGACACGACGATTTCCATTGCGAGCGACAGCGCCGAGATTTCGACAAACGTGATCCCGAGCAGCCAGACGTCCGCGTTGATGCCGGGCGTGTAGACGTTCGAGCTGAGCGGCGTGTACATGAACCAGCCGCCGTCCGGCGCGCTACGCAGGATCAGCGAGATCGCCAGGATCGTGCCTCCCAGCAGATAGCACCAGTAGCCGTACGCGGTCAGCCGCGGAAACGCGAAGTCGCGCGTGCCGAGAATCTTAGGCGTGAGGTAGACCGCGAAGCTCTCCACCATGGGAATGGCGAACAGGAACAGCATCATGGACCCATGCATCGTAAAGACCTGGTTGTAGGTCTCCACGTCCATGAAGGCCGCATGCGGCGTGGCGAGCTGGACGCGCGTGAGCATGCCGAGAACGCCAGCGATCGCGAAGAACACGAACGAGGTGATCATCATGCGCATACCGAGGACCGTGTGATTCACGGCGGCAAGCTTCTGCACACCCGGCCCGGTAGCCCAGATCGCGGTGAGCTGGCGATGCAGCCGTAGCGCGCTCATGCCCTCTGAAGGCGGCTCGACGGGCACACTCATTTCTTCACCTCCGCGGCGGTGGCGGCGCTTTTGACGGCAGCAGAAAAATCTTCAGGACGGTCGACGACCACGGCGAAATGCATCTCAGCATGGCCGATGCCGCAAAACTGGTTGCATTGTCCAGCGTATTGGCCCGGCTGATCGGCCTGGATTCGAAGCCGGGTTTCATGACCCGGCACGGCATCGATCTTGCCGGCAAGGCGCGGAATCCAGAATGCGTGCACGACGTCCTTGCTGGTGACGACGATGTCGACCGGCACTCCCGCCGGTATATGCAGCACGTTCTCCATTTCGAGTCCGCCCTGGTCCGGGTAGCGGAAGGTCCAGCGCCATTGCTGCGCAATCGCCTCGATGCGCACCGGTGCCAGCGCTGGCAGCGGCAGCAGCCGTTCACCCGCGAGCAGTGCATAGCAGATCAGCGGGATGAGGATGACGGCAGGCAGCACAAGGCCGCCGAGCACGATCCAGCGCATGGGCGACACCCGCGAACCCCAGCCCGGACGCCAGATCACCATGCAGAACAGGATGAGCACCATCGCGAATAGCACCGCCGCCCCGGCGAGCATGACCCACCACAACCCGGCGATGGACCTCGCCGAGCGGCCTGACGGGTCCAGTGCCGAAAGTGGACCGGCGCAGCCGGAGATGCCGACTGCCGCCAGGAGCAATCCTGCTTGGACCGATGCGCTCAAGAAGCTATGATGGTTTGCGGCGTCCCTCATTCGACGCGAGGAGCTTCCGTCATGGCAAAGCAAGGCGATACCGGAGCCGAAACCAGGAGCGAAGTGCTCCTGGAACTGCTGCGTCTCGATGCGGGTTCCGCCGTTGCACTCGTTGGTCATCCGGTTCACGTGATGATGGTGCATTTTCCGATCGCGTTCGTCGTCGCTACCCTGGGGGTGGACGTGATCTACTGGTGGACGGGCGATCCGTTCTGGGTGCGGGCGGGTCTGTGGGCCGCCGGATTCGCGTTCTGGAGCGGCGTGGGCGCAAGCGCCGTCGGCACGGCTGAATTGTTGCTCGTGCGCGGCATCCGGCTGCGCGAGGCGAGCTGGTCCCATGCGGTCGCCGCCATGACGCTCGTTGCCATCGCGGGCGCCAACTGGGGCGTGCGTCTCTTTTTCCCCAGCGAGGTTCTGCCGCATGGGCTTGCACTGTCGGCACTGGCCTCGGTGATGACGGGCTTCGCCGGCTGGCATGGGGGCAAGCTCGTCTTCGATCATGGCGTGGGCATTCTCGTATCGCCGAAGGACTGATGCAGCCACCGGCCGAGCCCGCCGGGTTCGAACAGATGCGGGGCGATCAGGGTCGAGTCGATGTGCGGCTTGGCCAGCACGACCCAGATGATCGCTAAGATGACGACGACGTAGGCCGTGGTCAGCCCGATCTCCGAGAACCGGCTGAAATGTCCGTCGGGCGAATAAAGTTGATGCAGCACGAGGCCGGCCACCACGTGCAGCATTGCCATGATGCCGACCAGCACCATCTTCGCGGAAAACCATTCCACGAACGTAGCCTGCAGAAAGATCAACGCGGTGCCGCTGGCGATCGCCACGAAAGCGGCAGGCGAGGTCAGTTCCACGTACACCAGCCGCGTGACACGGTGCAGCCGGTCGAGATCGGCGGTGGCCGTGAGCGCGCGGCGCTGCCCGAACAGGAAGGGCAACGCGATGAGGCCGCCCGACCAAATGGCAATCGCGCCCAGATGGATGAATTTGAGAACGGTCGTCACAGATGAGGCTCACTGACGCGCAGGCCTGACCAGGCGATCCGCAACCCCGCGACGAGATAGGGGACCATCGCCAGCACCCACATCAATAGAGCGGCTAGTTGCTGATCGGCGAGCGGAGTCAGTCCCCAGGCGGCCGTGGTATCGAAATGCACGGCATACAACGGCACGGGCGCGAATACGATCAGCGCGCCGAGTAGACCCATGTGTCCGATCGTTGCGACGAGCGCCATCAATGCGGCGCCTGTCTGCACGGACGCCGCGAAGATGCCGCGCCACATCAGCCAGGCGCTACCAAGCAGCGTGATCTGCATTAGCCAGTAAGCAGGTGCCGTAGAAAGTCCCCATGCGTAGAGCCCTGGCGCATGCCAGAGCCAGATGAAGCACGCATGCGCGGCGACCACCGGCGCGAGCGGGGGATAGACGAGGCGCGGCATCGGAAAGGCAATGGCGAGCAGCGGCGCGACAGCCGCGATCAGAATGATGTGATGAGTCACGCGTGCCGAGAACAATGCCGAAGACAGGGCGCAGAGTGGAGAAACGAATACGACGGCCAACAGTGCGATCGCTGCCCAGCCTGCTCGCGCATTCGCCGACCAGCCACGCCCAACGACGAACGCGAGCGCAGCAAGCGACGCGAGTAGCAGCGGGTCCATATTCCAGCGTATCCAGAAGCTGTCGGGGACACTCGCAGGGCCACAGTAAGCGACCGGAAAATATGGCATGGCGCAATATCTTCGGCTAGTCCGGGTTCAGTACCATGCGCTGAAGCGCAAAGGAAGAGAAACCTGGAGCGTTTGGCGGGACGGCAACGATCGTGTCGACTGCAGAAGCACTGTAGCTCAAATAACTCGCTCGGGCCTCCCAATATGCTTACGCTGCCCTTGAGGATTGCGAATAGATTACGATTCCCATCGGAAAACGTTCGTATCCGCCAGGCAAAGTCCCGCTACGGGCGTAAGCCCGATACCAGGGATGCGTGCCAGATGTTTGCAGCGCTCACGTTCCGCTCGCGTGGCCCCAATTTCGTGAAATGCAGTGCAGGGAGGGCGTCCGTGCCGTCTTCGCTGACCCATGAGTGCTTCATGAGAAGGCTGTTTTTGCAGTTTCGTCGCCAACATTACAGTGGATATTGTGAAGGGAAAGACCGGTTCCCTTATCGATGGCGGATCAAAATACGGCTTTTAAAAAAATCGGCTAGTCTCTACGCCTATACGACCGGAATACAGGGGCGACGGCAGGTTCGAGAATAAAGCACCAATAGCGCGGCGCGAATCTGGTTTGCATATTGCCGCTCAGCGTCGTGTTTTCCTGCGACCGTAACACCCGTGCGAATTCACCCCTTCGTAAGTTGTTTGCGGGGGAGTGCACCCGCGCGCCCAGCGGGGCTGCTACAGGGCGCGCTATCAGATCAGGGTGGATTCTGGCAGCCTGTTCAGGAATCCAGAGGAAAACGCCAGTGTTTGCGAACCATGCAACGGGTCGAGCGGTATCCCTGCCTTTCGCCGTGACGCTGTGTGTATTGGCAGCAGGTGCACTGTTGGCGGGCTGTCGCAAGGGCGAAGAGGCGCCGGTGGCAGAAGTGCGTCCGGTACGTGTAATCCGGATAGAGAAGCAGGAGGCGGGGAGTACCATCGCCTTGACCGGCCGGCTGCAGGCACAGGCCGAGATCAATCAGTCGTTCCGTATCGACGGAAGAATGGTCTCGCGCAACGTCGATGTCGGAGACCGCGTCAGGGCTGGCCAGGTGCTGGCGCGGCTCGACCGGATGAACGAAGAAAGCAGCCTGGAGTCCGCTCGCGCACAACTGGCCGCAGCTCAGGCGCAAGCCCTGGAGGCGCGCACCATGTTCACCCGCATGCGCGATCTGCTTGCGGAACATGCGGTGTCGCGTGCTTCCTTTGAGCAGTCCGAAGCGATGGCCAAGATCACACAGTCGCAAGTCGATTCGGCGCAGTCACTGGTGAGCATCGCACAGAACCGCCTGAGCTATACCGATCTGGTTTCAGATGTCGCGGGCGTGGTGACGGCGCGCGGTGCGGAGCAGGGGGAGGTGGTTCCGGCGGGCCGCATGATCGTGCAGATCGCTCGCGAAGGCGCGGTGGATGCCGTGTTCGACGTCCCCGCCGCAATCAAGGACGCCGCCCCGGAAAACCCCGACATTGTCGTCGCGCTCGCCAGCAACCCGGAGGTGACCGCCATTGGTAAAGTGCGCGAAGTATCGCCCCGCGCCGATCCGGTGACCGGGACTTTTGCGGTCAGGGTGCGATTGATCAATCCACCCGCGACCATGCGCCTGGGCAGCACGGTCATTGGCCACATGAAGGTCCAGCGGCCGCCCGCCATCGAAATTCCCTCGAGTGCCTTAATCCAGCCCGGCGGCAAACCGGCGGTCTGGGTGGTCGATACGAAGACGGGCACGGTTTCGGCGCGTGAGGTGCAGCTTCAGGCGTATGGCGAGGACCGCGTTCAGGTATCGCAAGGCCTGGCCACAGGCGACGTGGTCGTGACTGCCGGCGTGCAGGCATTACGGCCGGGACAAAAAATTCACTGGACCGAGGCAGCCAGGTGATTGGCCCGAATCTATCCGAGTGGGCGCTTTCGAAGCGCCCCCTGGTCGTGTTCCTCATGATCGCTGCGCTCGCCGCGGGAACCCTGTCATTTTTTCGGTTGGGGCGCGCCGAAGATCCGCTCTTCACATTCCGCACCATGGTGGTGTCCGCCGTGTGGCCGGGTGCCACGGTCGACGACACGCTCTCACAGGTGACCGAGCGGCTCGAACGCACGCTACAGGAGACCCGTCACCTGGATCGCATACGCAGCTATACGACCGCGGGTCAGACGACGATCTTTGTCGATCTCCTGCAATCCACGCCGCCTTCCGAAGTGCAGGACATCTGGTATCAGGTTCGCAAGAACGTGGGCGATATGCGCCAGACGCTCCCGGCCGGAACGCTCGGGCCGTTCTTCAACGACGACTTCGGCGACACCTTCGGCATCATCTACGGATTTACTGCCGACGGCTACAACATGCGGGAGTTGCGCGATCGCGTTGAGGCGATCCGCTCGCGTCTGCTGCTGGTGCCGGACGTTTCGAAGATCGAGGTGCTGGGCGCGCAGGACGAGCAGATCTACATTGAATTCTCGACCACGCGTCTGGCGGGTTTGCGTCTGGATTACCCGTCCATCGTCGCGGCGTTGCGATCGCAGAATGTCATCAGGCCGACTGGCGTCCTGCAAACCGGTCAGGAGCGGGTGTTCTTCAGGGTCACGGGCGCCTTCGATTCCGAACGCGATATCGAAAATGTCAATCTGGTGTTGGGAGGACGCATCGTCCGCCTGGGCGACATTGCCACCGTGAGACGCGGCTTCGCCGACCCCCCACAGCCGATGTTCCGCGTCAACGGCAAGCCTGCCATCGGCCTCGCCATCGCCATGCGCGATTCGGGCGACATCCTCGCACTCGGCCATAACCTGAAGGCCGAGATGGCTGACGCGACCGCGAACCTGCCTGCCGGCATCGAGCCATTCCTGGTCGCCAATCAGTCAGAGACCGTCGATGTTGCCATCAGCGACTTCATGGCGTCCCTCTGGCAGGCCATCATCATCATCCTCGCGTGCAGCTTCGTGAGTCTGGGCATCAGGCCTGGGACGGTGGTGGCGTTGTCGATTCCGCTCACGCTGGCGATCGTATTCGCGATCATGGACGTCGTGCATATCGACCTGCACCGCGTGTCGCTGGGGGCGCTGATCATCGCGTTGACGCTGATGGTCGACGACGCCATGACCACGGTCGACGCCATGATCAACCGGCTCGCCGCGGGGGACAGCAAAGATCAGGCAGCGACGTTCGCATACCGGACCCTGGCCGCGCCGATGCTGATCGGCACGCTCGTGTCGATTTCGAGTTTCGTGCCGATTGGCTTCGCAAAGAGTTCGGCTGGTGAGTATACGTTTTCCATTTTCGCGGTGGTCGCGATCGCACTGCTCGTGTCGTGGTTCGGCGCCGTGATTTTCTCGCCGTTGGTTGGTCAGGCAATCCTGAAGGCACCCAAGGCAGGCAAGGAGCCGCAGAAGCCCGGCAAGATGCTCATGGCGTATGACCGCTTCCTGCGCGGCGCGCTGCGCATGAGGTGGTTGACCATTGCCGTTACGCTGGCTGCGTTCGTGGTATCGATTTTCCTGGTTCGCTTCGTCCCGCAGCAGTTTTTCCCGGCGTCGGATCGTCCCGAGTTGACGGTGGATCTGACCTTGCGCCAGAACGCGTCGATCCACGCCACCGAGGCGCAGGTCGAGCGCATCGAAGCGATTTTGAAAAGCGATCCCGATGTCGATCACTTCAGCAGCTATGTAGGTCGTGGCGCGGTGCGCTTTATTCTCACGCTGAATGTCCAGTTGCCCAATCCGTTTTTCGCGCAGATCATCGTGGTGGCGAAAAATCTGGAGGCGCGCGACCGGCTGCAACTGAAGCTGGAGAAGGTACTGAGCGACCAGTTTCCCGGCATCGTGGCTCGGGTGTCGCCGCTGGAACTGGGGCCGCCGGTGGGTTGGCCGCTGCAGTATCGCGTCTCGGGACCCGATCCGGCACAGGTGCGCAGAGTCGCACTCGATCTCGCCGGTATCGTGGGTGCGGACCAGCGCACGCGCCACATCAACTTCGACTGGATGGAGCCGGCCCGGCAGATCCGCATTCACATCAACCAGGATGAAGCGCGCCAACTCGGCGTGAGCAGCGCTGCGCTGGCCGCCATCATGAACACCGTCATTACCGGCACGCCGATCACGCAGATACGCGACGATATTTATCTCGTCAATGTCGTGGCGCGCGCGCAGGAGGAACAGCCACTGACGGTGCAGTCATTAGGCACTTTGCAGGTGCCCACGCCGAGCGGCCGGATGGTTCCGCTCAGCCAGTTCGCGACGTTCACGGAGGAACAGGAATCGCCGCTGGTATGGCGGCGAAACCGCGTACCGACGCTCACGGTTCGAGCCGACGTGATGCATGGCGGGCTGCCCGACGAAGTCGTCGCGACCCTGGCGCCGAAACTCGTCGAGTTCAATGCGAAGCTGCCCAAGGGCTATCGGGTCGAGACTGGCGGCATATTCGAGGAAAGCGCGATCTCGCAGGCATCGGTGTTTGCCGTGGTCCCGGTCATGATCGTGTTGATGCTCACGACCATGATGGTGCTGCTGGTGAGCTTCCGACGCCTGGCCATGGTGGTCTCGGTCATGCCATTGGGCCTGATAGGCGTGGTGCTCGCGCTGCTGGTCTTCAACCGGCCGCTTGGCTTCGTCGCCATTCTGGGCATTCTCGCGTTGATCGGCATGATCGCCAAAAATGGGCTGATCCTGATCGTCCAGATCGAGACCTATCGCCACGAGGGCATGGGTGTGCTGGAGGCCGTGGTCGCGTCGGGCACTTCGCGCATACGGCCCATGATATTGACCTCGATCTCGACCGTGCTCGGCCTGATCCCGATTGCGCCCACGGTGTTCTGGGGCGCGATGGCCTTCGCGATCATGGGCGGATTGCTGGTGGCGACGCTGTTGACGCTGGTGTTTCTGCCCGCCCTGTACATGGTGGTGTTCAGCAAGGAAGACCGGCGCGGCGGGTCTTCCCTGAAGGAGGCGCCTCTTTGATGAGCGCATCATCGCTGCGTGCTTTCCTGCTCGACTGGCGTTCGCACTGGCGCGTCGGGCTGGCCCGCGCGCTGTGTTTTCTGGCGATATGGTTCATCCTGATGCCGAGCGTGAAGCCGGCCGATCTCGCATGCGGCCTGATCGCGACGATCGTCGCGACGCAGATGAGCCTGCGTCTGCTTCCTCCCGCCGCTGGACGGTTGCGCCTGGGTGCTTTACTCGTTTTCGCGCCGCATTTTCTCGCGCAGTCCGTGCTGGCGGGCATCGACGTGGCGCGCCGCGCATTGGACCCGCGCCTGCCTTTGCAGCCGGGGATCGTCGTCTATCGAACCGGCTTTCCGCCGGGGACGGCGCGCAACGGTTTCGCCATCATCACGAGCCTCTTGCCGGGCTCGCTCCCGGTAGACGAGACCGCGGACGGGCTCGTCTACCACTGCCTCGACATCTCGCAGCCGATCGCCGAGCAACTGGCGGACGAGGAGCGGCGCCTCGCCGGCGCGCTGGTCAGTGGTGAACGTCATGGCTGACGTGCTCATCGCCGTCTGCGCATTGGTGCTGTTAATGGTGGCCGTGGGGTTGCTGAGCGTGCTGCGCGGGCCCACGCGCGCCGACCGCATGATGGCCGCGCAACTGTTCGGCACGGGCGGGATTGCGGCGCTGCTGCTGGTCGGCACGGCAACCGGCGTGGATTCGGTAGTGGATGTCGCGTTGACGCTTGCCGTGCTCGCGGCGTTCGCTTCGGTCGCCTTCGTGAAGGCCGATCTCCAGTCAGAAGGCGATAGCGCGAATGAGGACCGGAAATGAAAACCGCAGCCGACGTCTTTACGATCATTGCCATGCTGGCCGGCCTGTTCTTCTTCGTGGCGGGCACGGTTGGGCTGTTGCGGTTCCCGGACACGTACACGCGGCTGCATGCGCTCACCAAGGCCGATAATCTGGGCCTCGGCATGGTGGTGGTGGGGCTGTTGCCCCAGGCCGGTCATATCGTGGTCGCCCTCAAGCTGATCGTGGTCTGGCTGCTGGTGATGCTGACGTCGTCCGATGTGTCGCAACTCATCGCGCGCGCCGCGCGCCGGCAGGAGAAACGCACGTGATCTCCGCCATCTCCGTCGGCATCGGGATTCTGTTGCTGGCGCTCGCGCTCTGGACTGTCGTTGTGCGCGATACGTTCGCTGCGGTCGCCGGGTTCATTCCTTACGGCCTGCTGCTCACGCTCGCCTGGCTGGTGCTTCGCGCAGTCGACGTGGCGTTGACCGAGGCGGCCATCGGCGCGGGCTTGACCGGCGCGCTGCTGATCCGCGCGGCTTCGCGGCTGCGTCCAACCGAAGCGGCTGCCCAAGCCGAAACGCCGGGCCTCGGAATGCGTGTTGCGGCCGGCGTCGCCGCCGCGGCTGTGGCCGTCGTGATCGCCTTGTGCCTGCTGCGCTTGCCGGACCCCGCGCCGACACTCGCGCCCGAGGTGGCGCGGCACATTCAGGCAACGGGCGTCGGCAACCCGATCACAGCGGTCCTGCTGTCGTTTCGCGCGATCGACACGCTGCTCGAAGCGATCGTGCTGCTGTTCGGCGTGGTCGGCGTCTGGTCGCTCGCGCCGGACCGCTGTTGGGGCGGCAGGCCGGGACTGGCGCAGGCGGTCAGCCCCAACGACATTCTGGTGTACCTGGCGCGAGTATTGCCGCCGATAGGCGTCGTAATAGGCATCTACATTTTCTGGGTCGGCGCCGATCATCCGGGCGGCAAATTTCAGGGCGCCACGGTGATTGCGGCAATGTGGCTGCTCGTCATGATGTCCGGTCTGCGCGACGCGCCTGCGGTCAGCCGGCGCTGGTTGCGCGCCGTGCTGATTCTCGGACCGGCTGTCTTCATCGCGCTGGGCCTGCTTGGCGCGGTCATGGCCGGGGCGTTTCTGGCGTACCCCGATGGGTGGGCGAAGCTGTGGATCATCATCATCGAAGCCGCGCTGCTCCCTTCGCTTGCCGTGACCCTGGTACTCCTGCTTGTCGGGCCGCCGCAGCGGCCGGAGGTGCGCCCATGAACGTCTCGCACCTGTTCGGCTTGACCGCCGCCGCTCTGGTGGGTTTGGGCGTGTATGGCCTGATCGTCAACCCGCAGCCCTTGCGCAAGGTGCTGGCTTTCAACCTCATAGGCAATGGCGTTTTTCTGGCCTGTGCCGTGATCGCGCAGCGTGGCGCGGGCGTCGGCATGTCCGGTGATCCGGTGCCGCAGGCGCTGTTGATCACGGCGATCGTCGTATCGTTCGCCGCTTCCGCACTCGCGGTCGGACTCATGCTGCGCCGGTTTGCGGAAACCGGCACGAATTCGCTTTCGGCGGACGGCGATGCAGCGCCGGGCGAGGCGCGCACCAATGCGGAGGCCAGGTGACGACGCTGGCGCTCACAGGGCAATCGACGCCGGGCGGCCTGCTGCTGGCGCTCGCCGTGCTATTGCCTTTTGCCGGCATGCTGGCCGGGTTGACGCCAGGTGGCCGCCACGCGCAACGTGTAGCGTGGGTAACGATCGTCTTCGGCATAGGCATCGTGCTGGAGATCGCGGCCAGGCTGCTGGTCTCGGGCGACGCATTGCGCTATGCGCTCGGCGGCTGGGCGCCGCCGCTCGGCGTCATGCTCCGCGCGGACGGCCTATCGGTCTGCATGATGCTGGTGGTTGCCGTGGTGGTTGGCGCGGTGGCCATCTACGCCAACGGCGATTTCGGCACGCCGGCCGGCACGCGCGAGGCGCGCGCGCCGCTGGCCTTCTGGCTACTGCTGCTAGCGGTATGGGGCGCGCTCAATCTGGTGTTCGTGAGCGGCGACATCTTTACGCTCTACGTCGCGCTCGAACTGCTGACTTTTGCCGGCGTCCCTTTGGTGTCACTGGACGGTCGCGCCGAAACCTTGCAAGCGGCGTTGCGTTATCTGCTATATGCGCTGATCGGCTCGATGCTGTATCTGCTGGGCGTATTCCTGCTTTACGGCGCGTATGGCACGCTGGACATCGCGCTGCTGGCCCGGAGGATCGCTCCCGGCCCGCTAGCGTGGACGGCGGCGGCCTTGATGACCGCTGGCATGCTTGCCAAGACCGCGCTGTTCCCGCTGCATCTGTGGTTGCCGCCTGCCCACGCGAGTGCGCCTGCCGCCGCGAGCGCGCTGCTGTCGGCATTGGTCATCAAGGGATCGTGGTTCGTGGTGGTGCGGTTGTGGGTCGATGTCTTCGGTGGCATGGTGAGCGGGTCCGTCGCGCAACTGCTTGCGGGCCTGGGCGCCATGGCTATCCTCTTCGGCAACGTCGTGGCGCTGCGCCAGGTGCGCCTGAAGCTCCTGATCGCGTATTCAACGGTTGCCCAGATCGGCTATCTGTTCCTGCTGTTTCCGCTCGCCGCGCAGCATGAGAGCGCCCGAGCCGTCACGGGCGGCTTGTTGCAGGCCGTCTCGCATGCGAGCGCGAAAGCGGCCATGTTCCTCGCGGCCGGTCTGATCTATAGCACGTTGGGTCACGACCGTCTGGCCGACCTGCGTGGCGCGGCGCGCGCCTTGCCTATGACGCTGACCGCATTCGCGCTGGCCGGGGCCACGTTGATCGGCTTGCCGCCTTCGGGAGGCTTTCTGGCCAAGTGGCTGTTGATATCGGCGGCGCTGGCGACCGGGCAATGGTGGTGGGCGCTGGTGATGCTGATCGGCGGCCTGCTCACGAGCGTCTACGTCTTCATGGTGGTCGTGCGTGCGATGGAGCCCGCCGCATCCGGCTGGTCGCCGAAGAAGCAGGTGCCCCATTACCAGCAGCTTGCGGTGCTCGGCCTCGCCACGGGCTCCTTCCTGCTGGGACTGGCCGTGCTGCTGCCCGTCGACGTGGCGCAGATTGGCCGCACCGTGATACTGCCGGCGGGGACGCCATGAGCCTGTCCCAGAGTCTGCTGGCCACAGCCGTTGGCTTGCCGTTGCTGATGCTGCTGCTTTGTGCGTCGGCGACTATTCGCCGACGCTTGCCGTCATGGTTCGCGATCGCTCCGCTGCCCGCGTTGGCGGCGGCCGTCGGCGCTAGCCCGAGCGAAATGTTCGTGCTCGGCAACAGCCGTTTCGCTCTGCGTTTCGCAATCGATATGCCGGGCGCGTTGTTGCTCGGCACGGCGGCGCTGTTGTGGCTCTTCGCTGGCATCTATGCCGCGCGCTTCGTGCGCGACCGGGAAGTCGAAGGCGAGGGCGTCGCTGGATTCGTCGTCTGCTGGTTCATGGCGATGACCGGCAGCGTAGGCGTGTTCCTGGCGGCGGATCTGATCGGCTTCTATCTGATGCTGGCGGTGTTGAGCGTCGGCGCCAGCGGGTTGGTGCTCCAGGGAGGGGCGCCCGATGCGCGGTATGCGGGCGGCTTCTATCTGGGCATTGCCCTGCTGGCCGAAGCGTTCGTGCTGGGGGCGCTGATCCTGCTGGCACAGGCCGCGCCCGGCGGCAGCCTGCTGATTCGCGATGCGGCAGCGGCGTTGCCGGGCTCGCCCTGGCGCGACACCACGCTGCTCTTGCTGCTCGTTGGTCTCGGCATGAAGGCCGGGCTGGTGCCGCTGCACTTCTGGATGCCATATGCCTATCGCGCGGCGCCAGTTCCCGCGGCGGCGGTCATGAGCGGCGCGGTGGTCAAGGCCAGCGTAATCGCCTTGGTTCGCTTTCTGCCATTCACGCTCAACGACGCGACGCCGCACTTCGGCATTCCACTGGCGGCGCTGGGCATGTTGGGCGCGTTCTACGGCGTGGCGATTGGCATCACGCAGTCTGAGCCGAAGGTCGTGCTGGCCTACTCGAGCGTCAGCCAGATGGGATTTCTGATCGCGGTGATCGGCATGGGGCTGGCCGCAGGAGACCCCGCTACCGTCGTGGCGGCCGCCTACTATGCCGCGCATCATCTGCTGGTGAAAGGCACGCTGTTTCTGGCCGTGGGCGTGGTCGCGTTGACGGGCGCCGGATCGCTGCGCTGGGTCCTGGCGCCTACGGCAGTTGTCGCGCTCGGGCTGGGCGGCTTGCCGTTGACTGGCGGCGCACTGGCAAAATACGCGGCCAAGGATCTGCTGGGCGGGGATCTCGCAGGCTCGTTGGCCGTGGCGTCTTCCGTCGCGACGACACTGCTGATGCTTCATTTCGTGCGCTGTCTGAGTGCCACCGCAGCGGCGCATCGCAATGCCTGCGCTCCCACACCGATCACAGCCGCATGGCTGGCCATGGTGCTGGCCTCGCTGATCGGGCCCTGGGTGTTGTATCTGCATATCCCTGTTGGCACGTTGCCTGAGGCGCTCGCGCCCGCGGCGTTGTGGTCGGCGCTCTGGCCTGCCCTCGCTGGCGCGGCGCTGGCCATTGGCTGGGATCGATGGAGGAAGAACGCCCCCACAATACCGGTAGGGGATGTGGGTGTGATCCTGCGCGAACTCCAGCGGGCCGCAGCGGCGGCAGGGCGGTTCGCTCAGTCTACGGATGCATTCGTGCGGGGATGGTCCGTGTCGTGTCTGACGCTGTTGCTTGCTGCGCTGCTGTTCGGTGGCCTGCTCGCCCTGGCGGCCTGATGTGTGTGTCGCAAGCGACTGCGGCGCCGGCGCATAGCGTACGCGGTCGAAGCAGAACCTGGAGTCCGTCATGAGAACGCTGACGCGTGCTGCACTATTTGCCGCCGCTACCAGTTGCCTGGCCGGCTGCATTACCGTGGGACCCGATTACAGTCGCCCCGAAGTCCAGGTGCCGGCAACGTGGCGAATCGACTTGCCACAGGCTGAAGAGGTCGTGAACACGGCGTGGTGGGAGCAGTTCGACGATCCGGTGCTGAACGACCTGATTCAATCCGCGCTGCAGGGCAATCTGGACGTGCGCATCGCGGCGGCGCGCGTCGACCAGTTCATCGGCGTGCTGCGCTCCGCGCGCTCACAGGGCCTTCCGCAGATCGGCTACGGCGCCAGCGTGAGCCGCAACCGGGCCAGCCAGGTCGGCATGCCACCGCTGCCACCCACGCTCGACCCCGTATTCAATCTCTATCAGGGCATGCTGTCCGCCTCATGGCAAATCGATTTGTTCGGGCGCGTAAGGCGCCTGACCGAAGCCGCACAGGCGCAGGTCTATGCCAGCGAACAGGCTCAGCGGGGCGTCGTGCTTTCGCTCGTGACAGGCGTGGCGACCAGCTACATCACGTTGCGCGGGCTCGACCGGCAACTCGAAGTCGCGCGGGCCACTGCGAGCAATTTCAGCGAAACACTCCGCATATTCGAGTTGCGCTATCGGGACGGCCTCGTTTCCCAGACGGAGCTTTCGCAGGTGCGCTCCCAGTACAAGCTGGCACAAACTGCGATCCCGGCGATCGAGCAGCAGATTGACATCGTGGAAAACGGCATCTCCATTCTGCTTGGGCGCAATCCTGGGCCGATTCCGCGAGGCAAGTCGGTGAACGAGCTCGTGCTCCCCGTGATCCCGGCGGATCTGCCTTCAACACTGCTCGAGCGCCGTCCCGATATTTTGCAGGCCGAACAGAATCTGGTGGCGGCGAACGCGAATGTAGGCGCTGCCCGCGCACTTTACTATCCGACGATCTCGCTGACGGGGGCGCTTGGCTCGGTCAGCACCGCATTCGGCGACTTCCTTTCCGGCCCGGCGCAGGTCTGGTCGCTCGCGGCGGGGCTGACCGGGCCGATCTTCACGTCGGGCGCCATCGGTGGTCAGGTGCAGTCGGCCGAGGCACAAAAGAGCCAGGCCGAACTGGTCTACCGGCAGACGGTGCTGGGTGCGTTCGGCGATGCCAACAATGCGCTCGTCAGCTCGCAGAAGACCATCGAGCAGGCCGAGCTTCAACAACAGCGCGTCGATGCGTTGCGTGAATATGCGAGATTTTCGCGGCTCAAGTTCGAAGACGGTCTCATCGGCTATCTGGAAGTGCTGGTTTCCGAAAACGACCTGTTCTCAGCCGAGCTTGCCCTCGCGAGCTTGCAGGCCGCGCGCTATAACCAGGTGATCGGTGTGTATCAGGCAATGGGCGGCGGCTGGGTGGATGTCGCTGATTCGCGTACGCCCGTGTCCCTGGGCGCCGAGCGAAAGGGTGTTGCCCCGCAGGGAAGGTGATTTTACGCTCGCCTTTAAGGACATCTTCGTGCGTTCATGGAAGGACTCCGTAATACTTTCGGCCTCGCTGTTGATATTGCCTGGCGGATGTGCGACGCGGCCCGTGAACCCACCGATCATTCGATACAACCCGCAACAGCTGAGCCCGTTTGACCGGCTGGAGGTAAACTCTTTCTCAAGCGCAATGTGCAGGGGCAACTCATTGCCCGGACCCTCAATCCTGCGAACTGGCCCGCGCTGGCTTCCGCGCGCTGGAGCCGCTCCGAGATTGCGGCGAAGCGGTATGACGAAGTCCTGTTCAACAATGCAACATTCGCCGAACTCGAGGACAAGGGCGGTCCGATGATCGCAGTCAGCGCAACAGAACTGACGACGGGATCGCGTATCGCGTTTCTCCAGCAAAACTTCGATGTCATGTGCGCGGATCTCGGGCCAATCAAGCTTTCGCGTGCGGTGGCGGCATCCTCTGCGGTGCCGGTCGCTCTGGCTCCGATTACGATCAACAACTACGGCGGTACGTGTGGTTACCAGGAACCCCAATGGAGCCATGCGCTTGCCCAATCCGACCGCGTGCTGAGATCCGCGAGTCGCATCCTCAATCGACTGGCGGAAATTGTCGACGCGCAGCAGAACGCGTATTTCCACCTTGTAGATGGCGGGGTCGCGCCGCACGGCTGCTCTGACAACGGATGAGCGCTCATACCCGAGGCCGCTTTTCCGCGACCACGAACGCCAGGTTTCAATGCCATCCGTTCGTCACCCTCGGCAGCAAAAACGCCGATGCTACCGCAGAACGTCATGTGTCGAGGTCGCGGAGGTCGGAGCTGTAATCGAAGTCACAATCATCTACAACCGAGCCGCAGTCGAAATGAACCATTCAATGCGGAACTCTTCGATTCAATATTAAATAAGTATTCCGAATAAAATATCAGTGCAAGTAAGCCCTGTAAATATTAAGCGGCATGCTTCTGCAAGCGCATACATGTTTTGACGGTTGTTCTGCAATCCTCGTACCACGCCAATCGTAGCGGGGGCGCCATGTGATGAACTGGAATCCGTAATGAATTTTTCACACAAATGCGGCTATCGCGACCTAGTGTGTTTTGGTAGATGCATCGCTGCATGTCCTGGTGGACGGTAGCAAGCGTTGGTTTTGCGGTGGGCAATGCACAGGCGTTTTCCCCTTTTCGCGAGGCTCAGAATGAAAATCAATATCAGGCGCTTATCCCGGTCTACTTTCAATGGCATGGCAGGCGATTGCGTAATTGCGTTGGTGTGCTTGATCGGCCCAGGCGCACATGCGCAAACGCTGAGTTCGCTAGTACAGGTAGCTGCGGGCGACCCATTTAGCGGATGCACGGCAGACAAGGTGAACGCGCAGCAGTCGGCATTCGGCAGCGTCCTGTATCCTGCGACCTCAATCGAGCCATGGATTGCGGTCGATCCGACCGACCCATCTCGCCTCCTCGTCGGCCACCAGCAGGATCGCTGGATCGACGGCGGATCACGCGGGCTTGTCGGCGTCGTCTCCAGCGATGCGGGCAGCACCTGGTCGAATTCGATTCCGTCCGGCGTGACTGCGTGCACCGGAGGCAAATTCCGGCGAGCTTCCGATCCCTGGGTAGATTTTGCGCAAGACGGAACGGCCTTCTTCTTCTCTCTGGTACTGGACCCCGCGCAGCCGACGACTCCTTTCGGAGCCCGAAATAGCGGGATGCTGGTCAGCCGCTCCGCTGACCACGGCGCGACGTGGCAGCCTCCCGTTACGCTGATCCGCACCAACTCGCCGCACGTGCTCAATGACAAGAACTCGCTCACTGCGGATCCGACCGCGAACAAATACGTCTATGCGGTCTGGGATCAGTTGAGCGTGTTCCCGCCAACGAAGGAAGGCGCCCAACTGCTCGCGCAAAATGACGGTGTTGAGATCGCGCGCCAATTGGCGGGCCTTTCTTCGACATGTGGGACGCCGCCGTGCGCGGGTGGTGCCCCCCTCTCAAAATTTAGTTTCACCGGCCCGAGCTTCTTCTCACGGTCCACCGACAATGGCGTGACGTGGAGCACAGCCGCACCGATCTACCAGCCGGGCACGAACGCGCAGACAATCGACAACATGGTGCGCGTGCTGCCTGATGGAACCCTGCTCGACTTCTTCACAGCGATCAACGTCACGCCATCGCCCCTGAGCATCGGCTATATCAAGTCGACGGACAAAGGCGCCAACTGGTCGGGGCCGACGTTCACCAACGATATTCATACGGTGCGTGGCGTGGTCACCAGCGTGGTCACACCTGACAGCGGTCAGCCGATACGCGACGCCGCCATTCTCTACAGTGTCGCTGTGAACCCGGTCTCGGGGGCTATCTATCTTGCCTGGCAGGACGATCGCTTTTCGTCCGGGACCTGCATCACACCCACCGGATCGATTCCGATTGTCGGGATCGTCTTCAGCGAGTCGGATGACGGCGGGGCGACCTGGTCAGCACCCGTGATGATCAACAAGACGCCGTCGAACGGTACGAACCCCTGCCGTCAGCAGGCTTACATTCCGGCGATAGTGCCGTCGGGCGACGGCAATACGATCGTGGTGACCTACTACGACTTTCGTAATGACACGAACACGCCTGTCGGCTTCGAGGGCAGCGACTATTTCGCGGTGTTCTGCTCGACGGCCACCGCGTGCACGAACTCCGCCAGTTGGGGTAACGAACGGAAACTGACTGACGCCTCGTTCAACATCCTTAACGCACCCGTGGCGGGTGGCCATTTCCTCGGCGACTACATGGGTCTGGCCGCTAGCGGACCCAAAACTATTTACCCCTTATTCGGCGTCGCCACAAGTGCCAACGTGACGGCCGA
Source organism: Paraburkholderia sp. CNPSo 3076 (assembly GCF_026343935.1). NCBI lineage: Bacteria > Pseudomonadati > Pseudomonadota > Betaproteobacteria > Burkholderiales > Burkholderiaceae > Paraburkholderia > Paraburkholderia sp. CNPSo 3076. The sequence continues at coordinate 58,689 of NZ_JAPMAL010000011.1, read as the reverse complement.
ATTCACCCGCAAGATCACATTGCCGTGAGCGCAAACGGCGGCGACTAAAGCAGAGGTCGCCGCCCAGTCTTCCAGGACAATCAGGTTGCCGGCATTCACGCATGGGGGGGCGAGGACGCGCGAATTTCTGCGCTCATGTTGGCGGTGCCTCATGCCGAAGCTTTGCTGCACGACTAGACTTCTCATTGAGGATCTGGTGCCGCCGATGGTCCGTCATCTTTTTCCAACCGCTGGCTTCCTCGCGCGTTCGCTAACAGCCGGTGCAGAACCCGGTCTTGCCAATCCGCTCCGGGTCGAGAGTACGCATCCGATCGCAGTGAGGACTGACATTCATAGTCGCGCAGGTGTGATTGACTGAAGAGCGACCTGATGCGGTCGTACGAGCGGCGACACCTGAGCGTCCGCAATGGCCGATGACGCGACGCAGGCACACGGCGATCGGATGGCCGTTTGCGGAGTGGAGCGGCCGTCTGAATGTCTTGGCGATGCGTCAAACGAAGGTCCCTTCGTGGCCGGCCAGCGCGCCATGGCTGAACGTGACGATCGTCCCGGCCGCGCATGTTAAGGAGAAGGCGAGAGGCCGCCCCGAATCCGCCGTTCGCCGTTTCCCCTTTCTACGACGTCTACGCTATGAACCGACCTTCACGCTCATCCTGCCGTCTGCCATCACGACCGATGCAACCATGAAGCTGGCTCGCGCGGAGGCAAGAAACAGCACCACGCGCCACGAGCAGTTCCGTGATTGCGCGCCCAATGCCACTTGCCGCGCCAGTGACGATGGCGACCTTGATGAAGGCGTCGTTCGCATGGTCAGAGCCGATGCTCGACGAGATCGGACACATCTCAACCCGGTGAATATCGCCGCGGCGTTTGACCGGCTGCGCCTGACCGTATAGTCCCGCGCAGGTCTGTGCTTGTGGTTGTCATCGGGTCCGAAGCGGACACTCCCAGCGTGCGTATGAATGACTGCATCTGGCGAGCAAGCGTCCTCTCGCCGGCCGTCGCGTTAGACCTCTGTTTGCTCTGCCATTTCGAGAGCGTCGTCGACCTCAATGCCGAGGTATCGAACGGTACTCTCGACCTTGGTATGACCAGGCAACAACTGCACTGCCCGAAGGTTCTTCGTCCGCCGGTAAATCAACGAAGCTTTCGTGCGACGCATTGTGTGTGCCATAGGTGGTATCGTCACGCCCGATGGAGGCGATCCATCGATGGACAGTCCGGGTATTTTGTCGCGTCGAAATCGAACTAGGCTCCAGATGGCTGCGAACACCCGCGAACTGGCGATGTTTAATCTCGCGATTGATAGCAAACTTCGGGCATGTGATCTGACGCGGCTACTTGTGCAGGATATCTGTCAGGGCTTCACGTCGGGTCACGGACAATGGTCATGCAGCAGAAGACGCAGCGACCGGTTCAGTTCGAAATCACGGAGCAGACTCGTCAAAGCATTGAAGCCTGAATAGTGGCCCGCAGGTTGAAGCCCACCGACTACTTGTTCCCGAGTCGGCTGCATGCGTCGCTGCCTGATGAGCTTGCCTTTGTTCCACGGAACCCGGATGCCTACCGCGCCTTTCTGCGTCTCCATGACGATCTCCTTCCAAGGTTGAATGGAGATCCAGTGTGCGCGGCGTGCCAGTGGACGCTGACCGACCCTCAAGCGCCATTTCGACTCGGCGGACGAAGGGCGGGTGTTGGCGCCGAGTTACGATTTCGCACGCGGGAGTGACACCGAAAAGGTGGTCTCCGTCTCATCCGAGCGCGTTTCGATGGCGCCGTGATGGGCCCTGGCGATCTCACTCGCGATATACAAACCCAGTCCGAGGTTCCCCGCCCTCTCGTCCTGGTTCTGTTGGTCTCGTCCTCGCTCCAGGGGATCGAAGATGCGGGCGAGCGTTGCGGGTTCGATCGCAGCGCCGCAGTTGCTGACGTCGATCCGGACATGAGTTACATCGCCCGTCACCATCACGCGCACAGGTGTGTCCTGTGCCCCGTACTTCATGGCGTTGATCACGAGATTCCCCAGCAATTGCTGCAGGCGCCGGCTGTCCCAGATTCCCTGCAGATCACCCGTCACGTGCAACTCAATCTGTCTGTCCGGATGAATAGCACGCAACGCGTCCAGCTCCTCAGCAAGCACATCCGCCAGATTGGTATGCGTAGGCGACACGTTGATACCCAACCCCAGTTTTGTCCGGTTGAATTCCGTCAGATCATCAAGCAAGGCCTGCATCCGGGCCCCGCTGCGTATCAGGCGGCCGGCGGCCTTCGATACGGATTCTCCGGCATTCAGTGCTGCCAGATACGATGAGGTCACCTGAATCGCCTGAAGGGGGCTGCGCATGTCGTGCCCCAACGTGCCAAGCAGAAGGTTCCGGTTCTGCTCGATCTGCATATTGAACGAGATGACCGATTCGGCAAGCGCCTGATCGATCGCCTCGTTGAAGCGAATGATGTCGTCGAGGTCAGGTGCTTCCGGCGCGCAGTCGTCCATCCACAGACGAAGCACGCTCGCGCGTAACGCGCGATATTCGGCGGCGAGTTGGTTGACAGTGAAGCCGCCTCGAGCCCTCAGAAAGCCATGCGTTCGTGCCGCTGTTTCGGATGTCCCGACCCGCGTGGGACCTTGGTCTAACGATTTTTTGCGTTGGGCTTCTTTGGTCTGCGGGGTTCGCAAGTCTGCGGCTACGGCGTGCAGCATTTGCTCCGCCTCTTCGCGCAACTCTACCGAGCCCATATCTGACGCCGCCGGCAGCAGGGTGGCTGCGAATGCCTCCCATGTCGCAAGTATCGCCTCCATGTCTCGCAAGATAAAGTCTGCAAGCCGCATGTCCGCCTCCCCAAACGGTAAGTGGGCTACTGCTGGGGCAATCAGCGTAGCTATGTTACGCGCATATTGGTTACGGCCTCCAATCGAAGGAGTGCCCGGCACCTTGGTGACAAGGGAACAAGTTTTTTGTCTGCGGTATGCCGCAAACTCGTGCGCGGCGGCAATCGAAAGCGGTCGTTCGCGTGGCGCGATCGAACGTCTCAAGATGGCCGTTTACTGCTATACCGAAGAGAGACTACGTAGCATCGCTCAACGAGCCGCCGCGCTATTCTAGGCTGCTCCCGCCGGGCCGTATCCGGGATGCCTGCAACAATCTTCCCGACAATGGGGCAGACGTTGGGTTCCTTCCCTTTCCGACGGGAAGTAACAGAGCATCGACCGTTGACTATAAGAGGCTACCTTGCGTCCTTGAGTCTTGCAAATGGCCGACAGCAGTCCACCGACTTAATTGCTTCGCGACAGACTTGATTGTTTCGCATCAGGGTCTGTTGTGCAGGGGCAGTCATGCCTGCCGCGTCGCCAAATATATGAAGGTTATCTTTGCAGTTTACCTTCATATCTCCTGGAATGCGGGGATGACCGATCGCGCCCAAACTCCCCCTCCCGACCTCGCCGCGGCGCTTGCCGGCGACCTGCGCGCACTGGTCGGGCAGCTGCGCCGCCGTTTTCGCGAGCAGGCGATCCTCGGCGACTTCACGCCTTCCCAGATGGCCGTGCTGCAGCGGCTCGAACGCGAGGGGCCGTCCACGGTGTCGAGCCTCGCGCGCGCGGAGGGCATGCGCCCGCAGTCCATGGGCACGCTCATCGCGCCGCTCGAAGCGGCGGGCCATATCAGCGGCGCGCCGGACCCCAATGACGGGCGCCAAACGCTCTGGTCGCTCACTCATGCCTTTCGGGAGTGGCTCAAGGATGGGCGGGCGGCTCGCCAGGACTGGCTCTCGCGCAGGATCGACACGCGCCTTTCGGCCGCCGAGCAACAGCAGCTAGCCGCGGCAGTCGAACTGCCCAAGCGGCTCGTGGCCGACTAAGGCGAGGCGGGCACATGGGCGCTCCAGCTTCCGGGTTCTTTCGTTCGCTCAGGACTTACAACTATCGCGTGTGGTCCGCGGGCGCGCTCGTCTCGAACGTCGGCACGTGGATGCAGCGCACGGCGCAAGACTGGCTCGTGCTCACCGGGCTCACGCATCACAGCGCGGCCGCAGTGGGCATCGTGATGGGCTTGCAGTTCGGCCCGCAAATGTTGTTCATGCCCTGGTCGGGCTTCGCCGCCGATCACTTCGACCAGCGCAAGCTGCTCATGGTCACGCAGGCCACGCTCGGCGCGCTGGCCATTGCACTGGGCGTGCTCACGGCAACGGGGCTCGTGCAGCTTTGGCACGTGTACGTGTTCGCGTTCCTGTTCGGCTGCACGACGGCATTCGATTCGCCGGTGCGCCAAACCTTTGTCTCGGAGCTGGTGGGCGACCCCGATCTCTCCAACGCCGTCGCGCTCAATTCCACCTCGTTCAACGCCGCGCGCATGATCGGCCCGGCGGTGGCGGGAGTCGTCATTGCATCGGTGGGCGTGGGCTGGGCCTTCCTGCTCAACGGCCTGTCGTTCGTCGCCGTGCTGATCTCGCTCACGCGTTTGCGCGTGGACGAACTGCGTTCGGCGAGGCGTGCGCAACCTGCGAAGGGCGGCATTGCCGCGGGGTTCCACTACGTGTGGGCGCGACCGGACCTGCGGGCCATTCTCGTCATGCTGTTCCTGATCGGCACCTTCGGGCTGAACTTTCCGATCTTCATCGCGACGATGGCCGTAAACGTCTTTCACGCCGACGCGGGACGCTACGGACTCCTGTCTTCCATGATGGCGGTGGGCACCATGAGCGGCGCTTTCTTCGGCGCGGGGCGCAGCCATCCGCGTTTCGTCTCGCTGCTGTTCGCGGCGGCGGCGTTCGGGGTGGGATGCGTGCTGGCGTCGGTTGCGCCGGGCTACTGGTGGTTCGGCGGCGCGCTCGTGATGATCGGCATCGCGGCGCTCACGTTCACCACCGAAACCAACAGCCTCATGCAGCTTTCCACCGAGCCTGGCATGCGTGGCCGCGTGCTGGCGATCCGCCTCGCCGTGGCGCTGGGCGGCACGCCCATCGGCGCGCCGATCGTCGGGTGGGTCGCCGACCACTGGGGGCCGCGCTGGGCCTTGCTGGTGGGCGCGGCTTCCGGCTTCGCGGCGGCGATCGTCGCGGCCCGCACGCTCGCGCGGCGGGCCCACGAGAAGCCATAGCGCGCCGCACGATTACTCACAAGCACGCACAATCACACACGATCAGGCGGGCTTCAACTCCACACGCTTGATGTCCTTCACGATCACGAGATAGCTGATCACCGTAACGATCGCGTTGATGCCGACAAAGGCGAGCGCGCCGTTGAACGAGCCGGTTTCCGCCACGAGATAGCCGATCACGATCGGCGTGACGATGCCGGCCACATTGCCGAACATGTTGAAGATCGAGCCCGAAAGGCCGATCGCTTCGCGCGGCGCGGTATCGGCGATCACGGCCCAGCCGAGCGCGCCCAGGCCCTTGCCGAAGAACGCGAGCGACATGAGCGCGACCACGATCCAGTCGCTGTTCACGTAGTTGCAGCCGACGATGCACGACGACAGCACCATGCCGCCGACGATCGGCACCTTGCGCGCCATGGTGAGCGAGCGGCCCGAGCGGATCAGGGCGTCCGAAGCCACGCCGCCCAGCACCCCGCCCAGGAAGCCGCAGATTGCCGGCAGCGAAGCGATCAGCCCCGCCTTCAGGATGGTCATGTGGCGCGCCTGCACGAGGTAGATCGGGAACCACGTGAGGAAGAAGTACGTGAGCACGTTGATGCAGTACTGCGCGAGATAGACGCCCAGCAGCATGCGGTTGCCGAGCAGCTGGCGGATGACTGCCCAGTTCGCGCCCTTGCGTTCTTTATGCTCGGCGCGCGCTGCGCGTTGATGCCCGCTTACGATGCCGCCGCCCGCCTCGATGTATTCGAGTTCCTGCGGGTTCACGCCCGGGTGATCGGCCGGATTCTTCATGAACCTGATCCACGCGAAGGCGAGCACGAGGCCGCCCGCACCCATCACGATATAGACGTGATGCCAGCCATACGCGTGCGTGAGCCACGCCATGAGCGGCGTGAACACCACGGCCGCGAAATACTGCGCCGAATTGAAAATCGCCGAGGCCGTGCCGCGCTCCTTCGCCGGGAACCAGCTCGCCACCACTTTCGCGTTGGCGGGGAAGGCGGGCGCTTCGGCCGCGCCCATCGCGAAGCGCAGTGCGAAGAGGCCCGCAATCGCAGCGCCCGCGCCGCCGAGCAGGCCGATCGAGCTTTGCAGCAGCGTGAAGAGCGACCACAGGAAGATGCTGCCCGCATACACGCGGCGCGCGCCGAAGCGATCGAGCACCCAGCCCGCGGGCACCTGCGCGAGCACATAGGCCCAGCTGAACGCCGAGAAGATGTAGCCCATGTGGATGGCGTCGAGACCGAACTCGGTGCGCATGGCCGAACCCGTGACCGAGAGCGTGGCGCGGTCCGCGTAGTTGAGCGTGGTGATGATGAAGATCAGCGAGAGGATCAGGTAGCGCACCCTCGTGCGCCTGGCGACATCGGACTGCGTGGCAGTGCGGCTCAACGACATGTGGATCGACCTCTCTCGTGCGCGAGACGCAGGCCGCCTAGCAGGTTGCTGAAATACCTTCCGGGAGGGCTTCACAAAAAATTCCCGACCTCATAGGAAGTCCTGCATGCCGCTCGCGCGACTCCGGTAAGGGGTAGGTCACCCCTGAAAACTGCTTCTAAGCACCCTGCAAAACGGTATTTCAGCAACCTGCTAGGTCACGCCGCGGCCTGAATCTGCTGTCTCCGGACGGCGCGCTTCGTGCACGCCGCATCTACTTACGCAAGAACGCGCCTGACTCGCGTCAAGCGCGTTCTGTTTGCGGACCTGATTCGCTGCTTGTTCAGCCAGTTGTCAGTAAGTTGTTTGACATCATGGCTGGTTGTCTGAGCTAATCTTACAACGCCCGCGAAGCCGAAGCAACCAGACTGTATGCCCCTTGAGTCGGGATCAGGGTAAACTCGAATTTCAGGATCACCGCGCGATTGTGGGATGATGCGGCCAAGTTGTTGGACAACATGGCGACAGGACCCTCAAGACTCCGGCGTTTGAGCCGTAAAGAAGAACACCATGGAAACCGGGGATTGAAGCAACATGCGCAACACGACGGTACGAGCCAGCCTCCTTGCGGTGCTGGTGATCTTTGGCGTAATGATCCTGATCGGCGGCTTCGCGGGCGTGTTCTCGCTCAGGGAGTCGAACGCCAGCGCCCAACGCCTGCACGAAATCGCGCGTCAGACCATTCTGGTCAACGACGCCTATAAGGACACCACGCGCACGCGTTCGGCGCTTGTGCGCGGCTACAGCGCGCTCAAGGAACGCAACGACACGGCCACGCGCGACTCCGCGTTGAAGAGCGCGGCCCATAGCTTCGAGCTTTCGGCGGGCGAGACCCAGGCCTTCGCCAATGCTCCGGCTTTCGAGGGCATGGACGCAGACCTCAAGCGCCAGTTGCTCGATTCGGCGGCGCAACTCTCGAACACGCTCATGCGCGCCACCGATGCGCTGCGCAACGGCGACACGGCCGCCTACGTGGCGGTCAACGACACCGACATCACCGCTGCGGGCGCGGCCTATTCCGTGAACGTGGAGAAGTTCCAGAAGCTCGCCAACGCGCTCGCCGAGGCCACGCTCGACGACGGCAACGCGCGCTATGCCTGGATCGTCACGCTCGTGGGCGTGGGTGTGGCCATCGCACTGGCGCTTGTCGTCGTCACGCATTTCGCCTTGCAGCGCATCGTGTCGCGCCCGCTGGCCGACGCCGCGGCGGTGCTCGACCGCATCGCTTCGAACGATCTCACCGTGCGCGTGCCCGAAGCGGGCCGCAACGAAATCGGCCTGCTGTTCGCGGCCATGCGACGGATGCAGGCGGGGCTCTCGCACACCGTGGCCGGCGTGCGCGACAGTTGCGACGCGATTCACACGGCCGCGCGCGAGATCGCAGCGGGCAATCTCGATCTGTCGAGCCGCACGGAAGAGCAGTCGGCCTCGCTCGAAGAAACCGCCGCGAGCATGGAGGAACTCACCTCCACGGTGAAGCAGAACTCCGCGAACGCATCCGAGGCCAGCACGCTCGCCACGGGTGCGGCCGAACTCGCGCAGCGCGGCGGCGACGTGGTGGGACGCGCCGTGCAGACCATGCAGGACATCAGCGCCAGCTCGCAGAAGATCGCCGAGATCACGAGCATGATCGACAGCATCGCGTTCCAGACCAATATTCTCGCGCTCAACGCCGCCGTGGAATCGGCGCGCGCGGGCGAGCAGGGACGCGGCTTCGCCGTGGTCGCGGGCGAGGTGCGCACACTCGCGCAACGCAGCGCGGGCGCCGCACGCGAGATCAAGGAACTGATTGGCGCTTCGATGGAAGACGTGCGCAGCGGCAACGCGCTCGTCGCGCAGGCCGGCGAGGCGATGAACGAGATCGTCAACTCGGTGCGCAATGTCGCCACCATCATGGCTGAGATCACCACGGCCACCGCCGAACAGAGCACGGGCATTCAGCAGGTGGGCATGGCCGTGAGCCAGATGGATCAGGTCACCCAGCAGAACGCCGCGCTCGTGGAGCAGGCGGCCGCCGCTGCGAGCGCGCTGGAGCACCAGGCGCAATCGATGAAGGAAGCGGTTTCGGTGTTCCGCGTCGGCGCGCTTGCGTGAAGCCTGAAACGCGCAAGACCATTCAATAGAACTAACAAACCAGAAAGGACGACATGAAGAAGAAGGCAATGGTGCGCAGCGTGGTGGGTGCCGTTTTCGGGTTCGCGGCATCGGTGGCCGTGCATGCAGCTAGCTATGTGTATGTGTCGAACGCCGATAGCCAGGACATTTCGGTGTTTCGCCTCGATGCGCAAAGCGGCGCGCTGGCCGCGGTCGAGACCGTGCCGGTGGGCGGCACGGTGATGCCGATGGCGTTCTCGCCCGACCATCACCACCTGTATGCGGCGCTGCGCTCGAAGCCGTATCGCGTGGTGAGCTTCGCCGTGAATCCGCTCGACGGCCGTCTCGTCGAACTGGGCCGCGCGCCGCTTGCGGAGAGCATGGCCTATGTTTCCACCGACGGCACGGGGCGCTATCTGCTTTCCGCGTCGTACGGCGGCAATCTGCTGGCGGTGAACCGCATCGGCAAAAACGGCGTGGCCGCCGACGTGCAGCAAACCGTGAAGACGGGCCCGATGGCGCACATCATTCGCACCTCGCCGGACAACCGCTATGCGTTCGCCTCGGTGCTCGGCGCCGACGCCTGGCTGCGCCTGAAGTTCGACGCCTCGACGGGCGCGCTCACCGAAGACGCGAAGCCCGCTTACTCGCTGCCCAAGGATTCCGGCCCGCGCCACTTCCAGTTCTCGCCGGACCAGCGCTTCGTCTATCTGATCGACGAACTCGACGGCAAGCTGCACGTGCTCGCCTTCAACGCGGCGAACGACTCGGTCAAGCCGATCCAGACGATTTCGATCCTGCCCGCCGGTTTCTCCGGCGACAAGCCATGGGGCGCCGACGTCCACCTCACGCCCGATGGCCGCCACCTGTATATCTCGGAGCGCACGTCGAGCACGCTCGGCGCGTACCGCGTGAACCAGGAAACGGGCAAGCTCACGCGCGTCGGCACGTACGCCACCGAGAAGCAGCCGCGCGGCTTCAATATCGATCCGTCGGGCCAGTATCTGTTTGCCGTGGGCCAGCTCTCGCCCACGCTGAGCGCGTACCGCATCGAGGCGAAGAGCGGTGCGCTGCATGAGCTTGGCAAGTACCCGGTGGGCAAGGGTGCGAACTGGGTCGAAGCAGTGGATTTCGACGGTTCGAATGACTAGGTAATGAGGGGCGACTTCGGTCGCCTCACTCCTGCCGGTTCTCAGCCGCGAAGCGCATTGCCTGCATGTTGCGCGGTTCGGCCCGCGCGGCATCGAGACCTTCGATCGTGCGCAGCCGCGCGGGCGCCGAGCACACGATGATCGCGAGCTGAAGGGCGAAACCGCACGCGGCGCCGACAAGGCAGCTTGTCATGCCAAGGCGCGTGCTCAGGAACGCGCCGAGCAGGGCGCCGAGCGGGCGCGCGCCGAACGTCGCCATCATGATGACCGACGAGACGCGCGCGATCAGATCGTGAGGCGTGACGACCTGGCGCAACGCCGTGGTCGAGATGGTCCAGACGATCGGCCCGAAGCCAAACAGAAAGAAAGCCAGAAACACGCTGGCGCGCGAATGCGTGAGGGCGGTGCTCGCCATGAGCAGCGAGGCAAGCGCGGCGCTTGCCGGGCCTAGCAGGATTTGCCGCCCGAAGACGAGCCGCTTTGCGATGATCTTGTAGAGAAACGCGCCGCCCACCATCCCGAAGCCATATACGCCGAGCGCAACGCCTACCGCCGATGGCGCGAACGCGAGCCGGTGTATCGCGTACCACGCGAACACGGCGAGCAGCAGATACCACGACGTGTTGAAGACGAAGGCCGTCGCCACGATGGGCCGCAGATGCGTGCTGCGCGCGATGAACTGCACGCCGTCGAAGAGTTCGCGTGCAAGCGCGCGACGCGAACGCGGGCGTGGCGCCTCGGCGGGCAGGCGTGCGAGACACCATGCGCTGGCGAGCGACAAGGCGAACGCCGCGAGAAACGCGAACACGCCCGACGCCCAGCCCGCAAAAATACCGCCCACGGAAGGCCCCGCCGTATAGGCGATGCTGCGCGCGATTTCGAGCCGCCGGTTGGCGGCGAGCAGATCGCCCGTTTCGACCATGGTCGCGACGAGCGAGGGCGCGGTCACGCTGAACACCACGGTGCCGGTCGCGATGGCGAAGCCCAGTGTGCCGAGCGTGTAGAGCGACAGCACGCGCGCATGGAACAACGCGAACAGCACGAAGAGGGCGGCCGCGCGCAGCAGTTCGGTTGCGATCATGAGCGGCTTGCGCCGGCTGCGATCGGCAATGAGGCCGGCGGGCAGCGAGAGCAGCAGGAAGGGCAGGGTATTGATGGCCTGCAGCGAGGCGCTTTGCTGTGCCGTAGCGCCCAATGCCACCACAGCGACGATCGGGATGACCGCAATGGCCATCTGCTCGCTGAATTGCGCGGCGAGACTCGCGTGCGAAAGATTGACGACGACGCGCTGTGGCGCGGCGATTCCTGTTGTGATGCCCATTGTCGATTCCCGAAGATCGATCCGGCGCGGGCCGGATGCGGTGGTTTGAGCTTCGGGATCGAGTCTACGCAGGGCGATTGGGTGGAGATATCCGGATCTTGTGGTGATATTCGATGCGCCGGGCGACCGCAGGTCAGTCCGCCTCGATACGATCCGCGTCGCGCGTATCGCTTCGCACCGGCGCATGCGTCGCCGATTCGCCGCGCGATGCATCGACATCGCGAACCGCGCGACTACCCGCAAGGCACACCGCGAGCGTCGCGAGCACCAGCACGCCGAGCGCGAGTTGCAATCCAACGAGCCCCGCGCCAAAGCCGATGATCGGCGGTCCCACGAGAAAGCCCGCATACCCCGCAGTGGCCGCCATCGACACACCGGTAACGGGCGGATCGGTCGTGCGCCCGGCTGCGCTGAAAATCACCGGGACCACATTGGCAAGCCCAATGCCCACGCAGATGAACCCCACCACCGCCGTAGCGAGCGCCGGCGCAGCGAGCACGGCGGCAAGACCCGCAGCCGAAAGCAGGCCGCCCAGCGCGACCACGCGCACCGCGCCGAGCCGCCGCACGAACGCGTCGCCCACCACACGGCACGCCGCCATGGCGAACGCGAACGAGGTATAGCCGATGCCCGCGCTATCCGCATGAGCGGGCAAGGCGGTTCGCAGGTACACGGCGCTCCAGTCGGCAATGGCGCCCTCGGTCATCATGCAAAGGAACGCGAGCGCGGCGAGCTTCACGACGCCTGCCTGCGGCCACGCGAAGCCGCCGCCCGACGCAGCCTCCGGGCGCGTGCCCACGTCGCGCAGCGAGAACAGCGCCGCACCGACGATCAGCACGGCGATGGGAATGGCCGGCAGCGCGAGACCGCTTAGCACACCGAACCCTGCTTTCTGCAGCACCGTGCCAACGGCCGCGCCCGCCAGACCGCCCGCGCTCCATGCCGCGTGGAACGACGACATGATCGGCGCATGCCACACTTTTTCGATCGCGCTGGCGTGGCCGTTCATGGAAACGTCGAGCGCGCCGTTGAGCGCGCCGAGCAGCAGCAACGCGGCACACAGCAGCGGCGCGTTGGGCGCGAGCGCGGGCATTGGAAACGCGGCGACGAACAGCACGCCGAGCAGGGCGGTCGCGCGGCCGCTGCCGATCTTCGGCGCGAGACGCCCCGCGAGCGGCATGGCGACGATGGCGCCCAGCGCGAAGGCAAAGAGCGCGACGCCGAGCAGGGAGTCGCCAAGGAGCAGCTTGTCCTTCACGCGCGGCACCTCGACGGCCCACGCGCCGATGCCGAAGCCGTTCGCCAGAAAGATCGCCGTGGTGGCGTAGCGTTCGCGCAGGGGCATCATCGCGCCACCGCCACGTCGCCGCATGCGGCTTTCAGCTGCTTCAGATGGAGTTTCGGTACGTCGGTATCGACGACCAGATAGTCGAGCGAAGCGCACGGCGCAATGACGAACGGCGCGGACGTCATGAGCTTTTCCGTGGTGACCGCCGCCGCGATCTGGCCGCTTGCTGCGACCATCGCGCGTTTCATTTCGGCATCCTCCGCATCGAAGGCTGCAATGCCTTCGGACGGATCGAGTGCGCATGCGCCGAGAAAGCAGAGATCGGCCTTGATCTGCTGAATCTGCACGAGCGCGGTCGCTCCGAGCGCGCCCGCGGCCTGCGCGCTCACGCGGCCGCCGATCAGGATGACTTCGATGCCTGGGCGCTCGAGCAGGCGCACACAGGCCTGCGGCGAAGTGGTGACCACCGTGAGGCCGGCGTTCTCGGGCAGTGCGGCCGCGATCTCGACGTTCGTGGAGCCCGCGTCGAGCAGGATCACCTGGTTGGGCTTGACGAGCGCAGCGGCGGCGCGCGCAAGGCGCACCTTGGCCGGCAGTTGCTCGCGCATGCGCACGGAGGCGGGCTTGTTGGCGGGCGAGGTGAGCAGCGCCCCGCCATACACGCGCTTGCAGTGGCCTGCCTCGGCCAGGTCGCGCAAATGGCGCCGGATCGTGTGCTCCGAGGTGTCGAGCTGCGCGGCGAGTTCGGCGGCCAGCACACGGCCCTCGGCGCGCAGTTTTTCGAGGATCAGGCGCTCGCGCTCGTCTGGGAGCAGGCCTTCACTGGCCTCCTGGCGTGTTCGTTGCATGGGTTCGGCTCCCGCTTGCTCGTTGGCTTGCCCGTCGAATCGAGCAAAAACGAGCATAAAGTATCGTAAACGGGTGATGCATGCAACCGGTGGCGCAAGGCTGGTTGCGCAGCCGCTTCAGGCGCTTCAGGGTAGGGAGTAGCGCGAATACGTCTCGATCGGCACGAGCGCCTGCGCAGGCGGCGCGCCGCCTGCCGCCGCGTGGCGCATCTGTTCGACGGCTGTGCGCAGCAGCAGACGCAAGTCTTGAGAGAGCAGATAGTCGATCACGTCCGCCCGCAACAGCGGCTCCGTCACGGCGTTCACCTCATGCGTCACATAGAGCGTGTGGCCCGCAAGCCCGCGCTCGCGCAGCGCCGCTGCGAGTCCTTCGTTGCCGCCCGCCACGTTGTAGATGCCGTCGAGCGCGCCGTGCATTTCCATGCAGCGCCGCGTGGCCTCGTAGGTCGCCGGACCCGAGTCGGCGCCCTTGATCACTTCGACCACGTTCACGCGGGGAAAGCGCTGGCGCAACAGCGAACGAAAGCCGATCTCGCGGTCTTCGTGACAGGTGTACGAGAACGTTGCGACCACAACGGCCACGGAAGGCGAGGGCCGTCCCTCCAGGTGCCGGCCCACGAGGAACGCGGCCGACTGGCCCGCGGCGCGGTTGTTCACGCCCACGTAGGTGTGGCGCGCATCGGCGTCGACGTCGGTGATGAGCGTCACCACGCCCAGGCCCCGCGCCATGCATTCGCGCAGCGCCGAGGTAATCGGCGGTGTGTTCGTGCAGATGATGCCGATGGCGTCGGCAGCGCCTTGCGCCGCATCGCGCACGCGCAGCGCGACGTCTTCGTCGCTGGCGCCCACGCAATTGACGACCTCGACCGTCACGCCCGCCGCAGCGAACTCGGCTTCGAGGCTCGTTGCCGTGCGCGTGAGTTCCGCGCTGAAGGCGTCGCCGGCCTGGAGGAGCAGGCGCACGCGCAGCGCATTGGACGAAGTACGCGATGCGGGGGGCAGCGCCTCGCGGTCGCCCGCGCCCAGTTGTCTGAGCGCCGCATCCACGGCGCTGCGCGTGCGCGGGTGCACGCCGGGGCGGTCGTTGAGCGCCCGGTCGATGGTCGCGCGGCTCAGCTGCGTGAGTTCCATTAACTGCTTGAGCGTGGGGCGGCTCTTCATCGGGGTTCCGCAGCGAGTGAGGATGATCTCATTTTGCCTCAAAATGAGCCTTTCGTCGCACATATTTGGATTTTATCTCCACGTGGAGAACGTTTTCAGATGAAGATATCTTAGGTAAAAACCCTCTAATGCTCAAAATGAGTCATTTTAGTCTTTGACGATGGCTCATTTAGAGCCTGTAATGCGACTCAAGGATGAGCGAAGCCAAAGCGGCTCATCAGCGTTCAATGTCATGCACGGGAGTTCGATTCATGTCCGCACAGCCAGGCTCGCCGCAGGTCATCACGATGGACGATTGGTACCGTTGTCCGCTCGACCGCAAGGTGCTCAAGGAGGTCACGCGGCGCAACGACCGGGTTGCCCTGACGTATTTCGGCGGCTTCATGGCACTCGTGCTCGCCACCGGCACGCTCGCCTGGCTTTCGTTGGGCACCCTCTGGTGCGTTCCGGCCTTTGTGCTGTACGGCACGATTTACGCGTTCGCCGAGGCGATGGAGCACGAGCTGCGCCACCGCACGCCGTTCAGGAGCGAATGGCTCAACGAGTCCGTGCACTGGGTCATCTGCTTCATGACCTGGCGCGAGCAGATCTATAGCCGCTGGTCGCATGCGCAGCATCACACCTATACGCACCTCACGGCCACGGTGCCCGCCGACGTTGAAATCGCCGTCAAGCGGCCGCCCAATTACTTCAAGCTCGCCACCGACTTCCTGCGTGTCTCCCATGGCATTCATCATCTCGGCAACATCGTGCTGCATAGCCTTGGCATCGTGACGCGGAGCGCGAAGGCCGTCGTACCGGTGGTCGAATATCGGGCGATGCGTCGCAATTCGCGGGTCATGCTCGCGCTCTACGTGGCCGTTGGCGTGTGGGCCTTCGCGGCGCATAGCTGGCTGCCCGTGGTGTTCATGCTGCTGCCCCGCGCATACGGCGCCTGGCTGCACGAACTGCTGGCCATGACCCAGCACACCGGCCTGCGCGAGAACGAACTCGATCACCGCTTCTCCACCCGCACGCTGCGGCTGAACCCCGTGCTGCAGTTTCTCTACTGGAACATGAACTATCACGTCGAACACCATATGTTCCCCAACGTGCCGTTTCATGCGCTGCCCAGATTGCGCAAAGCGATCGAGGCCGACTTGCCGCCCGCTTATGACGGTCTGTTCGACGCGTGGGCCGAGATCGTGCACGTGTTGCGCAGGCAGCGCCGCGACCCGGACTACACGATCACACCGCAGGTGCCCGGCAAGACGGCGGGCGCGATGCGCGAGGCCGCCGGTTCGAACGCCTTTGCCGCCGATACGCAATGACGCCTGGGCCACCCGCTAATTTTCGAAAGATGAAGACGCAGGAGACGACCATGAACATTCTTCAATGGCACGAGGTGTGCGCGAGCGACGAACTCGAAGAAGAGGACGTGATGGAGTTCGAGCACGAAGGCGAGCTTTACGCGATCTACCACACGCCCACGGGCTACTACGCGTCCGCGGGGGTCTGCACACACGAAACGGCGCGTCTCGCGCAAGGTCTCGTGTTCGGCGACATCATCGAATGTCCGATGCATATGGGGCGCTTCCACATTCCATCGGGCGCGGCCAAAGGGGCGCCGGTCTGCGTGAACCTCGCCACGCACCCGGTCAAGGTGGAGGCCGGCACGATCTACCTCGGGCTCGCAACGGATTGATTTGGCATACGAATCGTTGAATCACCACGATAACGACGCAATTTAGGAGACAGCCGTGAATGTTCCTTTCCTGAAGGTATTGCCGCTGGCGGCTACGGCGTTCGCACTCGCGCTGAGTCCTGCGGCGCACGCGGACCCCGTCGCGCATTTCGACTTCATTTCGCACGCGCCCGATTCGGACGCATGGTGGAACACCGTCAAGAACGGCATCAAGCAGGCGGATCAGGACTTCAATGTCCAGACCGATTACCGGAATCCGCCCAATGGCGATATCGCCGACATGGTGCAGCTCGTGAATCAGGCGGCCGCGCGCAATTACGACGGCGTGGTCACGACCATTGCGGATTTCGATCTGCTCAAGGGCGCCGTGGCGCGCCTGAAAGCGAAGAACATTCCCTTCATCACCGCGAATACGGGCACCGAGCAGCAGAGCGCCGAGCTTGGCGCGCTCATGCACGTGGGCCAGCCCGAGTATCTCGCGGGCAAGGAGGCGGGGCTGCGCGCGAAGGCGGACGGCGTGAAGACGTTCCTGTGCGTGAACCACTACGCCACGAATCCGCTCTCGTTCGAACGCTGCCGCGGCTTTGCCGATGCCATCGGCGCGAACATGAAAACCTCGGTGCTCGATGCGGGCACCGACCCCACGGGCATAGAATCGAAGGTGAGTGCGTATCTGCGCAACCATCCGGACACGCAGGCCGTGCTCACGCTCGGTCCGACCTCGGCCGATCCGACGATACGCGCGGTGAAGAGCCTCGGGCTTGCTGGCAAGATCTGGTTTGCGACCTTCGATATCGACTCGGACGTCGCGAAGGGCATCAAGGACGGCACGATCAAGTTCTGCACCGACCAGCAGCCGTATTTGCAGGGGTATATCCCGGTAGCCCTGCTGGCGATCATGCATCAGAACCACAACAACGATGTGCTGCAGGCGCGCACGACACTCGAGCAGAACCCGAAGTTCCAGCAGCGGCTAAAGGACTATGGGCTCAAGCCCGTGTATGAGGCACGCAATATCAGCTCCGGGCCGGGCTTCATCACGCCGCAGAACATTCAGCAGGTGTCTGCGCTCGCGGGGCAGTATCGTTGAGCGCGCAAGGAGTCAGCATGAGCGCGGGCGATGCCATGGTGGTGATAGGCGGCGGGCAGTGCGGTGCACGCGCCGTGCAGGTTCTGCGCGAAGGCGGCTGGCAAGGCGCAATTTCGCTGATCGCCGGCGAAGCCGCAGCACCGTACGAACGGCCGCCGCTTTCCAAGGCGGTGCTGCTGGGCGAGCGCACGCCGGAACAGGGCGCGATACACCGCGAGGCGTTTTATCGGGAGCAGGGTGTCGACCTGCGCAGCGGTTGCGCTGCGCGCGCGATCGATTGCGCCGCGCACACGGTAACGCTCGCGAACGGCGCGACGCTTGCGTACCGCCGCCTGCTGATCGCGACCGGTGCCGAGCCTCGCCGCATGAGCGTGCCCGGCGCCGGTCTCGCGGGCGTGCACGTGTTGCGCACTGCCGGCGACGCGCTCGCCATCGCGGGAGAACTCGGGCCGGGGCGGCGCATTGCGGTGGTCGGCGCGGGTTTCATCGGGCTCGAAGTCGCGGCCTCGGCGGTGCAGCGCGGCTGCGAAGTCGTCGTGTTCGAAGCCGCGCCGCGCGCGTTGATGCGCGCGGTGCCTGCGGAGGTGGCGCAGTGCCTCGTGGACCTTCATCGCGAGCGCGGCGTGGACCTGCGCTTCGACGTGCAGGTGGCACGCTTCGAGGGCGAAGGGCGCGTCAATGCCGTCGTGCTCGGCGACGCAACCGTCGTGCCTTGCGATGCGGTCGTGGTCGGCATTGGCGTCGCGCCGCGTGTGGCGCTCGCACAGGAAGCGGGTCTCGCGATCGACAACGGCATTGCAGTCGATCCCATGCTGCGGACCAGCGACCCGGATATCTACGCCGCGGGCGACGTGTGTTCGTTCGTGCATCCGCTGTACGGACGGCGCATTCGTCTCGAATGCTGGCGCAACGCCGAGGATCAGGCGCGTGTGGCCGCGCTCAACATGCTCGGCCGTGACGAGGCGCACCGCGCCGTGCCGTGGTTCTGGTCCGATCAATACGACATGACGATCCAGATCGCGGGCTTGCCCGCGTTCGGCTCGACCAGGGCCGTGCGTGCAACGGGCGCGGCATCGAAGGTGTTCTTCGCGTTCGACGACGCGGGCGTGCTGGTGAGCGCGAGCGGCGTGGGGCAAACGGGCGAAATCGCCCGCGACGTACGCATTGCGCAGGAACTGATTGTGCGCCGTGCGCGCATCGAACCCGAGCGTCTTGCCGACAGTGCGACCAAACTCAAATCGCTGCTCGCCGCTGCCGTGCACTGAACGAACGGACCGATCTGCTCGGCCGGTGGCTCCACCCGCCGGCTCTTTTCCACTGTGGTTCGAGTGGGGCGATATGGGCTTGATGCCCTATCGCTTTCTTTTATTCTTCGTCCGCGCTG
This sequence comes from Paraburkholderia sp. CNPSo 3076, assembly GCF_026343935.1. Taxonomy (NCBI): domain Bacteria; kingdom Pseudomonadati; phylum Pseudomonadota; class Betaproteobacteria; order Burkholderiales; family Burkholderiaceae; genus Paraburkholderia; species Paraburkholderia sp. CNPSo 3076. The sequence continues at coordinate 40,135 of NZ_JAPMAL010000011.1, read as the reverse complement.
TAGACGCTGAGTCCTTCTATCGGGTCCATCGGGGCGTCCCAGGGTCTCGCTTCGATCGCGCGCATGGCGGCCGCGTAGCCCGCGCGCCGGCGCGCGGCAATGCCCGACGGGGTGAAGTCGATGTCCTTCAACTGGTCGTCGCCGTCGAGTCGTGGCGCCGCGAGCTTGATAAGCCGCATGGTGGTCTCGCAGCCCCAGGCTGCCAGCTCCCGCACATCGATTGTGTCGCGTTCGGACTCGGGTACGCGCTTCGCCAGTTCGCGGATCACGTGGCGCAAGCGGTGGATCTGCTGTTGGCGCGCGATATGGCTTTCGGTGCGGCTGGCGTACTGAATATCCTTTTGCCGCTCTGCGATCTGCCAGAGGCTTTCCGGCTCCGGGCCCGCTGGATTCCACACCTGCACCGAGAAGATGACCGAACTGTTGCGCGGCTTGTCGTCCAGCACGACCTCCACCGGCGTGTTGGAATAGATGCCGCCGTCCCAGTACGGCTCGCCGTCGATGCGCACCGCCGGGAACGCGGGCGGCAGCGCGCCCGAACTCATGATGTGTTCGACGTTCAGGCGCTGGTCGCGCGAATCGAAATAGCGCATCGCACCCGTGCGTGCGTTCACCGCGCCCACGGTGAGGCGCGGGTGCCCGGCGTTCAGCAATTCGAAGTCGACCAGTGAAACGAGCGTATCGCGCAGCGGTGCAATCCTGTAGTAAGACGCGCGATCGACGCCGAGGTGCGCGAGCGGACCGAACCACGATGCCGGGTTGGGCTGAAAGAACCCCGCAATGCCGCCGCCGATGATCATCAGTTTTGCAAACGTCTTGTCCCAGCCGGGCGCGAAGCCTGGCCACGCTGCCGCCACGTCGAGGCGGGTGCGGTCCGTGACGCGGTGCCAGAATTCGTCCAGGCGCTCGAAGCGGTGCTCCGGTGGGTTGCCGGCGATCAACGCAGCGTTGATGGCGCCGATGGAGGTGCCGATCACCCAGTCCACATGGATGCCGGCTTCGTGCATCGCCTCATAAACGCCGAGTTGATAGGCGCCCAACGCGCCGCCGCCCTGCAACACGAGTACGACTTGCCCTGGCAACGCCAGGCTTGCCGGCTGCTTTGCTGTCATCGATCGCCTCGCTGTTTTGCTCTGCCGACGCGCGCTTTCGTGACCTGCATTCTTCATACGCGTCGGCGTTTTCTCCGCACCATTGTAGTGGCGTTCGGAAAAGACGAGCGTTGCGTGGCAACGGCCCAATCAGCCGCCGTCCCTCAACCTGCTGAGGCGATTTGCCCTTCGAACGTCACGCAGTTGCGGCCGCCGCGCTTGGCGGTGTAAAGCGCGGAATCGGCGAGTCCGTACGCCGTGTCGAAATCGGTGCCGGCCGGATTGTCGCTGACGCCGAAACTGGCGGTAATGAGGCGGCACACCGGCGCGGGGAACGCGTGATTCGCAATGGCCGCGCGCATGCGCTCGGCGAGTTGCAAGGCATCGGAAATCTCGAAGCCCGGCAATACGACCGTGAACTCTTCGCCGCCCACGCGTCCGATGATGCCGGTCTCGCCGAGAATGCGCCGCAGGCAGTTCACGATGCCCGAGATCACGCTGTCGCCGGCCGGGTGCCCGAAGTCGTCGTTGACCTTCTTGAAGTCGTCGATGTCGAGCAGGATCATCACCGCCCGATTCGCGCGCAGCGCCTTCACCGTGCGTTCGATCACGGCGCTGCGATTCAGGACGCCGGTCAGCGCGTCGTGCGTCGCACGATATTGCAGTTGCTGCGTGAGCGCCTGCATTTCGCGCTCGGCGCGATCGCTACGCCCGATCAGGCGGCGGGTTTCGCGCATCAGGCGCTCGTAATGCTGGATCAGCTCGATGAGCGCCTCGCGATGACTGTGCGCGTGCGACTCCGGAGCCTCGGCAATCGCGCGGGCCCGCTCCAGCGCCTCGCTTTCGCTGCGGAACAGGTCGAGGTAATGATCCTTCATGGTGTCCCGCAAGCCAGTCGTTTCCACGCGCATCGTCCTCAAAGCGTCCTCACGTTGCAACCGGGCAATCATTGAACTTGATTGCGGTGAAGTCGGTTTGCAGTTCCTCGCCGAATTCGAGGATCGTTTCGTCTTCTTCGTCGCGATACCAGTTCACCTGCACCTGGTTGCCCGCCGCTGCGGCGCGGTCCAGTGCGTCGAACACGCTGAACAGCATTTTCGTGCTCGAGCTGTTGAAGTAGGTGAGCGTGACCTCGACCGTGATCGCGGCGTTTTCGCAAGCCTTGAGCCAGAGATTGAGCCGCTCGATGATGGGCGCATAAAACGCGGCGGCATTCTCGGGATACGATTCGCCTCGCAGTGACAGCACGTTTTCGTCGAAGCGGAAGTCGATTTCCGGCGACGTTGCCGTGGCGGCGATAAAAAGGTTTTCCATTTTGTGCGCGTGCCCTGGTCAGATGATGGTCTTGAGGCAAAACAGTGTGGTGCCCGTATCGTCTTCGCGTGGATGAAACGCGAATTCGAGCGGCGCACTGGCGTCGCGCGCCATCGTCAGAAAACCCAGTCCCGCGCCTTTGCTGTCGGCAGGCGTGTCCGCGCGCAGGGACATCTTGTAGGCTTGCTTGATTTCTTCGATCGACATGTTGCGCAGCGGCTCCAGCTTCTCGCGCAAGTCGTTCACGGCCGCCGTGGCGATGGGATTCACGCAGACCATGAGGTGGCGCTCGCCTTCGGCGGAAATGCACATCGCGCCTTCGCGTATTGCACCGCCCTGGCCTTGATCTTCTGAGAGCGCGTCGCACGAGTAGTGCACGATATTGTGCGAAAGCTCGATGAACGAGGAGAAGATCCTCCTGCGCGTGGACGAGCTCAATCCCGCCACTTCCAGTTGCAGCTTGACGACCTCGCTCATCGCCGCGACGATGCTGTGCGAGAAATAGCCTTTGTGATAGAAGAGCAAATTGCGCTTCTGTGCGATTTCGAAGAAGCAGCAGTTTTGATCCAGAATTCCAGACATATTGGTGAACTACCTCAAACTCGTGCAAAGAAAAGCGTGACATCGTCGCGGCGCGCCTGTGAGCCCTGCCATTCGGCGAAGGTTTCGAGCAGGCGTGCGCAGATGAATGAAGAAGCGTTCTCGCGCTCGGCGAGAATCCGGTCGAGCGTGCGGAGTTTGCCGAAGGCGATCTTGCGCGGGCCGCCGATCTGATCGGTCAGGCCATCGGTAGAAACGAACAGCAGGCTGCCGTGCGGCACGGCGACGGCGTGCTGGGTCCACGTGTAGTCGGCGAGGCTGTCGACATAGCCCACGCCCATGCGATCGCCGGCAATGCTTTCGAACTGTGGTGCGTCGGCACGCAAGACATGCAGCGCGACCCGTGCGCCCGCAAAGTGCAGCACCTGGCTGGCGGCGTCGAACCAGAAGAACGCGGCGTCCAGACCGTCGTTGGACTGCGGGGCGTCGCCTGCGCCGTTGATTTGCCCGAGCAGGCCTTTCACATTGCGATTGACGGCTGCGAGCAGCGCGGAGGGGTTGCGCGGTCCGATCTGTTCGAGCGCCTGCGAAAGCGACGCCGAGGCGAGCAAGGTCATGAACGCGCCGGGCACGCCGTGCCCCGTGCAATCGGCCACTGCGCCAAACCAGCCGTCGGCGAACGCCGCGAAATGGTAGAAGTCGCCGCCCACCACGTCGCGCGGCTCCCATACGAGAGCGGCATCGGGCAGCATGGTCGCGAGCGTTTCGCGCGAGGCGCGCAGCATGGCTTGCTGGATCACGCTCGCATACTCGATGCTCTGCATGATCTGACGATTCTTTTCCGCCTGCATTTCCGCCACGACGGAAAGCAACCTCAAGCCGTTGCCCACGCCAGCGAAACGGCCCTCGCGCGTCACGATGAAACCGTCGACCAGCGCCTTTTCGCCGACTTCAACGGTTTTGAATGTGAGCGCCTCGATGCTCATGGCCGCGTCGACGATCAATGGCTCCTTGTCCATGAACGCGATGCAGCTCTTCTTGTCGTATAGCTCGCGATGAAACGGCTTGCTCATTTGCGACAGAAAAATATCGCGGTTGATGAGCCCGACGGGGCGATCGTTTTCGATCACCGCGAGACTGGCCATGTCGCGCCTCGAATAGAAAATCTCCATGACGAGAGAGTTCGAATCCGAGGCGTCGATGGCCGGCACTTCCAGAGCCAGTTCTCCGGCGCTGCGCGGGCCTGCGGGAAGACCCGGACGACGAAACTGCGCGAGCGCGGGATGCATGACTATCCATTCCGATTAATATGGAGATTCAGCACGCTAATGGCTATTTGTGTCATTCTCGTTACATGGACGAGAGTAAGCGCTCAAGTTCGCTTGTTTAATACACCGTAATGATCGGCGAACGCCGCGCTAACGTTTGCGCGTTTTCTTCGCTTCCCTCGCGCAGGGTTTCGGTGCATCACACTTCAATATAGATCCGTCCACCTTCGACCTTGGCCGCATACGTTGCGAGCTTCTCACATACTGGTGCACAAAGCGGCTTGCCGTCACGCACGTCGAAGCGGCCATTGTGCTTCGGACATTCGATCACATGGCCCATGACGAGCCCGTCGCTCAGGTGAACGTGTTCGTGCGTGCAAAGCCCGTCGCTCGCGTAGACCTTGTCTTCCACGCGATAGATCGCAAAGGTGCGTGCGCCGTGGTCGAAGCGCATGACGTCTTCGTCTTCGATATCGTCGAGTGCGGCTGCGTCGATCCATTGGGTCATGGGGTGTCTCCCGATTGGTATTGAAAGTTGTGTGCGCAACGGGTCAGGCTTCGGCGTGGCCCGGAACCGGGCGCGCCACGTGATAGGAGGGATCGCGTGTTTGCCGCACGAGCGCGGGAATGATTTCCGCGTAGGCGGCAACGCTGCTGCGATAGGGCGGCGGCATATCCGGTTTCACGACTTCGTGCAGGCGCGGCAGCGCGTGAAACGGAACCATCGGAAACATGTGATGCTCGACGTGATAATTCATGTTCCAGTAGAGAAAGCGGAACACGGGATTCATCATCACCGTGCGGCAGTTGCGCCGGTGGTCGAGCACGTTCTCGGGCATGCCCGCGTGCTGCGTGAGGCCGAAGTAGAGATAAAGCCACGCGCCGTAGAGGCTCGGCAGGCCGATATACAGCAGCGGCAGGAGGGTGCGAAAGCCGATGCACGCGCCAATCACCATCGCGTACACGAGCAGGCTCAGGCGCGCTTCGCGAATGGCCTTGGGCCATTCGGAGGCGGGCACGAAGCTTCGTTCTTCCGCGCCGAGGCGGCCGCACGCCGCGGAGATCATGCGCGGCAGCTCGCGCGAGGCGTGCTTGAGCGCGAAGAGGTTGAGGGCGAGCGAGAGCCAGTCGGTGGGGCGCGGCGCGGCGATCTCGGGATCGCGGCCCACCACCAGCGTGTCGGTGTGATGGCGCGCGTGGCTCCAGCGCCAGATCGTCGCGCAGCGGAACACCTGGAATGACGCGATCTGATAGAGCACGTCGTTCATCCAGCGCGTCTTGAATGCGGTGCCGTGACCCGCTTCGTGCCAGCGCGAATCGGCGGGGCTGCAATAGAGCGTGCCGTAGAGCAGGAACGCGGGCACCGCCCACCACGAATGCGCGTGCCAGAGGAAGCCGGCGAGCACGCCGCTCGCGACGATGGCCGCATACCAGATCGCGGTGTCGCGTATGGCGCGCGCGTCGCTGCGCTGCATCAGCTGCTTCATCACGGGGCGCGGCACGGCGCACCGGTACCAGTCCGCATTGACGAGGCCCGCTGCGCGCGCGCGTTCGCCTGCACCGCCGATGAGCCGGTAGTCCGCATGATGCGGCGCGTAGGCGTGAGTCTCCTGGTCGGCCACGAGTGTCTCCTTGAAGTGTTGGCAGCGCGCGGTGTGCAATGCGCCGCGCGTGTCAACACAAAAATAGGTGACGCAAGGCCGGGGCTCAACCGGAAGTTTGACGAAATTTCGTCAGCGAGCTTTCGGCGTAGTCAGGCTGCCGCGCACTCGCCGTGCGTTTGCGCGGCGCGGGACGTATCCGTGCCATCGGCCACGACCACCGGCACGCGCAGCGCGAGTGCGCACATCAGCTCATAGCCAATGGTGCCTGACGCTTCGGCCACTTCGTCCACGCGCACCTGGCCGCCCCACAGCTCGACGCTCGAACCGATGCCGGCCTGCGGGCACGGCGTGAGATCGACGGTGAGCATGTCCATCGAGACGCGCCCGACCACGCGCGTGCGCACGCCATCCACGGCAATCGGCGTGCCGGTGGGCGCGTGGCGCGGATAGCCGTCCGCATAGCCGCACGCCACCACGCCGACGCGCATGGGCCGGTCGACCGCGAAGGTGCGGCCGTAGCCGATGGTTTCCTGCGGTGCGAGCGTTTGCACGCCGATGATGCGGCTCGTGAGCGTCATGGCCGCGCGCAGCCCGAAGCCTTCCACGTGCCGCGCCACGCCCGTGGGCGACGCGCCATAGAGAATCGTGCCGGGCCGCACCCAGTCGCGATGCGCGCGAGGGTGCCAGAGCACGCCCGCCGAATTCGACACCGACTGCTCGCCGGGAATGTCCTGCAGTGCCGCGTCGAAGGTGTCGAGCTGCCAGTCGATGTGGCCGTCATCGGCGTTCGCGAAGTGCGTCATAAGGCCGATCGCGCCGATCGACGCAATGCCGCGTGCGCGCTCCCACGCGGCGCGATAAGCATGGGGGCGGAATCCCAGGCGGTTCATGCCCGAGTTCATCTTCAGCTGGATATCGATGGGATGCTGCGGCTTCGCTGCCGCGAGCAGATCGAGTTGCTCGTCGCAGTGCACGGCCACGGTGAGCCGGTGCGCTGCGGCCAGCTCGACGTCGGCGGGTTCGAACACGCCTTCGAGCAGCAGCAGCGGTTTGGTCCAGCCCAGTTCGCGCACGCGCACGGCTTCATCGAGGTCGAGCAGGGCGATGCCGTCGGCGCCCGCGAGCGCCGGATAGATGCGCTCGATGCCGTGACCGTACGCGTTGGCCTTGATCACGGCGAAGGCGCGCGAGCCGGCCGCGATCTGCTTCACGAGCTGCAGGTTGTGACGGATGGCGTCGGGCTGAATGCGGGCGGCGATGGGGCGCGGCATAGGCGTTCCTGTGGGTTTGATGGCGATGGTCTAGTGGTTTGTGCAATCGTATTGATTTTCGTCCAGTTATTTTTAATGTATTTTCCGACGAATTTGGTCGAAACGACTGTCGTCCGTCCCGCGGGGCAACGGGTCAATGCGCCGTCAAATGTGCCTCCACGAGCGGCGCCAACGCCTCTGCATGGACGCTCGCGAGATCGTGCTCGCCGCCGCGCACCACGTGCAGCGTGGAATTGGCGAGCAGGGCGTTGAGCCGCTCGCCGACCGCGACAGGGCTCAACGGATCGTTGTCGCCCCAAAGCAGCAGGGCCGGCTGGTTGATGCGGGCGATCGGGTTCGAAAGATCCGTCTGGAACGAGACGAACCACTCGGGGAACGCGCTCGTGTCGCCCGCGAGCCAGTTCTGCGCGCCGAGCGCCGCGGTGTCGATGCCGCCCGACGTGACCGAGAGGACCAGATGCGTGACGAACTGCGGCTTCTCGAGCGCCGCGCGCACGGCGATGACGCCGCCCATCGACTGGGCGATCAGCGCCGTGGACCGATCGAGCATGGCCAGCACGCGCCGCACGATGTCGTCGATGCTGGCGACTGCCGGGTCCGCCGGTTCGCCGCCAAAACCGGGATAGCCCACGAAGCGACGCGCCGCCGGCGTGGCGAGGCGATCGGACAGCGGTTGCCAGAAGGCCTTGTTGCCCGAAGCGCCGGGCAGGAAAAGCAATTGTTCGGGAGTGCTCACGTGTGCTTCTCCGGTGGGCCTGCAAGGCATGATGGGTTCATTGCGCCTCGCCCGCCGGCTGTTGCTCACGAGCGCGCGATTCGAGCAGCTGGATCAGCAGGCGCGCGGGCTCGCTCAGTGTGCCCGGCGCGCGATGCACGAGGCCGACGTCGCGGTGGAACGTGTGCTGCCCGAGATCGATCGCGCGCACTTTGGCGGGCCAGCGCCGCCACGCCGACGTTTGCGGCACGAGCGCGACGCCCACGCCGTTCGCAACGAGCCCGACGATGGCCTCGAGTTCGTCGAGTTCGCTCAGGTCCTGCACGGTGTAGTGCATGCGGCGCAGGAAGCGGTCTACCTGGCGTCCGCCGAACGATGCCCGATCGTAGCGGATGAAAGGTTGCGTCGCCAGCAGTTCGGCCCAGTCGTGGCCTTTCACGTGACGCGGCACGATGAGCCGGAACGGCTCGCGTGCGAGCGTGGTCCAGCGCAAATCGCTTTGCAGTGCGAAGGGTGGCCGGATGATGGCCGCCATGTCGATTTCGCCCGCATCGACGAGATTGTGAAGCTCCATCGAAACGCCCGGGATCACGCGCGTGCGGCAGCCGGCACAACGGCGGTGGAATTCGGCGAGCGCCTCGGGCACCAGTGCGCGCTGCACGGAAGCGATCGCGCCGAGCGTGACGCGCCCGGTCGCCGCGGGGCCGGCCGCGCTCGAACTCAGGTTTTCATAGAGCCGGATGACTTCGTGCGCCTGGGCGAGGATCTGCTGGCCCATCGCGTTCAGGCGCGCGGCGCGCCCCTCGCGGTCGAACAGCGCGAAACCCAGCTCTGCCTCGAGTCGTTGCATTTGCGCGCTCACGGCAGCTTGAGTCAGGCCGATCTTCTGTCCCGCCGCGGCGAACGTGCCTTCTCTCGCCACCGCAACGAGGGTTCTGAGTTCGCGTATCATTCATCAAGAATATTTGTGTATCAGAAAATTATATATTGATTTTGTTTTTGATTCGGCCTGTCTACCATGAAGGAATCGCTTTCGAAGACAGTGGAGACACGCATGTCGCTTTCCCCCTTTCACCTCGCCATTCCCGTCTATGACCTCGCCGCCGCGCGCGACTTCTACGGCCGCGTGTTCGGCCTCGCGGAAGGGCGCTCCAGCGCGCAGTGGGTCGACTTCGACTTTTTCGGCCATCAGCTCGTGATTCACGAGCACCCGAAAACGGCCTCGCAGGACCATGCGCACACGAACCCCGTGGACGGCCACGACGTGCCGGTGCCGCATTTCGGCGTCGTGCTGAGCTGGGGCGACTGGGAGGCGCTGGCCGAGCGCCTCAAGACCTTTGGCGTGAAGTTCGTGATCGAACCTTACGTGCGCTTCAAGGGGCAGGTGGGCGAGCAAGCCACGATGTTCTTCCTCGACCCGTGCGGCAACGCGCTCGAATTCAAGGCATTCAAGGACATCGGCCAGCTGTTCGCCATATAAACGTGAACCGCCGCGCGGCGATCAAGACGCCGGCGCGGGCATGAATTTGAACGACGGCGTCGCCACGAAATTGCCCGACGCCTCGCCTGAATACACCTGGCCCGAATCGATCGCGAGCTTCATCACGGGCGCGCCGGGCTTGAGGTCGAGCTTGCTCAGCGAGATCCAGAACGTGTCGGGGCGCGTGGCGGAATCGAAGTAATAGACGCGGTTCGTCTGATCCGCGACCGTGCGCCAGATCGTCGACGAAAGATTAGGCATGTTGGGCGTGGTAATGCCGAGCGGCACGCTCACCGAGCGCATGAGGCTCATCACGCTCGCCACGGCCTGATAGTTGGGGTTCTGCTGCGGCACGCCCGCCATATAGGCAGGGTCGGGCTTCCTGGGAATGGCGTCGAGCAGAAACGAGGTGCGCACGAAACGGTCGGCCGCGCGGTTCGTGCCGGGCAGAAAGGCGAGACCGCCCACGCCTTTCCAGTACGTGTCGAGCGCGAGCTGTTCGGGGTAGATCGGTGAGTTGGTCATCACCTTGTACGCCTTGTCGTGCATGATCACGAGCTTGCCGTCGATATATTCGAGGATGGCCGAGTCGCCTTGCGAATCGGAAAGCGCGAGGTGGATCGAGATCGGTTTGCCGTCGGGCAGCGGCGGCGCAATGATCTGGAACGGCTCATGACCAAGCGCAGCGACGGCTTCGCCAACGGTGGCGAAATTGTCGAGCGCGTATTGCGCCCACAGGCTGATGGCGAGCGGCGGCCGCCCCGAGTTGGACTTGCCGTAATCGGTTTCGGCCAGATAGAGCGCGTTGGCCACGAGGCCGCGCTCGTTCATGCCGTCCACACTGCCGATGTCGTAGCCCGAGACCACCACGCTGCCGTATTTCGAGCGCCAGTGCGGCGAGCGCGGGCCTGCGTTGCCGTCGCGCGCGATGCCGGCCGGAAAGACCCAGAGGTTCGAGCGCATGTCCTCGGACCAGTCCATCGAACGCCCCGTGATGACGAGACCGCTGTCGCTCACGTAGAGCGCGCGCGTGCAGGCAAGCGCGGGGTCGATGACGAGCGGCGCAACCAGCAAGGCGAGCGACGCGGCAAGCACACAGGCTTTCAGGCGCAGAGCCGAACGAACCAGACGGGACATGATGGCGTTCCAGTTGCAGGACGCGCCGATCATGTCATGGAACGCCTTTTGGGCCGTTCGAACGTGGCACGAGGTGCAAGCATGCTCCCGTGCGCATTATGCGGCGCGGATATTCAGGTGCGGTTGTCGCTGGCCGGCTGGCGGTTTGTCGGCGGCTCAGTGGTGCAGATAAAGCGCGGCGCGTGTTCGCCGCGATGCCGCCGGCGAAGGACCTGGCGGCTCGCAAGACGAGCATAGGAGCGGATTCTTAACCGTAGATTAATGCTGGCGCCGGCGTGGCAAACAGCGGATTCTGGCGGCTCACACAAATAATCAGTAAAGCTGATTATCTGGCAGGTGCAGTGCAGCAGGATGCAGGCGCTAAGGCTGCTGCCAGTGGAAACGATCACCGCGCAGGGGCGCGCCGTTATCGTCGAGGTTTTCATCGCCGCCCGGGAGCGTTTCGAAATACGACTTGTCGTCTTTCTGGGTCCCCGTATGCAACGCCGCGCGCGAAATGCCCGGCGGGATGGACGAGGGCGAGGCGGGCGGCCAATGCAGCGTGGCAGGCGCCGCGCTCTGGGGAGAGGGCAGATCCGTGTATTCGTTCGCCGCGGCGAGGCCCATGGCCCATGCGGCCGGGACCGAAGCCAGAACGATCAGCACGGGGAACGTAGCGTGTCTCATACGCGGTCACCACGTGAATGCACTAACTGGGCCTGTATTTTATGTCGCGGCTTAGCGTATTTCCAGGCGCCGGCATCGCGCAAAGCAGCAAGCCGGGCGCGAGCGCGCTACCTTTCGCGCGGCTGTCCAATCCAGACGATTTCCGGTGATTCTTGCGCCAGATAGACATTATCCGGCCGCCTTGAGTCCGTTTTGAGCAGTATTTCGCGGGAATCCATCAAATCTGACGAATGAGCCGCGGATTCTTGGAAAAGTCGTAAGGGTTTGTTAATATCGCCCGCCAGTGATAATGAGAATGCGTCTCATTGACATATCCGGCAAGCACTGGCGAGACGACCCTTCCAAAACGACATGAACAACCGAGAACACGCGCGGCACGCGCGACGCACGCTGCCGCGGCCGTTGCAAATTGCGGCCTGGCTTACTTTCGCAGCGGCTCAGGCCGCTGTTGCCCAAACGTCGACGCAGGACAGCGCCGCGACGAGCGCAAAGGCGCCGCCTCAGGCCGCCGCCACCGGTACGGCCGGCACGGACCAGGCGCTGCCCGCCGTGAAGGTGAGCGCGAGCCAGGTCGCCGATTCGCCGCTGAACCTGAACACGCCGGTGAACAGCGGCGCGCTCGGCACGCGCTCGCAACTCGACACGCCGTTCTCGACCACCGTCGTGACGGGCGAGAATCTGGCCGAGCGCCAGGTCTACAAGCTCGGCGATGTGTTCGCCGGCGACGCCTCGGTCACCAACAACAGCAACGCCTATAACGCGTGGGCCACCTACATCACCATTCGCGGTCTCCCCATGGACTGGCAAAACGGCTTTCGCATCGACGGCAATCCGTTCATTTCGTACGGCATCACCATGCCCTACGAGCAACTGGAGCGCGTGGAGCTGCTCAAGGGCCTGGGCGGCTTCATGTACGGCTTCGCGCAGCCGGGCGGCCTCGTCAACTACGTGACGAAGCGGCCGGAGAAGGACCCTGTCACGAGCCTCGACGTGGGCTATCGCATGGACGGCGTGCTGAGCACGCACGTCGACCTGAGCCGCCGCTTCGGCCCGGACGACATGTTCGGCGCGCGCCTGAACTACACGAAGGAAGCGGGCAAGACCTATAACGCCGGCGATATCAACCGCAACTCGGTTTCGCTCGCGCTCGACGGGCAGCTTACGCGTGACCTGCAGGTGTGGTTCAACGCGCTCTACCAGACGATCCGTTCCAGCGGCCAGACGCCCGCGATCTACACGGGCAGCTACACGGCGTCGAGCCTGCCGGCGGTGATCAGCGGCGGCAGCAACCTGCTCGGCGGCACTGATCAGCATATCAACACGAACCTGCAGCTTTACACGGCGGGCGTGCGTTACCAGATCACGCCCGACTGGTCGTTCACCACCTCGGGCAGTTACAGCAAGTCGGCGCGCGACCGCAACGAGAGCACGCTCACGCTGCTCAACCAGGAAGGCGACTACACCGACGCGCGCTGGAACGGCGACGAAGGCCATCAGGACGTCTACTGGCAGGGCATGTTCGAGGGCAAGGTGAAGACCGGGCCGTTCACGCATCAACTCGTGATTGGCGGCGCATACCAGCATCAGACCAACAACTACGCGTTGAACTCGATCTATACGGTGCTCGGCAACGGCAACCTGTATCAGCCCAACCCGTGGCGCTTCTATTCGGGCGGCGGGCTCGAAACGTACCGCACGAGCGACATCACGCAGGCTTCGGCGTTCGTGAGCGACACGATGCAGATCACGAGCCGCTGGTCGGTGCTCGCGGGCCTGCGTTACACGAACTATAGTCAGAACAACTACGCAACCACGGGTGAGAAGACGTCCCAGTACAGCCAGAACGGCGTGCTCACGCCGACCTTCGCGCTCATGTACAAGCTCGAGCCGAATACCACGCTGTACGCGAGCTACGTCGAGGCGCTGGAGCAGGGCGCGATCGTGGACAGCATCTATGCGAACGGCGGCGCGATGCTGCGCCCGCTGCGCTCGCGTCAGTATGAAATCGGCATCAAGAGCGAGCACGAGCGCTGGAGCACAACGGCGGCGCTGTTCCGCATCGAGCGCGGCGCGGCTTACGCGAACAGCGACAACGTCTACGTGCAGGACGGCAACGCGATCTACGAAGGGGTCGAGGCGGCCGGCAGCGTACGGCTTGGCCGCAGCTGGCAGGTGGCAGGCAGCGTCACGCTGCTCGATACGTGGTACGCGAAGGGCCAGTCGTATAACGGCAATCGTGTAGCCGGCGCGCCGACGTTCGTCGCCGCGGGCCGCGTGACTTACGACGTGCCTTACGTGCAAGGCCTGCAGCTGGCCGCGGATGCGAAGTTCACGGGCAGCACCCAGGTACGTCCCGCAAACAATCTGGAAACGGGCGGCTACATGCTCGTGAACGTGGGCGCGAACTACTTCACCCGCATTGGCGGCCACGACGTGACGCTGCGGGCGGCCATCGACAACATCACGAATCGCCGCTACTGGATGTACCAGTACTCCGACTACATTGCGCCAGGCGATCCGCGCACAGTCAGCCTCAACGCGAAGATCGACTTCTAAACCTTCGATCCGTTTCAACGAGCGGGCGCATGGCGGGATTCCGGCATGCGCCCGCGCGCCGTTTACGAAATCGGCTGTGAATCCGGCGTGGGGTTGCCGAGATTGTCGGTGGGCACGTATTGCTGATCGAACGCCGCCACATACAGGGCCCATTCAGGGTCGCCCAGATCCACAAGCAGCGCGCCGTCCTGCCAGATGTCGTTGTGGTCGTTCGCGTCGTTGCCCGCCTTGTGGATGAACTCGCCCTTCGAGCCCTGGTTCATGTGGACGTCGTGGATGCCGTCGCCTTCGCTGTAGAAGCGGCCAAACACGTAGACGTCGAGCGACGCTTGTTGCGCACGCAACAGCAGGCGCTGCAGCGAGGCGACGGGCTCCACCTGGTCGGAGCCGTCCATCACGTCGCTGTTGCGCCACGCGCCCGTATTGGCGAGGAAGTCGCTGCGCTCGAAGTCGATGGCCGGCAGCGCTTCGGTGCCCGTGAGATCGGTTGAGCCTTCGGCCGCGCCCTCGAGCGTGGTGAGCATGTTATGGTTGAAGTCGAACACGAGCTTGTACTTGAGCAGGTCGTCCGCGTCCGTGGTGCCCACGTTCACAGCGATGTCCCAGCGTGCGCCGTTGACCGTCACGCCGAAGTGCAGGTGATACTGGACTTCGTGCGGCCGCCGCGTGGCCTTCAATTGCGGCGCGGAAACAATTTTCGCCTTGACGTAGCCGTAAGGAAGGGCCATCGCGCGCTCCTCTAAGTTCGGGTGGGTTCGCCATTGTGCCGCGCGAACGTGAACTTGCGCTTACAGCGTGCGCGCGATGCCCCGCCCATCGCTTTACGGTTGCTCGACTGCGGCTGTCGGCGCGCAGCCTTCGGGCACCCATGCGTCCCATACCTCGTTCATGCCGGCGAAGTCGCGCGCGATATCGGCGAGCCAGACCTGCGCGGAGACGAGCCGCGTCTTGTCGATGCCGGCTTTGGCGAGAAAGCCGTCGATTTTCGCGAGCACGGCGGCGGTCTGGATCTTCACGTCGGGCGACGGGTCGGCCGACGTTTGGCCGCCCACGAACACGAGTCCCGCGGCCTTCACGACGCGGCTCATGCGCTGATTGGTTTCGATGCGAACGATAGCGTTCATGTGTCTGCAAGCTCCTTCGCCGCAATGGCGATACGGGGTGAGGGATTCGATGGCGTCAATGCGCGGCAACGCCGGCCAGCGGCGCCTGCACCGCGGCGCGCGCGAAGCGGTCGATCGCGAACGCATCGAGCGAAAGCGAAGGCGCGCCGTCGAGCACGAGTTCGGCAACGAGCCGCCCGCACGCGGGCCCAAGTTGAAAGCCGCTGCCGCAATAGCCGAACGAGTAGTAGAGATTCGCGGCGCGCCGGCTCGCCGAAATGATCGGCAGCGAGTCGGCCGTGAACGCTTCCACGCCGGCCCACGCGCGGTTCACGCCCAGATGGCGCAGATGCGGAAACAGATCGACGACGGTCTGCGCGCTTTTCACGAGCCGCATGAAATCGACTTCGCCGTGGCGCTCCGGCAGATCCGCGATGCCGATCAGCTTGCCGCCGATCACCACCGTGCCGTTGTCGAACTGCTTGAACGAAAGCGGGCGGCCCGTCGCGCCGAGCGTCGCGCGGCAGAAGGGCGCCACGCGGTGCGTGACCATCAGCATGAGCCCTTCGGGGTGCACGGGCACGGGCTCGCCGGCCTGGCGCGCCAGCTCGCCCGACCACGCGCCTGCGGTGACGAGCAGCCTGCGCGCGGCAAAGGTGCCGCGCGGGGTTTGCGCGAGCCAGCGCTCGCCGCGCGGCTCGATGTGCGTGACCGCCGTGCCTTCGTAAAAGCGCGCGCCGTGCTTTTGCGCGGCGAGTCGAAACGCCGTGGTGGTGCGAAACGGCAGCGCATAGCCGTCGCGCTCGACCCAGATGCCGCCCGTCACGTGCTTCGCCAGTGCCGGTTCGAGTTCGAGCACGGTCTCGCGGTCGATCAGCTTTTCATGCGTGAAGCCGAGCGATTCGAGCAGCGCGACGCGCTCGCGGCACGCTTCCAGTTCGGCCTCGGTTTCGGCAATCTTCAGTTGCCCGGAAGGAACGAAACCGCCGTCGTCGCCGATGGTGTCGGGCAGCGCGTGCCAGATTTCGCGCGACATGAGGGCGAGCGGGATCTCGGGGAGCGGGCGGCCGAGCGTGCGCACGCCGCCCGCGTTCACGCCCGACGAGTGGCGGCCCACGTAGTCGGCTTCGAGCACGATCACGCTCGCGCCGCGCCGCGCCATGTGAAAGGCGCTGCTCGAACCATGCAGGCCGCCGCCGATCACGAGCACGTCCGCTTCCTGGATGGCGCTCGCGGGAGGAGTTCGGGCGTCATTCACCGGCGAGTTCTCCGAGCGTAAGCGGCTTGATCGGCGGGCGGATGCGGTAGTAGCCCACCTCGGCAGGTGGCACCTTGCGTGCCTCGGCGATCACTTCGGTCACGGTGAGGCCGCACATGCGGCCCTGACACGGCCCCATGCCGCAGCGGCCGAACGACTTCGCCTGGTTCGGGCCGAGGCAGCCCAGGCCGACGAAGCCGCGCAGCTCGCCCGCCGTCACCTCTTCGCAGCGGCAGACGATGGTGCTGTCGGCGGGGATGCGGTTCGCGTCGCGCGGGCGGTAGAGGCTGTCGAGGAACGGGCGGATGCGCATTACGCGGTCGAGTTCCGCGCGATGGGGCGCGGCCTCGCGATCGCGCGCGGCTGCGTCGATCGAGCCTAGCTGTGCTGCGGCGGCAAGCGCCGCGAGCACGCCCTGTTGCGCTGCGGCCAGGGCTCCGCCGATGCCCGCGCCGTCGCCGGCCACGAAGATGCCGGGCACATCCAGCTCGCCCCATGCATCCGTTTGCGGTGTGAAGCAAAGCTGCCCGTTGTCCCAGCGATGCGCGGCGCGCAGCGCCTGCGTGAACTGCGTGTTCGGCACCACGCCCTGGTGCAGTAGGATCACATCGGCCTCGATACGGTGTGCGCGGCCTTGCGACGTGAACGTGAGCGCGGCTGCGCGCTGCACGCCGTCGCTGCCCTGGCGGCCTTCCACCGCGAGGTCGTCGGCGGCTTCGAAAATGGGCACCCTGGCCTCGCGCAGCGTGCGGATCAAATGCAGGCCCTTGCTCAGGAAAGGCCACGAGCGCAGCGCCGCAAGCAGGTGGCGTTTCGCGCGCCAGCGGTCTTCGTGGCGCGTGGTGTCGACGAGCGCGCGAATCGGCACGCCTGCCCGTACGTATTGCCAGCCGAGCAGGTAGAGCAGCGGCCCGCACCCCGCGAGCACGGGCGGCGAGGCGGGCACTTCGCCCGCGCTCTTCAGCAGGATTTGCGCCGCGCCCGCGGTGAGCACGCCGGGCAGGGTCCAGCCCGGAATGGGAAACGGCCGCTCCAGCGCGCCGCTCGCGAGAATCACGCGCTTCGCCTGGAAGCTGCCCACCTTGCCGTCCTTGAGGTAGTGAACGGCATGTTCGCGCGTGACCTGCCATACCGAGGCGTGGGCGACATGGCGCGCGCCGGAATGCGTGAGCGCCTGGGCGATGGCGTCGCCCGCCGCGTAGTCGGGGCCGAGTATCTCTTTGCGGCGCGCGTCGGCGCGGCCTATCGCGCGATAGATCTGGCCGCCCACGGCGTCCTGCTCATCGATCAGGACCACTGAGAGTCCGGCTCGCGCCGAACGGGTGGCCGCGCTCATCCCGGCAGGACCCGCGCCGACCACGACGACATCGACGGCTTGCGCATTGAAATCGGCTTTGGCATCGCCTTGATAATCACCGGGCATGAGCGTTCTCCTCGAGCGTGTCGGCATTCGTGCCGGGTTCGGGCGGCAGGTCGCGCGCGCCTTCCTGCGAGCGGATCTGCATGCCCGCGCGCACGGGCACCATGCAGCTCTGGCGGCTCGGCACGCCGTCTATCTCGACAAGGCATTCGAAACACGCGCCCATCATGCAGAACGGCGCGCGCGGTGCACCCGAAACGGGCGTCGCGCGAAAGCGCGATACACCCGCGGCGAGCAGCGCAGCCGCGACGGAGCGGTCGGCGGGCACGGACAGCGGCTGGCCGTTGAACCAGATATCGACGCGCGTTTCGGCGTCGGAGAGCGTCTTGAACAGCGGCGCGGCCGCCTGGGTGGATTGGGCTGTCATGGCGGAATTAGTGAGCGAGGATCGGTTCGGCCGCCGCGTCGGTGGCGAAGCGGCGCGCGGAAAAAGCGGGCAGTTCAGCGGGCATCGGGCCTCCCGTGATCCACGGCGCGATGCGCAGCGCGTGGGCCGCGGCGAGCGTCACGCCGCTATGGCAGGTGACGACGAAGGCACCCGGATGCGCCTCGGACTGGTCGTAGATCGGAAAGCCATCGGGGCTGTACACGCGCAGTGCGGCCCACATGCGCACGAGCCGGACATGGGCGAGCATGGGAAACGCCCGCACGCCGCGCGCGGCGATCTGGCGCAGGATCGGCGTGGTGGTGAAGTCGTTGAAGCCGGCTTCTTCCATCGAGTCGCCGAACTGCACCGTGCCTTCGTCGGTCTGCCGCACGTTGATGGTCGGGTAGCGCAGAAACGGCTCGACGCGCTCGCTTACGAGCACCTGGCCGCGATTGGGCGCAACGGGGGCGTTGAGGCCCACGTGCGGTGCGAGCGCGCGATTGCCGAGGCCGGCCGCGAGCACGACGCGCGCAGCGTGATACACGCCGCGCCGGCCTTGCACGCTGAACCCTCCCGGCCCGGCGGCGATACGCTCGGCGCGTTCGCCCGAGACGAGCCGTACGCCGCGCCGTTGCATCGCGACATGCAGCGCGCGCAGCAGCTTGAGCGGGTTGACGTGGCCATCCATCGGCGTATAGCTCGCGCCAACGACCGCCGGGCCGATGCCGGGCAACTGCTCGCGCAGCTCGCGATGATTTAGCAGTTCGAACGGATAATCGCCGATCTCGGCCTGCAAGGTGGAGAGCCGTTTATGGCGCTCGGCGAGTTCTTCGTCCGAGAAGCAGATATGAAAGCCGCCAGGCTGGCGCAGCGCGACGTCCACACGCGCCTCGTCGGCCAGGCTTTGCGCGAGCAGCGGCCAGCGCTGTGCCGAACTGCGCGACCAGCGCGCGTAGGGCGAAAGGCCGTAACCCTTGCCCTGAATCCAGACGAGGCCGAAGTTGCCGCGCGAGGCGCGAAAGCCGCCGTCGTCCTCGTCGAGCACGGTCACACGCGCGCCTTCTCGGGCGAGCCCATAGGCCACGGCGGAGCCCACGAGGCCGCCGCCGATCACGAGCACGTCGGGGCTCGCGGTGGAGTTCTGTGTCATCGGGCTTCTCCGATCAGGATGCGGTCCAGCCCGACCATGCGATCGAGCAGTAGCATCAGCAGGATCGTGCCGACGATCAGCACCGCCGAGACCGAGGTGACGAGCGGATCGATCGTCTGCGCGATCTGGTTGTACATGGCGACGGGCAGCGTGGTGGTGCCGGGGGTCGCGACGAAAATGGTCATGGTGAGCTCATCAAAGCTCTGGATGAACGACAGCACCCAGCCGCCCGCCACGCCGGTGCGGATCATCGGCAGCACCACGCGGCGGAATGCCGTGAAGCGGCTCGCGCCACACGAAAGCGCTGCGCGCTCGGCGTCGCGATCGAGGCCGACCGCAGAAGAAAGCGCGAGACGCAGCGCATACGGCAGCACGATCACCACGTGCGCGGCGACGAGTGCCCAGAACGAGCCGTTCAGGTTCAGCAGCGAGAGAAAGCGCAGGAACGCGATGCCGAGCACCACGGCGGGAATCATCATCGGCGAGAGGAAGAAACTCACCAGCGCACCGCGGCCCGCGAAGCGGTAGCGTGCGATGGCGAGCGCGGCGGGCACCGCGAGCGCCACGCCGATGGTCGCCGCGGCGAACGCGAGGCGCACGGAGAGCCAGAAGGCCGAGACGATGTCGCCGTTCTGCAGGATCGCGCGAAACCAGCGCAGCGAGGCGCCGTCGAACGGCATCGAGATATAGCCCTTGTCCGTGAATGCCACGAGCAGCACCACGACGATGGGCGCGAGCATGAAGGCGAGAAAGAGCGCGTTGAACGCGAGCCCGAGGCATCCGTTGCGTTTCATGGAATGGCTCCTCAGTCGAAGATGTGCTTGAAACGGCGTTCGGCGAGACGGCTGCAGCCCATCACGATCGCCACGTTGGCGATCAGCAGCAGCACGGCAATGCTCGCGCCCAGCGGCCAGTTCAGGGTGCCGAGGAACTCGTCGTACGCGGCCGTGGCGACGACCTTCAGACGTCGTCCGCCGATCAGCGCGGGCGTGGCGAACGCGGAGGCCGAAAGCGCGAACACGATGATCGAGCCCGAGAGCACGCCCGGCATGATCTGCGGCAGGATCACGCGGCGGAACACGCGCAGCGGCGAGGCGCCGAGCGAGCGCCCAGCCCATTCCACCTGCGGATCGAGCTTTTGCAGCGTCGCCCAGACCGACATCACCATGAACGGCACGAGCACGTGCGTGAGCGCGATGATGGTGCCCGTCATGGTAAAGACGAGACGAATGGGCTCGTCGGTGATGTGCAGGGCTTGCAGCGCGTGGTTGAGCACCCCGTTGTTGCCCAGCAGGATTTGCCAGCCGAGCGTGCGCACCACCACCGAGATCAGCAGCGGGCCGAGCACGATCAACAGGCAAACGGATTGCCATGGCCGGCGCATGCGCGCGAGCACCAGCGTCTCCGGTACGCCCAGCACAATGGAAAGCAGCGTGACGGCGAATGCGAGTCCTGCGGTGCGCAGGAAGATTTCGCCGTAGTAGGGATCACTCAGGACTTCCAGGTAATTGGTGACGGTCCAGCCGCGTTGCACACCCGCGAGGTCGCTGAATACGTGAAAGGACAGCACGAAGGTGAGAATGAGCGGCACCAGCAGCAGCGCGAGGAACAGCAAAAGCGCGGGCGCGGAGAGCAGCCACGGCGCGGCGCCCGGGCGCGAGTCGTCAAGCGTTGCCATGAGCGCTCTCCCGCGTGAGCACGCGCAGATCGTCGTCGGTCCAGGCGAGTCCGACTTCGTGGCCTTCCTCGGGCGGCGGTGCGCCGTGGTTGGGCTGCGCGACATGAAACTTGCCGAGCGAGGTTTCCACGACGAGCAACCATTGATTGCCCACGAACACGCGCGTCGTCACGCGCCCCATGAGGCGCGCGTCGCCGTTGGCCAGATGCACTTTTTCGGGGCGGATGTACACGTTCACCGCGCCCGCCACCTCGCGGCCTTCGTGCGGCACGTGCAGCATCGTCCCGCCTACCTCGACCTCGGCGCAACGCGGATTGCGGCGCAGCACTTCGCCCACGAGCGTATTGGTGCGGCCAAGGAAGGTGGAGGCGAAGGGCGTGGCGGGGCGCTCATAAGCGTCGAACGGCGTGCTCAGCTGCGCGATGGTGCCGCGGTGCATGACGGCGATGCGATCGCTCATCGTCATGGCTTCCACCTGGTCGTGCGTGACGAGAAGGGTCGTGATGCCAAGGCGTTTCTGGATGGCGCGCAGTTCGATATGCATCTCTTCGCGCAGCTTGGCGTCGAGGTTCGACATCGGCTCGTCGAGCAGCAACAGTTCGGGCTGCATGGCCAGTGCGCGGGCGATCGCCACGCGCTGGCGCTGGCCGCCCGAAAGCTCCTTCGGGTAGCGCGCGTCGAGCCCGCGCAAACGCACGAGTTCCAGCGCCTCGGCGACGCGCTCTGCGCGTTGCGCGCGCTTCATCTTCTGCATCTCCAGACCGAAGCCCACGTTACCGGCCACGGTCATGTGCGGAAAGAGCGCATAGCTTTGAAACACCACGCCAATGCCGCGCTTCTCCGGCCGCTCGTGGGTGATGTCGCGTCCATCGAGCGTGATGCGGCCCGTGCTCGGCGTGATGAAGCCCGCGATCATCTGCAGCGTGGTCGTCTTGCCGCAACCCGAGGGACCGAGCAGCGAGAGAAACTCGCCGCGCTCGACCGTGAGGTCGAGCTGCTCGATCGCCGTGAAGTCGCCGTAGCGCTTCGAGATGCCTTGCAGGGTGAGGAAGCTCATGAGCGTCGGTCCTCGCTTTGCGTTGGGTGCGGGGCAGGGAGCGGGCGCATCAGCGCTCGACCGAACGGTTCCAGCGCTCGGTCCACTCGGTGCGATGCTCGTTGATGGTGGTCCAGTCCATCGCCGTGAGCTTCGCGATCTGGTCAGGCCCGTAAGGCACGCGCGCGGCCACTTCGGGCATGAGCTTGACGGTCTTGTTGACGGGGCCGAGACCGATGTCCGCTGCCTGCTGCGCCTGCACTTCGGGGCTCAGCAGGAACTGGATGAACAGCTGCGAGAGTTGCGGCTGTGCGTTCTGCGCAATGGAGCACGCAGCTACCTGCAGCGCCACGCCGCCTTCCTTCGGGTAGATGAACTTGAACGGGAAGCCGGTGTTTTGCAGCGCCACCGCGCGGCCGCTGCCGTAAGGCGCGATGATCACGTCGCCGGACTGCATGAGGCCGTCCATTTCTCCGGGCGTGGGCGCCCACGAAAGCACGTTGGGCGCGACCTGCTTCGTCATGGCCTTGAAGCCCGGGTCGATGTCCTTCTCGCCGCCGCCGTTCAGGCGCGCGAGCATCACGAGCGTATGCAGCCCGTAGGTGTTGGTGATGGGCGGCACGCCGAGCTTGCCCTTCACGCGCGCGTCTTCGAGCGACTTCCACGAATCGGGCGCCGGCAGGCCGAGCTTTTTGAACGCCTGTTCGTTATAGCCGATGCCGGTTGCCACCATGCCCACGCCCACCGCGGTCGGGCCAATGTGCGCGAGCGGATAGAGGTCCTTCATGACGGGGGCGTCGTCGAGCTTGCCGCACAGGCCGAGTTGCATCGCCTGATACATCGGGCCGTCGTCCATCACGGCGACGTTGATCTGCTCGTGGCCCTTTTGCGCCTGGAGCTTGGCGAGCGTGTCGCTCGAATTGCCCGCCACGTAGACGATCTTGACGTCATGCGCCTTTTCGAACGCCGGGATGATCTTCTGACGATAGAGCTGCTCGTTGGAGCCGCCGACGTTGGCGACGTACAGCGTGGTTTCGGCCTGGGCGAGCGAGGCTGCAGCGAGCGTGCCGGCGACGGCGAGTGCGACGAATGCGGTTTTGTGGGGGAAGGTTGAACGACGGCGCATCGCGGCTTTCATGACGACGATCTCCATTCGATTGTGGGGAGCGGCGAACCGGACAGTGCGCCGATGCATCGCAGTCTGTGCCGGGCTGGCCATATCGTCCAATACGAATAAAATGCCAACCTATACGGGAATGATATGGACCAGGGTTAGGCCCTGGCGCGGGAATCAGGGTTACGCCCAGGAGAGATCATCTTGAATCTGAAGCACGTCGAGGCGTTTCGCGCGGTGATGGTGTCGGGCTCGATGACGGCCGCCGCGAAGGCGCTCTACACCTCCCAGCCCAACGTGAGCCGCCTGATCGGGCAACTGGAGCGCGAGACCGGGCTCACGCTGTTTCAGCGCGTGGGCATCCGCCTCATTCCCACGAGCGAGGGCAATGCGTTTTTCCGCGAAGTCGAGCGCGCGTATGTGGGCCTGCAAGGACTCAGCAATGCCGCCGCGCAAATCCGCAATCTCGGCAGCGGGCGTCTGCGCATTGCCGCCATGCCGTCCGCGGGGCTCACGCTCGTGCCGCACGCCATTGACAAGTTCCGCCGCCTCTTTCCGGGCGTAACGATCTCGCTGCATGTGAATACATCGGGCACGGTGAACCACTGGACCGGTTCGCAGTTCTGCGATCTGGGCGTCGCGGTGTACATCAGCGAAGCGTCGAACTGCGAGGTCGAACTGCTTTCGAAGGTCGCGGCCGTCTGCGTGATGCCGGCCTCGCACCCTCTCGCGAAAAAGGCCATGATCCGGCCTGCCGATCTGGAGGGGGAATCGTTCATCTCGCTGTGCCACGGCGACGGCACACGCACGCAAATGGATGAAGTGTTCCAGCGCGCGGGCGTGGAGCGCGTGCTCGCCATCGAGGCGCAGTACACGGCGATCTGCTGCGAGATGGTCCGCTGCGGCATGGGTGTGACGCTCGCGCATCCCATCGTCGCGCGTGATTTCGCGGGGCCGGACATTGCGATCCGGCCGTTCTCGCCGGCTGTGCTGTTCCCGACGTACTTGCTGTTTCCGCCGAACCGGCCGCGCGAGCGTCTCGTGGCCGAATTCGTCGAGGTGCTGCGCGAACACCACGACGGTTTGATTGCGCAGGTGAAAGCGGCCGACCGCGCACCCGCGCGCAAACGCGCGAAGAATGCGGCGGCTTGAGGCGCGCGATCAAGCGTCGTTTTTCGCGCCGCGCTTTTTCTGTGCCGCGCGCTCCACGAGATGCTCGACCATGCGCTGCACCGCGGGCTGCAGCGTGTCGAACGCACGGAAGCAGACGATGAAACGCCGCCGCGCCCAGGCATCGGTGAGGGCTATGGTGTGCACGTCCATGATGCGCCGGTAAGTGTTGCTCACCTCCTGGGGCACGACGCTGATGCCGAGGTTGGCGGCCACCACGCGAAACGCCGCATCGAGCGTCGACACCACCGCGCGATAGGCGACCGTGCGTCCGCTGCGCGCCGCCGACTGCCGCAGCATCGTATGCACGGCCGTGGAGGTCGGCAGGCCCACGTGCTCGTAATCGAGCGTCTCCTCGAAGGCGATGGTGCGGCGTTTCGCGAGCGGGTGCTCGGGATGCACGGCGAGTACGAGCCGGTCTTCGCGCCAGGGGCGCGATTGCAGTCCCCCGAGTTCCACGTTGTCCCAGCACACGCCTAGCGAGGCCGCGCCGTCGCGCACGCGCTCCACGAGTTCGTGCGAGGTGCGCTCTTCCACGTTCACGCGGATGTTCTTGTACTCGGGCAAGCGCATGAACGATGCGAGATCGTCGAGCAGCGCCTCGGCGATTGCGGAAGCCGAGGCGCAGACGCTCACGCTGCCCGAGAGGCCGCTGCCGAGCGCGGCGACGTCGCTGGCCGCGCGTTCGAGCGTGAAGATCACGCTGCGCGCATGCTCGAGCAGCGCGAGACCCGCCGCGGTGGGCTGCACGCCGCGGCGTGAGCGCGTGAGTAGCGGCACGCCGAATTCGCTTTCGAGCTGGGCGATGCGCTTGCTGATGGCGGAGGGTTCGATGTGCTCCTCGCGCGCCGCGCGCCCCATGTTGCCGTGCTCGCACACGCTCACGAGAAGGCGTAAGGTCTTGAGGTCGATGTCGTGCACGGTGTCTCCTGACTGCGTTTTGTGTGTTTCCGGATTGGAATTTTGAAGCTTCCAAAATACCGCTTTATGTATTTTGCGGAATGACTAAAGTTAGCACATCGCTGGAGACAAAAACGGAGACACCTTCATGCCCCCATTACCTCAGTGGGCCCAGACGCGTGCCGTGATACGCGAAGTCGGCCTGCGCGACGGCCTGCAGAGCATCCGGACGGTGCTGCCTACCGCGCACAAGATCGAATGGATCCGCGCAGCGCACGAAGCCGGTCAGCGCGAGATCGAAGTGGGTTCGTTCGTGCCTGCGCGCCTCCTGCCGCAACTCGCCGATACGGCGGAACTCGTCGCTTACGCCAAGACGCTGCTGGGTCTCTTCGTCTCGGTGCTCGTGCCGAACCTGAAGGGCGCCGAGCGTGCGCTGGAGGCGCAAGCGGACCTGATGCTCGTGCCCCTTTCCGCGAGTGAGGCGCACAGCCTCGCGAACCTGCGCAAGACGCCCGATGAAGTCGTGGCCGAAGTGGCGCGCATACGCGCCGCGCGCGACGCGAGCGGCGCGAAGACGCTGATCGAAGGCGGCATCGGCACGGCGTTCGGCTGCACGCTGCAAGGGCGCGTCGAGCCCGCCGAGGTGCTGCGCTGCATGCAGGCGCTGCTCGACGCGGGCGCGGACCGCGTGAGCCTCGCCGACACCGTGGGCTACGCGAACCCCGCCGCCGTGCGGGAACTCTTCGAAGCCGCGCGCGAGATCGCGGGCGAGCGGCTGTGCTGCGCGCACTTTCACGACACGCGCGGCCTCGCGCTCGCCAACGTCTATGCGGCACTGGAGGCGGGCGTCACCCGCTTCGACGCCACGCTCGGCGGCATCGGCGGCTGTCCGCATGCGCCGGGCGCGAGTGGCAATGCATCGAGCGAAGACCTCGCGTTCATGCTCGCCGACATGGGCATCGACACTGGCATCGACATCGAACGGCTGCTGGCGCTGCGCGCGCGCGTCGCCCAGTGGCTGGAGGGCGAAACGCTGCACGGCACGCTCTGGCGCGCCGGCCTGCCGAAGACCTTTGGCGCAATCGCGCATCACGCCTGACTAGTTTGAGATCCTTATGAATACGCAAAACCGTTTGCCGCTCGAAGGCGTGCGCGTCGTCGAATTCACGCACATGGTCATGGGCCCGACCTGCGGGATGATCCTCGCGGACCTGGGCGCCGAAGTCATCAAGATCGAACCGCCCGGCGGCGACAAGACGCGCAACTTGCCGGGCCTCGGCATCGGCTTTTTCCGCTCGTTCAACCGCAACAAGAAGAGCGTGGTGCTCGATATCAACACCGAATCGGGCCGTGCGGCAGCCGTCGAGCTGATCGGCGAGTGCGACGTGATGCTGGAAAACTTCCGGCCCGGCCTCATGGAAAAGCTCGGCCTCGATTACGCCACGCTCTCGCAGCAGTATCCGCGCCTCATCTACGTCTCGCACAAGGGCTTTTTGCCGGGCCCCTATGAAAAGCGTCTCGCGCTCGACGAAGTCGTGCAGATGATGGGCGGCCTCTCGTACATGACCGGGCCTGCGGGGCGGCCGCTGCGCGCGGGGACGTCGGTGAACGACATCATGGGCGGCATGTTCGGCGCGATCGGCGTGCTGGCCGCGCTGCGCGAGCGCGACGCGACCGGGCGCGGCCAGGAGGTGCAGAGCGCGTTGTTCGAGAACTGCGTGTTCCTGAGCGCGCAGCACATGCAGCAATACGCCATGACGCACGAAGCGCCACCGCCCATGCCTTCGCGCGTATCGGCCTGGAGCGTGTACGACGTGTTCACGCTCGCCGAGGGCGAACAGCTTTTTATCGGCGCGGTGAGCGACAAGCAGTTCGTGACGCTGTGCGACGTGATCGGCTGCCCGCAGCTTGCCGACGAGCCGCACTTCGCGACCAACGCATTGCGCGTGGAGGTGCGGCCCGAATTGCTCGAACGCCTCGGCGCCGTGCTTGCCACGCAGCAGGTGGGCGAACTCATGCCGCGTCTCGAGGCGGCCGGCATTCCGTACGCGCCGATCGTGCGCCCCGACCAGTTGCTCGACGACCCGCACCTCAAGGCGAGCGGCGGACTCGTGCCGATGCAGACCGACGACGGCGGCACGACCGAAGTCGTGCTGCTGCCGCTCATGATGGGCGGCCGCCGTCCCGGCGTGCGTCAGCCGCTAGCAAAGGTGGGCGAGCATACCGAAGAGGTGCTGGCGGGCCTGAAGTCGCACGCAGCGCCCTGAGCCAGCGGCAGACGAAGTAGAAGCAGCACGTTCGCGGTTCCCCCGCCGGTCTGCCATACGGTTGCGCGTGCCACGAGCCGCCAGAAGCTCGCACGCGCCGCGCGCTCGCACGCCCGGCGTTCACAAGAATGACGCCCGGCGAGGCGTCGTCACGGAGACAAGCATGCAACGAACCCTCGGCGCGGACGCCCCGCTCGACGCCGTCACGGCCCCACCCGCAGGCAATCGCGTGGCGGCAGCGCTTTCCGCGCGGCTCGACCGCCTGCCCGCCACGCGGCAGCTCTGGATGCTGGTCATGTTGATTTCGCTGGGCGGCTTCTTCGAGGTCTACGATCTCATCTTCACGGGCTATATCGCGCCGGGCATGGCAAAAAGCGGCATGCTGCAAACCACCACGCACGCATTCTTCGGCTTCAACGGCATCGGGGCCTTCGTGGCCGCGACTTTCGCGGGTCTGTTCATCGGCACATTCTGCTTCGGCTGGCTGCCCGACCGCTTCGGACGACGAAGCGTCTTCACCTTCTCGCTGCTCTGGTATTCGGTGGGCTCGGTGGCGATGGCGTTCCAGCATACCTCGCAGGGGCTGATCCTGTGGCGCTTCATCACCGGTATCGGCGTGGGCATCGAGATAGTCACCATCGACAGCTACGTCACGGAGATGGTCCCGCAGCAGATGCGCGGCCGCGCCATGGCGCTGAATCAGGCGATCATGTTTTCGGCAGCGCCCATTTCGGCGTTGCTTTCGTGGTGGCTCGTGCCGCAGGCGCCGCTCGGTCTCGACGGCTGGCGCTGGGTCGTGCTCGTCGGCTCGCTCGGGGCGGCGATCGTGTGGTTCGTGCGCCGCGCCGTGCCGGAAAGTCCGCGCTGGCTCGTCACGCACGGTCATACCGGGGCGGCCGAACGCGTGATCGCGCAGATGGAGCAACGCGCCGTGCGCGAAAGCGGCAGGCTCTTGCCCGAGCCTTCGCCCACGCTCGTGCTGCCCGCGCATCGGCGCGCTTCACTCGCGGAGCTCTGGAAGCCGCCATACCGTGCGCGCCTCATCATGCTGATCGCGTTCAACCTGTGCCAGGCGGTGGGCTATTACGGTTTCGCAAACTGGGTGCCCACGCTCCTGATCGGGCAGGGCGTGACCGTGACGAAGAGCCTGCTCTACGCGGTCGTGATCGCCATTGCGCTGCCGTGCGGGCCGCTGCTCGCGATGCTCGTGGCCGATCGCATCGAGCGCAAGTGGCTCATCGTCGGCTCGGCGTTCGCGGTGATCGTGTTCGGCTTGCTATTCTCGCAGGCGCGCGGGCCGCTCGCGCTTATTTCGCTCGGTATCCTGATCAGTCTTGCGGGGCAGACTATTTCCGTGTGCTATCACGCATACCAGGCCGAGCTCTTCCCGACAGCGGTACGTTGCAGCGCCAACGGTATCGTCTATTCCGCGAGCCGCGTGGGCGCGATGATGTCGGGTTTCATCATCGCCGCGTTGTTGCGCGATTTTGGCGTGAGCGGTGTGTTCGCCGGCATCACCGTGTGCATGCTCGCGGTGATGATTTCGATCGGCGGGTTCGGGCCCCGCACGAATGGCGTGCGGCTCGAAGAGCTTTCGGCGTGACGTGGAAGAGACGTGCCGGCCGGCACGCCCGCTAATGCAACGCTCAGGCCGCGGCGATCACGTCGATGCGCAGCGTCGGGCCACCTGCCGCGATTTCGAGCAGATGATCGACGTTCGGGTGCGCGCCCGGGCGGTTGCGCGCGTCGGCGGTGTGCTCGGCGAACACGGCGAGGCCATGCTCGGCCGCGTTGGTGTCGAGCGTGCCGAAGGCTTCGCGCAGATAGTGGTAGACCGCGAGCGAGCCCTGCTTGCCGGGCTTGTTTTCGATGCTCGCGGCCACGTTGCCCTGAGCGTCCACGAGATCGATGCGCTCGATGCCGTCGATGCCCGGCAGCAGTGCGAGATTGTCCTTGAAGACGGCGCCCGGTTGAATTGCCTGAATCACTGAAAACACTCCGTTGGTTCGATAAATGGCGTTTGTGGAGCCGTATCTTAGCCGATCGGGGCGTTAGGCAGGTCGATGTAGTCGGCTGCAGTGCGTCGCGTAGGCTTCGATCGGCGAGGGCGTGAGCGTTGCCGACCGCGAATTGTGGTCGATAGACGCGCGTCGAATGCCAATTCGGATTCGAGGCGCTGTCGCATGGAAAGGATCGGAAACGGACTAGCGCTCACGCTCGCGATTGACGAGCCGCTCGACACGCATGCGCCCCGGCGGCTCGAAATAGGTTCCGAAGCGAACCAGCCCGGCCTTCCTCAGATGGCAGACCATCGTGAAGCTCACGAGGAGTCCCGGATCGGGCTTGTCGCTGATCTCGATGTCGATCGAACGCAACCGTGGCTCGAACTTGAGCAGGGTGTTTTCCATCTGGTTGCGCAAATCGTGAACTGACGCTGGCAGGTTCTTGTAGACGTCGGTCAGGTCCGGCAATCCAAAGTCGGGCACATGCTTGAGCGCACCCGCCCGCACATTCAGGACTCGCCCAATGTTTGCCTGGACGCTCAGGATTTCGAGCGTGTTGTCATCGTGGTTTTCGAGCGCCTCGCCATTGATGTGGCCAAGCAGCATGTCGTAGAGGGACGGGCCTGTCGGCATGGCGAAGTCTCCCTTACCCGGATGTTGTTTCGTTCGTGGCTGCGACCGGCTCGGCATGATCCACGAAATCAATCGTGAGACTGCCTTCAGCCGAACTCGACAGGACAATCTGCGCCGGCGTTGTGCCGCTCGCCATGCGAGTGAGCAGCTCACGCGACACCGTCGGGAGTACGCGCTGGTTCAGGAAGGCATCGACGTTGCGTGCGCCAGAATCACGGGCAAGGCAAAGCTCGGCCATTGCCGCAACCAGGGAATTGTCGCAAACCAGTTCGACACCGTGCTGACGTTTCAGGCGCTCCGCAACGTTGTCGAGCTTCAGGCTCACGATGGCGCCGAGTGCGACGGAGTCGAGCGGCTTGTACACCAGCGTCTGGAAACGCGCGAGCAGCGCCGGCTGGAAGTGCTCGACGAGCTGTGGGCGGATGGCCTCGAGTAGCGCGGGTTGCGCGCTGTCCGGATTGTCGGCAGTGAACTCGTCGATCTGCGCACTGCCGAGGTTGGAGGTCATCAGGATCACGCAGTTGCGAAAATCAATCTCGCGTCCTTCGCCGTCGCGCATCGCGCCTCGATCGAATACCTGGTAGAACAGGTCCAGTACGTCGCGATGGGCCTTTTCGACTTCGTCGAGCAGCACGACGCTGTACGGGCGCTGTCGCACCGCCTCCGTGAGCACGCCGCCGCGGCCATAACCGACATAGCCCGGAGGCGAGCCCTTGAGCTGCGAAACCGTGTGGGCTTCCTGGTACTCCGACATGTTGATCGTGGTAAGTGCCGCCTCGCCGCCGAACACCAGGTCGGCCAATGCCAGTGCGGTCTCGGTCTTGCCCACACCGGACGGACCCGCGAGCAGGAACACGCCGAGCGGTGCGTGTTCGTTCTTCAATCCGACCTTGGCGGTGCGCAGGCTTTCCGCGAGCGTGGCGAGCGCGTCGTCCTGGGCGACAACCCGTTTCGCGAGCTGCGCCTCGAGCGTGAGAAGGCTCTGCAGTTCGTCCTCGACGAGATTCCCAACGGGCACGCCTGTCCATTCGGCGACGACGCGCGCAACCGCCTGCGCATCCACGTCCGCGAAAATCAGGGGCGTTTTGCCCTGGATACGCTGGAGCGCTTCCTGTGCTTGCATGAGAAATCCGGGCTCGCTAACCGATGCAGAGGCCCGTTGTTCATGCAGTGCGCGCACGAACGCAAGTTCCTGGTCATAGCGCTGCTGTAACTCATCGAGCGCGGCCTGTGCCTCGACGAGTGCCGCGCGAACTTCTGCCTGACGCGTCTTCATCTCTGCGATGCCCGCCCGGGCGTCGTCTTCCATCGTCGAGCGTTCCAGCTCCAGCGCTGAGACGGCAGCGCGTGCGCGCTGCAGGTCGGCCGGGGGCGATTCGAGACCCATCCGTACGCGTGCTGCAGCCGTGTCGATCAGGTCGACCGCCTTGTCCGGTAATTGGCGCGCCGGGATGTAACGGCGCGAGAGCTTGACTGCCGCCACGAGCGCTTCATCGCGAATGTGCACGTTGTGGTATTGCGCGTAGCGACTCTTGAGCCCGCGCAGTATCAGGCACGCTGCGTTGTCATCTGGCTCCTCCACCTTGATCATCTGGAAGCGCCGTTCGAGCGCAGCGTCGCGCTCGAAGTATTCCTTGTATTCCGACCAGGTCGTCGCCGCAATCGTGCGCAACTCGCCGCGCGCGAGCGCGGGTTTGAGCAGGTTGGCCGCATTGGCGCCGCCGGCGGCATTGCCGGCGCCGATGAGCGTATGCGCCTCGTCGATGAAGAGCAGGATCGGCACGCTCGATGCCTGCACCTCGTCGATCACGTTCTTCAGACGCTGCTCGAATTCGCCTTTTACGCCGGCGCCCGCCTGAAGCAGGCCAAGGTCGAGCGTGAGGATACGCACGTCGCGGATCACGTTGGGCACCGTGCCTTCGGCCACACGAAGCGCGAGGCCTTCGACGAGCGCCGTTTTTCCCACACCCGGCTCGCCCACGAGGATGGGGTTGTTCTTGCGCCGGCGCGCGAGCACGTCGACCGTCTGCTGGATCTCGCGATCGCGGCCAAAGACCGGATCGATCTTGCCGTCTCGCGCCTTAGCGGTGATGTCGATCGCAAAGCGGGCCAGTGCGTCACCCTCAATGCTGCGCACGACCGTCGACGTTGCCTTTGCCGACTTCGCATCATCTGCACTGCCGGCCGCTGTCGCCGCGGTTACAGCGGCCGTTTGCGGTTCTGGCCGTTCGGGCGGGTTCTCGCTCGAACGCGATCCCAGGCGCGGCAGCAGGCGCTGGATCTGCGCGCTGCTCACGGACAGCAGCGGCCACGTGGCGCGTGTGCGCAGCACGTGCGGCGCATCGACGATGGCTTGCAGTACATGTCCCGAGCGGATCGTCGTCTCATGTGCATCGACGAGGTTGAGCGCATGAGACCAGGCGTCCTGCAGGACGGCGGCCAGTTGCGGGGAGAGTCCCGGCCGGCCGCGCAGGTTGCGCGGGGTGTGCTCGATGGCGCCAAGCAACGCGTTCCATATTGGGTCCACGTCCAGATCGTAGTGGTCCAGGATAGCGGGGATATCACCGTCGCCGGCTTCGAGCAGTTTGAGTAGCCAGTGCTCGACCGTGATTTCATCCGCAAGCCGTGTCTGACAGAGACTTGCTGCTGCCTCGAGCGCCGCCGTGCAATGTGGATTGAGCCTGCGCAGGAGCTGGCTGATATCGCGGGAATGTGTGCTTCGATCGTTGTACAGGGTCATGTCGTGGCTGCCTGTGCGGGCGCAGGGGGAAGGGGGCGGACACTGGAAATGGCCGACCGGTGCAGCAAGAAGCACCAGTCCGCGTGCGCGGACTGGTAAAAGGGGGCCGTCACGCGGTGACGGCCGCCAGACCAGCGTCGGGAAGCAGGGCTTAGGAGCGCTCGTTCCAGGTGTCCTTGTGGATGATGTTGCCGTCCTTGTAGGACCACGTGATGGTCTCGTAACGCAACTCGACTTCCTCGAGGTGGTTGTGCTTCTCGTAGTCGGGGATCTTGATGTCGAGCATCTTCGGACGGACCGCCACGACCTTCACGTTCTCGAGCTTCGTGTTGAAGTATTCCTTCTCCTTGCCGGCGTCGTCGATCTTGTACCACTTGATCTCGGCCGACTTGAGCGTCTGACCGCTCGTTACCGCCTTGTAGAGATACGGCGTCGACGCGTCGGTTTCCTTCACGAGTGTGATCGGCGCGTGCACGCGCGTGCCGGTCAGCTTGCCGGTGTTGCCGTCGGTCGGAATATGCAGGTCGTGATTGAACTGCGTGATCTCGATGCTGCCCTCGCGCCCCTGAACAGTCACGGAACCCTTGATGTCAGCGCCACCATCGTCCTTGAGCCACATGTATGACGGAATTGCCATTCCCTAACTCCCATTTCTCGTACTACGACAATCGCCCGGAGACAGTCAAAGTGACCGGGCTCACGAAACCCGAAGCGTGGGCTTCGGGGACAAACGCTCCCTACCTGGGCGCCGCTGCAGGCGCTGCCGTTTGCGAGGTGTCAGCCGCCGGGGCGGGCTGCGCCGCGTCGGGGACGAGCGTGATCTCTACCCGTCGATTCCTCGCACGCCCGGCGATTGTGTCGTTCTCCGCAAGCGGCCGCGTGTCGCCGTAGCCTTGGATCGCGAATTGCGTGGCTGGGATGCCGGAGGCATCAACCAGCCAGTTGCGCACAGCCTGGGCGCGAGCGGTTGAAAGCAGCAGATTGCTATCGGGCTTACCGACGTTGTCCGTGTGGCCCGCCACGAGAATCCGCTTGTCCGGATGTGCCTTGATCATCTCGAGCGCATTGACCATGATCCGCGTCGAGCCGTCTTTGAGTTGGGCCTTGCCGCTGTCGAACAGCGACATGCTGTCAAGCGTGAGCACGGCCGGCGGCGGGGGAGGCTGATAGGAGGCGATCGCGTTGTTGAGCGCCGGGATCAGTCGCGCGCCGCGGTACAGTCCGAACGACAGATTGAGCGGGACCCCCGTTCGTGCGTAGCGGTCGAGTTCGTCGCGATCGTTCACGAGGGTCCTAAGCGCTTCGCGCCGTGCCGCGTCGTGGTCGGCCGGAATCATCGAGTAACGCCCAAGATCTACTTGAATGCGCGAGAGCAGCGTTTGATTGTTTTTTCCGGCACAGCTAAACGCAATGCCGGCCGCGCACGCGAACATCGCAAGGGCATGGATCAGCGCCACGAGGCGGGGCGATCTCCAGTGCCGCACAGGCAGGGCCTCGATCAGCGGCTGCGGTAGCGGCCATGGCGCAGGTGACACCGGCGCCGTGTTGCGCACGACGCTCGTTTGCATTTCCACATCCACGTTCCATGGGCTGCCTGCACGGCCCGCGGGGCCGCAGTCGATCCAGCCGGCACCGAACAGCGCCAAGGGCATAGCCGGTTGCCGCGGGTCGGTAAGCGCGTGAAGCACGACGCGTTGCGTCCAGCCAATGAGCGACGCAAGTGCCGCGGCGCGCGTGGCCGCCACATGGCGGTTAGCCGCGCTCATGATCTCGTCTTCCGCTGCCCGTATCACGGTCTCGAACCGCTGCGCCTCAACCATGCGGGTAGCCGAAGAAACACCGTGCCATTGCGGCCCGGCAAGCCCCGCGGCTTCGGTTGTCAGTCGCTGATACACCGCGACATAGCCGGGAAGGGCGCGCGCGCCGAGCATGCGCGTGGCGTCGGCGACTGCCTGACGTGCCGCGCGCAATGACTGGGTTAGAAGATCGACATCCGTGTATCTTGCCGGCACAACCGAGACCACGACGCCATCAGGAGCGCGCCCGTCACGCCACTGCTTCACGGCGATGGCCAGACGTGCCAGATCTTTGGGGCTGTCCACGCGTAGCCAGATTGCGCCCTCGCCAACATAGGCGAAACGCTCGCCCTCATTCCTGTTGAACAGTGCGGGCAGATCATCACCTGTCACCAGCACGAGCGGCATTCGGGTACGGAGGTCGACCGGTATGCCGGCCGTTGCTTGTCCAAGTGCGCAGAGTACCTGCGCGCCCTGCCTGCGCGCGATGGAAATTCGCCGGGTATACAGGACCACGAGCAGCATGGCGACAAACACGACCGCGCAGGAGAGCAGCCACGCAAGCACCGGTCCGATGCGCGCCACGAACGAGACCAGGACGAGCGCCAGAGCGCTTGCAAGAAGAACCTGCAGCCGGAACGGATAATCGAGTCCTTCGTGGCCGCAAAGCTGCGCATCGTTGGGCGCAGAAGTCAGCAGGGGCAGGTCTGACTTCACGGCTGCGCAACCTTTGCCGATGGAATGTGTGTGACCTGCGCGTTGAGTGCGACGGCCCACGTGCTCCAGATCACCGCTGCAACCACGCAGACGCCGGCGGCTACGACCCATGGCGAAAGCCTATGGAACCAGTCGGAAAATTGGCGTCCGGCACGGTCTGAGATAAACGACCGCGTCTCATGT
Source organism: Paraburkholderia sp. CNPSo 3076 (assembly GCF_026343935.1). Classification (NCBI taxonomy): domain Bacteria; kingdom Pseudomonadati; phylum Pseudomonadota; class Betaproteobacteria; order Burkholderiales; family Burkholderiaceae; genus Paraburkholderia; species Paraburkholderia sp. CNPSo 3076. The sequence goes on along the minus strand of NZ_JAPMAL010000011.1, from coordinate 4,958 downwards.
GGGCGAAGCGTTTTCAGGCGGGTGTTGAGCGCATCCATGAGCTCGACGAGCCTGTTTTCGCCATCGAGCGCGTAGCGCCCCTGAAAGCCCATGCCGAGGATCGCGGCGTAACCTTCGAGCAGGTCGGCATTCGGTGTCGCTTCGCGCAGGCGCGCCTCGATCCGGCTAATGACGAACTCGCCGGCGTCGTGCACCTTGAACCGCTCGACCTGAAACGGATTGAGTGCCCACGCTGCCCGGCTGCTTTCGGGGAGATGGCGCAGCGCCGTTTCATCGATCAGGCCGCACTGCGCGAGCAAGACTTCGCGCTTGACGTCTTCGGGATTGCCATACTGCGTGAGGGCGTCCGAGAACTTCTGGATCAGCTTTCGGCAGTCGTTGCGGAACTGCTCCGCGTTTTTTACGGTTCCGTCGTCGCCGAGTGATGTGACGAGCAATCCGGTATCACGCAGCAGGTCGCGGATGCCCGGTGTGCTCGCGCGACCAAAGTCGGGATCAGACGCAAGATGCGCGGGCGTGTCGTGGCGATCGGTCAGGACTTTCATGAGCGCAGCACCGCGTAAAGTTCAAGCGAGGCATCGGCAACCGACCCCGGCAAATAGATCTGACACGCTCTCGCTGCGAGCATCCTCTCGTATGCGGGGCTGCTGGAGTCGAGCGAAAAATACTGGTTGTCCAGTCGCACCGGAATGGCGCCGGGCACGCGTTGGACCGCCTTGAGCGGAATGCCAGGCAGTGCAGAATTGACGATGTGTTCGACATCATCCGGTGCGCCGATCTTGCACAGACGCGGAAACTGTTCGACCAGATCAAATGCAGTCATGCGCGCATTGACCGACAGGTACCAGTCGGGCACACCATCGAAGATGCGCTCGTCAAGGAACTGTCCAGTCCATGTCGTCGGGGTTTTGCGCGTGAGGCCAATTGGGATCACGCGGGACGGAATGATTGCATCGAGCAGTTCCCGGATCATCGATTCCAGCTTCGTGAACACGTGATCGGCGTGCTCATGTTCCCACGCGGGAATATCGGCAAGCTGCACGGCGGTGGAGAATGTCGTCAGGGCACTGACCAGCTGGGTGAGCGTGACATAAAGCTGCTCGGGTGGCCGCGCGGGATGCGACAAGAAGAGCCGCATTTGTGGCCACGCCGTGTGGATGCAGTGCAGCAGCCAGAACAGTTGCACGTCGGCCACGCCGTATTCGGTAACCTGCTCGACGCGTTCGCTGCGACGCGCGCCAAGCGCGAGGCTCTTTGCCTGGAGGATGTCCGCGAGGCGGTTGAGGCGCTCGATGTGCAGCGGATGACTGCCCAGCGTGAGGCACGGCGGTACGAAGCGGTGATCGACCTGGAACTGACCGTTCGCTGCGCGCGTGAGACGCGCTATTGCGCAGACAGTGTCATCGGCATGCGGCTCGAAATCGAAGAGCAGGCGCAGCGCGTGGCGTTCGACCGCAATCTCGATCTCGGTCGTGCCGTTCAGATCCACGACCTTCACGAACTCGCGATAGGAGCGCCGCGGCCGCGCGAGCGCGGTCTCGTCAAAACGACAGTTGTTCCCATTGGCGTCGGGCAGCGCAAGCGCGGCGTAGACGATCAAGCTCTGGCGATCCGCGGGGATACCCTGCGTGAGATCGCGTCCTCCGGGTATCGCGTCGCGGACCGTCGAGTCGAATGGGGTTCCGTCCGGCAGGCGCAGTTTGAGTTGCTCGAGTTTCAGCCGGCCCGTCTTGAGCGCTTCTTCATCCACGACGACACCCAGCGTGCCCCAAGGCTCAGCAAAAGCCGCGGCCACGAACTGCTGTACGGCGAATTCGGTCGCGCGCTCCATCTGCTGGAAGTGTTGCTGCGAAAGGATCAGGCCGTCGTGCCAGAGAGGTTTATGGATCCGCATAGATGTTGGTCTCTTGTGGTTCATACTTATCTTCTTTCAGACAGTGACTTCAATCGGAGATGTCGAACGGCTTTATACAAGGTAAACCGGAGTCTGTATTGAATTGAGTTTGAGATCTGACAAACGTTAACAACTCGCACAAAAATAATATGCTGATCGCGTATCTCGATATTTGCGGCGGCAAAATAACATGATGGATGTCAATTTAGAATGGCGATATTGGCTGGTGGGTTTTTCGCCAAAAATTTGCGAAATTTATTCAAAAATTAACAATTGAGTATTTATAGATAAGAGCGAAAAGAAATTCCAATTGACGGCATGCATGCAATCGGATTTAATGGGCCGTCGCAAACAGGTCGCACGAATGGAGACCACGCCATGGGGTGCCTTCAGTACTAGATCCTTGCGAGCATGCATGTAGGGGAGGACCGCACGTGCAGTACGCGACACCGCATCGCGACCGTCAAGTTCTGCGGAATCTTGAATCTTAATTAATTAGGCATACTATGGATAGCTTTCAGCGAGAAATCCCAAAAAGCCGCGTGTCGATTACTCTGGATCTTCACACGGGCGGAGCCCAGAAGAAGGTTGAGCTGCCACTCAAATTGCTTGTCGCCGCTAATTTTAGCGCGGGCGCGGAAAATGCACCGCTTGCCACCCGAAAGAAGGTCAACATCGAAAAAAACAATTTCGATGCCGTGCTCGGCGACTATGCGCCGAATTTGAAGTTTGGCGTCGAAAATACGCTGGCGGGAGATGGCGGCGAATTGCCCGTGAATCTCTCGTTCCGCTCATTGAAGGACTTCGATCCGGAGCAGGTGGCCCGGCAGATTCCCGAACTCCAGGCGCTGCTCGCCATGCGCAACCTGCTGCGCGACCTTAAATCGAATCTGCTGGATAACGGGACATTCCGCCGCGAATTCGAGAAGGTCCTGAAGGACAAGCGTCTGTCCGACAAACTGCGCGGCGAACTGGCGCAGGTCGCGACGGCTGCTACCCAGCCGGAAGGGCATGCCTGAACGGCGCCGCGCCAAAGCGGCATTCACCGCTTTCCGCAATCAGCTTGTGTTTCAAACGCAGACAGGAAAAGCAATGAGCCAGAACAAAGCCGCCACGGGTGCAACCGAGACCGTTGTGCTCGAGGGAGACAGCGTGTACGCCGCGCTGTGCAGCAAGATCAATCTCAAACCCGTCGCCGAGGCGCGCCCGCTTGAAGCGTTCCGCGACGGCGACACGCTCTCCGAAGCTTCGGCCGACGAGCGCATCGCGCGCGGCATGGGCGCGTTTCTCGAGCTGGTGGCGAAGTCGAGCCAACCGGTCGATCGTCTCGACAAGTCGCTGCTCGACTTCCATATCGGGCAGCTCGATCGCCAGATCAGTCGCCAGCTTGACGCGGTGATGCATGCGCCCGAATTCCAGGCGCTCGAAGGTCGCTGGCGCGGCGTGAAGATGCTGGTCTCGCGCACCGACTTCCGCCGCAACGCGCGCATCGAACTGCTCGACGTCTCGAAAGAAGCACTGCAACGCGATTTCGAGGACGCGTCAGAACTCATCCAGAGCGGCCTCTATCGCCTCACGTACATCGAGGAATACGACACGCCAGGCGGCCAGCCGGTCAGCGCGATGATCAGCGACTTCGAATTCGAGAATTCGCCGCAGGACATCGCCCTGTTGCGCAACGTCTCGAAGGTCGCGGCGGCAGCCCACATGCCGTTCATCGGCTCGGTCGGCCCGGCGTTCTTCGGCAAGAAGACGATGGAAGAAGTCGCTGCCATCCAGGATATCGGCAACTACTTCGACCGCGCCGAGTACATCAAGTGGAAGAGCTTCCGTGACACCGATGACGCCCGTTACGTAGGCTTGACCATGCCGCGCGTGCTCGGCCGCCTGCCGTACGGCAAGGATACGGTGCCGGTGCGCGCCTTCAACTACGAAGAAGCGGTGAAAGGCCCGGATCACAACCGGTATCTCTGGGTGAATGCCTCCTTCGCGTTTGCAGCCAACATGACGCGCAGCTTCGTGAACAACGGCTGGTGTGTCCAGATCCGTGGACCGCAGGCGGGCGGCAAGGTCGAAGACCTGCCGGTCCATCTGTATGACCTCGGGACCGGCGCCCAGCCGAAGATTCCCACGGAGGTGCTCATTCCGGAGACGCGCGAGTTCGAGTTCGCGAACCTGGGTTTCATTCCGCTCTCGTTCTACAAAAACCACGACTTCGCCTGCTTCTTTTCGGCGAACTCGGCGCAAAAGCCTGCGCTCTACGAAACGAAGGAAGCCACGGCCAATAGCCGCATCAACGCGCGCCTGCCGTACATCTTCCTGCTCTCGCGCATTGCGCACTACCTGAAGCTTATCCAGCGCGAAAACATCGGGACGACGAAGGATCGCCGTCTGCTCGAGCTGGAGCTGAACAACTGGATCAAGGGTCTGGTGACCGAGATGAAGGACCCGGGCGACGAACTGCAGGCGTCGCACCCGCTGCGCGAGGCAAAGGTCACGGTCGAGGACATCGAGGACAACCCGGGGTTCTTCCGCATCAAGCTCTTCATCATCCCGCACTTCCAGGTGGAAGGCATGGACATCGGCCTGTCGCTGGTGTCGCAGATGCCGAAGGCCAAGGGGTGAACTCGGCGCTGATCTGACGTTTTCTGTGCAAGCCGCCGGGGTGCCCGTGGGTGCCTCGGCGGTGCTTTTGCGTTTTGCGTCTCCGGGAGGTTTTCGATGTCGTGGCTCATGCCGTTACAGGCTTATGAATTGAAGCTGGCGCCGCATCCGGCGCCGTTCTCGATCGTGAAATTTGCTGGCCATGACCGGATCAGCCAGCTCTACGAGTACGAGATCGAATTCACAAGCCCGATAGCGGGTATTGCGATGGATCAGGTGCTCGGGCGGCCGGCCCGGTTCATCGTCGATCCAGTCGACCCGAACATGGGTCACCTGCAGCGTATGTTTGGCGAGAACGCTGCGAAGTTCAGCAAGAAGCCGCCCGCACAGACCGTCCACGGCATCATCACGAAGTTCGATGAGCACGAGACCTCCGCCGACGAGACGCGTTACCGCGTGA